>CAYODE010000035.1:0-18082 GCA_964402685.1 uncultured Aestuariivita sp. | reverse complement strand
TCCTTGTGGTAGGGATCCAAGCCATATGGACCAGAATACTTCATCCGCTGCAGATGCCGTTCCATCCAAGCAAAGTATTGATAGCTGGTTGACCCTTCGAGGAGGCGAGATACGTCCTGGCGGGTTTGGGGTGCTTTTGCCTGCGCACGTTCGGCGTATTCGGCCTTGAGCGCGGGGTAAAGCTTGGTCGTCCAGTGCTTTTTCATGTCCAGGATGACGTCCTGCGCGGCAACGAAGCTGCGATCATCCATGTTCTGTCCCCTCCTCCGGTGCCCCGGCTGAGGCCTGTTGCCCCGTCAGGTTATCCAAAAGACCGGCAACAAACGCCTGTCGCGCTGCCTCCCGAGCAGATCGCTCTGCTTGATCCGGTTCCATATCAAGATCCTGGGGATCGATCCCCCCAGTTTTGGCAAGGGCGCTTTCAAGGGCCATGACCCGGTCCTTGAGGACCCATAATTCCGTGGCCAGCGTCATGGTCACCGCAAACGCCCGGTCGAGGGCGGGATCGGCAAAAAAGGTTTGTTCTGGCAAGGGCGCGTCTGGCGGTCCTTGGGTAACCCAATCAGGATTTTTCATGTTCTCCCCCTCCCTTTACACATGTCGATATAATGGAGACGGTATCTGGCACAAATCAACCTTGATTGGACTGATCAAGAAGACGGACCACCGAGGTCGGAGAAAGTAGAGCCCTTTTCTCCCAGCAAGCCCGCCCTTCCCGTGGGTGCCAATCCAAGGTATCACGGTCCAAACGGGCAACGAGCAGGTGCCATGAAACCCATAAGGCTGGTCGCGGGCTTTCTCACGGTAGGCGTCTGGACGCTTCTGAGCCGTGTGTTTGGCTTTGTGCGCGATGTCATGATCGCGGCCTTCCTGGGCGCAGGCCCTGTTGCCGAAGCGTTCCTGATTGCGTTTTCGTTACCCAATATGTTCCGCCGATTTTTTGCCGAGGGCGCTTTCAACACAGCCTTCGTGCCGCTTTTCTCAAAAAAGGTGGAAGGCGACGAGGATGCAGAGACCTTTGCACAGGATGCGTTTTCCGCACTCGCAAGTTTCCTGATCGCCTTCACTTTGGTCGCCCAACTGGCCATGCCGTGGTTGGTGCTGGCGATGGCGAGCGGATTTGCGGGCGATGTGCGGTTCGAAATGGCCGTCGATTTTGGCCGGATCGCATTTGGCTATATCATCTTTATCTCCCTTGCGGCCCTCTTGTCGGGCGTTTTGAACGCGACAGGGCGCTTTGCCGCCGCAGCCGCTGCGCCTGTTTTACTGAACGCGATTTTGATCGGGGCGATCTGGGCGGCGCACCGCAGCTACTCCGGGACCGAAGGCGAGGTGTTTACCGGCGTCTCGGGGCTCTCCCTCCACATCGGGACGTGGATGACTTGGGCTGTGCCCATCGCCGGTGTCGCGCAAATGGCTCTGGTCTGGTGGGCCGCACGCGGTGCTGGTTTTGCGGTTCGCCTCAGATGGCCGCGCATGACGCCAGACCTGAAAAGGCTCGCGGTGATTGCTTTGCCTGCAATGCTCGCGGGCGGGGTTGTGCAGATTAACTTACTGGTTGGGCGGCAGGTTGCATCCTTCTTTGACGGTGCGATTGCTTGGCTCAGTTACGCGGACCGGCTCTATCAATTGCCTCTAGGCGTTGTTGGCATCGCTATTGGCGTTGTCTTGCTGCCAGACCTGTCCCGCCGCCTCCGCGCGGGAGACGAGACTGGTGGGCGTGATGCGCTCAGCCGTGCGGGCGAGATGTCGATGGCGCTCACAGTGCCTTCCGCTGTTGCGTTGGTCGTGATCCCCGGCGCGCTGGTGTCTGTGCTGTTTGGCAGGGGCGCATTTACGCCAGATGATGTCGACGCAACCGCTTTGGCCGTAGCGGTTTACGGAGCGGGTTTGCCTGCATTCGTTCTGCAAAAGGTTCTTCAACCGCTGTATTTTGCGCGCGAAGACACACGTACGCCGTTCCGCTTTGCGCTTGTTGCTATGGTGGTGAATGCTGTTGTTGCTGTGGGCATGGCTTGGGCTATCGGGTACATTGGCGCGGCTATTGGAACAACCGTGGCCGCCTGGGCCATGGTCTGGCTGTTATGGCGCGGCACCCACCCTATGGGAGAGGTCGCGCGGTTTGATGATCGCTTCCGCACACGATTGCCGCGGATCATTGCCGCCTCAATCCTCATGGGTGCCGCCGTTTTGGGATTGGCTTACCTCCTCGCACCCCTCCTGATTATCGGCGGTTTGCGCTGGCTTGCGTTACTTGTGCTTATCCTGGTTGGCATGGTGGTCTATTTTGGTGCGGGGCATTTGATCGGCGCCTTCCGCATCGGCGAATTCCGCAGTGCTTTGCGTCGTTAATTTGATGCACGTCAAATTTCACTCATACCGCATGTGCAAAGGTGACATTCGTCAAACCACATCACAGGAGATAAATGATGACACGCAATGAAGGCGGATTAGACCGCGGTGCCCGCACACTGATGGGTCTGATCCTCTTGTCACAGGTCTTTGTTGGGATGGAAACCATGTGGGGGTTGGTCGGGGTCATTCCACTTGCCACCGGTTTAGTGGGGTATTGCCCCATTTACCGCGTTTTCGGGATTAGCACCTGCAGCCTGAAGCAATGATCAGTCGTGGCGGATTTGGTCGCGCACCCGCGACCAACCGCCGGGGCTGAGCACGAAAGACAGTCCGAACCCCACAATAAATCCGGCGACATCAGCGACCCAATCCTTTTGCCCTCCAAAGAGCAGACCAAAGATCAGCTGGAAGGCCATCAAAAAACCGATCAGCATAAATGCCCGGTACTGGTTTTCGCCCATCTCACTCAAATTGCGCCACAGCAAATAAGTGAACCCGCCAATAAGCCCATACACGTTGGGAAATGACCCGACCAAAGGAACGGGATCGTTCAGGACAATGGCGTAAACCAAGGCACCGCCCACCCCGGACAGCACAAAGATGATCAGCATGCGCCATTGGCCAAAGGTCTCGGCGACCATTTTGCCCATGGCCAGCAAAATGACGCCGGCAAAAGCTGCATGTGTGATGGATCCATGGATGAAGCTGTAGCTGACAAACCGCAGCAGATGTTCGGGCGGGAATTGTTCTGTCTGCCACATCCAGGCAAAGATTTCTGAACTAAATGCATAGGTCTGGATGCCCCAGAGCCGCCAACCGACGGCGCCAGGCCCGCCAACGACACCTTGCGCGCCAAGGGAGATTATCGCTTCGATCACGACAATGCCCAAAAACAGCAGGACCACGAGAGGTGGCAGCGGGTTAACGGGGTTCTGATTGGGATCACTGCTCATTCTTAGCGGTCCTTTATGGGCGCTTCTTGACGCCGCCTGACCCCATGGGTAAGCGAGGCGAGCGATTTTTTCCAGATGAGAGTGACCCGATGTCCGAGACCCAGTTCACGCCACGTGTGTTTTCCGGCATCCAGCCGTCAGGCGGGTTGACGCTGGGCAACTACCTGGGGGCGATCAAACGATTTGTCGACATGCAAGGACCTGAGTTCGAAACGGTCTATTGCATGGTGGATCTGCATGCGATCACAGTGTGGCAGGATCCAGCGGACTTGCAAAAGAACACGCGCGAGCTTTGTGCAGGGTTCATCGCGGCTGGTATTGATCCCGAACAGTCCATCCTGATCAATCAAAGCCAGGTTCCTGAACACGCTCAGTTGGGTTGGATCTTTAACTGTGTGGCGCGCATGGGTTGGATGAAGCGGATGACCCAGTTCAAAGACAAGGCCGGGAAAAACGCCGAAAACGCGTCTTTGGGTCTCTTTGGATACCCCGCTTTGATGGCGGCGGATATCCTCGTCTATCATGCGACCCATGTCCCGGTTGGCGAAGATCAGAAACAACATCTGGAACTGACCCGCGACATCGCCGCGAAGTTCAATCATGACTACGACGTAGAGTTCTTTCCCATGACAGAACCCGTGATTGAAGGTGCCGCGACGCGGGTAATGAGTTTGCGAGATGGCTCAAAGAAAATGTCGAAATCTGACCCGTCGGATATGAGCCGGATCAATATGACGGATGATGCGGACACGATCGCCAAAAAGATCCGTAAAGCCAAAACCGACCCGGACGCGCTTCCCTCTGAAGCCAAGGGATTGGAGGAGCGTCCAGAGGCACGCAACCTCGTCAATATTTTTGCCGCTCTGAGCGATCAAAGTGTCGATCAGGTGCTGACCGATGTAGGCGGTAAACAGTTCGGTGAATTCAAACCCATGTTGGCCGAACTCGCGGTGGAAAAACTGTCGCCTATTTCCGGCGAAATGGCGCGGCTGATGGATCAGCAGGATGAAATTGACCGAATCCTCACCCGTGGCGCGGAACGTGCGCGGGAGATCACGCGCCCCATTTTGCGTCAGACCTACGACATCGTGGGAATGGTGCCACCGGCCGAGATGTGACGGGCGGCGGCGACCTCGACCCCCGGGGGCTCCCCCGGAATATTTTTGAACCCAAAGAGGCCCATGGCGCGCTGCCTGTTTCTTTGGGTTCAAATAAACTCCGGAGCGCGAGGCAGAGCCTCGCAAAATGCTTTGTAGATCGATCACACTCCACTCCGCTTGGATATTAACGTCATGCGCAAAGATGAGTTTCACTTGCGCCTTCACCCGCATTCAGTTTAGAATCATTCCAAACCTTGACTTCGCCATTTCCGGTCCGCATATGAATATGACCGCGCTTTAGGAGGCTGCCGTATGTTTATTCAAACTGAATCCACGCCGAACCCGGCCACTTTGAAATTCCTGCCCGGCCAAGCGGTTCTGGAGATGGGAACGGCAGATTTTCCAAGCGCTGACACCGCCGATAAATCGCCGCTGGCGACACGCGTTTTCGCAGTTCAAGGCGTCACTGGCGTTTTCTTCGGCAATGACTTTGTCACTGTAACGAAAGAAGACGGCGTCGATTGGGACCACATCAAGCCGGCGATCCTTGGCGCGATTATGGAGCATTATCAGTCCGGCGATCCGGTCATGGCCGGTGATCACACGCCTGCAAGCGGCCATGCTGAGCATACAGGTGAAAATTCTGAAATCGTTGGCCAGATCAAAGAGCTACTTGATAGCCGCGTACGTCCCGCTGTGGCGCAAGATGGCGGCGACATTACATTCCACGGATTTGACCGCGGTGTTGTCTATCTGCACATGCAAGGCGCGTGTGCGGGATGCCCATCCTCAACGCTGACCTTGAAAATGGGGATCGAGAACCTACTGCGCCATTACATTCCCGAAGTGACAGAGGTCCGTCCGGTTGCCGTCTGAGACGACCGAAGCACCCCCCCATCCGATCACTGGGCGCTGCTATTGCGGCGCCCATCGTTTTACAGGCAATCGCTTGCCGGACGTCGTGACCTATTGCCATTGCGATGACTGCAAGCGGGTCAGCGGGGCTCCTGTCGCCGCTTTTGCAGCGTTTAGTACAAACGACGTTGTCTTTGATCCACCTTTGGACTGCAGTGTGAGCGTGTCTGAGGGCGTAGAGCGATGGCTTTGCCGCACGTGCGGGTCGCCGTTGGCGGCCACCTACTCTTATCTTCCCGGCCAGATCTATCTGTCGCTTGGAGTTATAGATCAAGCGGATGCGTTGCCACCACAACGCCATGCTCATGCTGGTAACACGTTGAGATGGCTGAGTATTAACGATGACCTACCACGCGACACCGCCAGTGCCAGACAAGCGTTGCAGAAATCTTCCGACCCATGACGACCCATTGCACCCTGTTAGCGTTTGACACCGCCGGTCCTTATTGCACAGCGGCGTTGTTCCATGACGGTCAATTATCGGTGCGCACCGATGAGATGGCCAAAGGGCAGGCCGAGCACCTGATGCCAATGCTGCAAGAGGTGCTTGATGCGCAGGGCCTCGACTACACCGATCTGGACGGTATCGGCGTCGGCATTGGTCCGGGTAATTTCACAGGCATTCGTATCTCGGTCTCTGCCGCCCGTGGCCTTGCCTTGGGGTTGGGGAAACCGGCCGTTGGCGTGTCTCTCCTTGAAGCGCTCGCTTACGGTGTTGGGCGACCGGTTATCGCCGTGGCCGATGCGCGCCGGAACAAGATTTACGCGCAGTATTTTGGTTTAGACGGCGCACACGATCCACGAATGCTAGATCCTGAAAACGAAGCAATTCCAGAACTCTGGATTGCAGAGCGGCCGGACCTGGTCGGTACGGGCGCAGATGCTTTGGCACCGAAGACCGGGAGCGTTGTTGAAACACCGAAAACGCCGCTTGCAGAAGCGATCGCGCGTCTGGCCATCACGCGGCTTGACGAACCTTACGTTCCCCCAGCACCGCTTTACTTGCGACCGGCGGACGCGGCACCTGCTCGCGACACAGCTCCGGTTATTCTGGATTGATGAACCCGCATGACATGGCGGCTATTCACGCCGCAGCCTTCACGCAATCGCGGCCTTGGAACGCGGATGAGTTTGCCGAGTTCCTGGCGCACCCCATGGTCTTTACCAGCACAAGCGGTCAATCCTTTGCGTTGGTCCGCGTCATCGCGGACGAGGCCGAATTGCTGACAATCGCAACCCATCCCAAAGTGCAACGTGAGGGCAACGCGCGAAAGCTAATGCACGCGTGGCAATCCGAAGCCACACGGAGGGGTGCGCATCACGCCTTTTTGGAGGTTGCTTCAGACAACACGGTCGCGCTGCGTCTATATCGTTCCTGCGGGTTTTCCCAGACTGGTCTTCGCAGAGAGTATTATCGCCGCGCGGGGGGGCGGGCTGCTGATGCAGTGATCATGACCCGGGATCTTACCCAAGGTTAGCGGCGGTTTGCTGTCTCAATGCGTTAAGAATCGGTTGACCCCCGCGTCCGCCTGCGGCCTTATTTGCAACGATCTTATCCGATCCGAGACGACTTTGGGCAGCCCCAATCAGGTGGCCGCCCCAATCAGAACCAACTGGGAGTATTCACATGTCCTTCATGAAGACGATCATGGGCACTGCTGCAGCCATGGCATTGAGCGCGGGGGCCGCACTGGCCGAACCGGCGCTGATTTTTGACCTGGGCGGCAAGTTCGACAAATCCTTTAACGAAGCCGCGCATAACGGCGCCACACGTTGGGCCGAAGAAACGGGCGGCACCTATCGCGAAATCGAGCTTCAGTCAGAGGCCCAGCGCGAACAAGCGCTGCGTCGCTTCGCAGAGGCTGGCCACAACCCCGTTGTCACCATGGGCTTTGCAATGGCAGATCCGCTGGCCGCAGTTGCAGCGGACTATCCTGATACGAAATTCGTTGCTGTGGACGTCACGTGGCTGGACGCGCCAAACGTGCGTCAAATCGGCTTCGCCGAGCACGAGGGTTCCTACCTTGTCGGCATGATGGCTGCGATGGCGTCGGAATCGGGCACCGTTGGCTTTGTCGGCGGCATGGACATTCCGCTGATCCGCCACTTTGGCTGCGGTTACGCACAGGGCGTGAAAGCCGTGAATCCGGATGCGACCATTATCGCAAACATGACTGGCACCACCCCGGCAGCTTGGAATGATCCGGTTAAGGGATCAGAATTGACTAAAGCTCAGATCAGCCAAGGTGCAGACGTCGTTTATGCTGCGGCTGGCGGGACAGGCGTTGGCGTTCTGCGGACCGCCGCGGATGAGGGCATCTTGTCGATCGGCGTTGATAGCAACCAAAACTACCTGCACCCGGGTCAGGTTCTGACCTCCATGCTCAAGCGTGTTGACGTGGCTGTATACGACGCAATGAAAGCAGGTGCTGATCTTGAAACCGGCGTCTTCACTATGGGCCTCGCCAACGATGGCGTCGGCTATGCGCTGGACGAGTTCAACGCCGAGCTGGTGAGCGACGAGATGAAAGCGGCAGTCGACACGGCCCGCCAGCAAATCATCGATGGTGAGTTGGAAGTCGTTGCCTATTACACCAACGACAGCTGCCCTGCGATCGACTTCTGATCCGGCACACAAAGTTATGTCGGGGCCACGCGCAGTGTCGCGCTGGCCCCGATTTTTCTAGACAAATCTGACGTTTGGATGCGCGTATGACAACGCCCGCGATTGAGCTGAAAGGCATTTCAAAAGCCTTTGGACCGGTTCAGGCCAACAAGGATATTTCGATCAGGGTCGCACCCGGCACAATCCACGGAATCATCGGAGAGAACGGTGCGGGCAAGTCGACCCTGATGAGTATCCTTTATGGGTTTTACAAAGCCGATGCGGGCGAAATCTTTATCGGGGGTCAAAAAACAGACATTCCCGACAGCCAAGCCGCAATCTCAGCGGGCATTGGCATGGTGTTCCAGCACTTCAAACTGGTTGAGAATTTCACTGTTCTGGAGAACATCATTCTGGGTGCCGAGGATGGCGGTCTTTTGGCGCCATCACTCTCCAAAGCACGTAAAGAATTGATTGCGCTTGAAAAAGAATACGGGCTGCAAGTGGACCCAGATGCGGTCATCGAGGATTTGGGCGTTGGCATGCAGCAGCGCGTGGAGATCCTTAAAGCGCTTTACCGGCGCGCCGATATTCTGATCCTTGATGAACCCACTGGTGTGCTGACACCAGCAGAGGCAGATCAGTTGTTCCGCATCCTGGGGCGGCTGCGCGATGAGGGGAAAACTACAATCCTGATCACGCATAAGCTTCGCGAGATCATGGATATTACCGACAATGTCAGCGTGATGCGACGTGGTGAAATGGTAGGACACGTCAAAACGGCGGACACCAATCCTGAACAACTGGCCGAATTGATGGTGGGCCGCAAGGTCCTCTTGCGCGTCGACAAAAAACCAGCGAGCCCAGGCGCTCCGGTTCTTGAGATCGACAACCTGCGCGTTGTTGATGACGCCGGCGTGGAGCGGCTCAAAGGCATCGATCTGAACGTGCGGGCGGGCGAAATTCTTGGGATTGCGGGTGTGGCAGGCAATGGTCAGTCCGAGCTTCTTCAAGTCTTGGGCGGCATGCAAAGTGGCACCGGAGCGATCCGTTTGAATGGTCAGGACCTCGATTTGACAGGGGCGGCCTCTGATGGCCAATCGCGTCGGGCGCGCGGCATTGCACATGTGCCGGAAGATCGCCAGCGCGAAGGCCTGATCATGGAGTATCACGCCTGGGAAAACGTTGCGTTCGGCTATCACCACGACCCCAAGTATCAACGCAACACACTGCTGATGGACAATGCAGCCTTGCGCGCTGATACCGAAGAAAAGATGAAAACCTTCGATGTGCGACCGCCCGATCCCTGGCTGAAGGCAAAGAATTTCTCAGGCGGAAACCAGCAAAAGATCGTTGTTGCGCGCGAAATCGAGCGCAATCCGGACCTGCTGCTTGTTGGGCAACCGACGCGCGGTGTCGACATTGGAGCGATCGAGTTCATCCACCAGCAAATCGTCGCCCTTCGCGATCAAGGCAAAGCGATCCTGCTGGTATCGGTGGAGTTGGAAGAGATCTTTTCGCTCTCTGACAGGATCGCGGTGATGTTTGACGGCCATATCATGGGCGAGCGGATGCCCGGCGAGACGGATGAGAAAGAGCTCGGCTTGTTGATGGCCGGGGTCAGTGGGGAGGCCACCTGATGGAAAAGATGCCTCACTGGGCCGATGTGGTCCTGATCCCACTGATTTCCCTGATCCTGGCGGCGCTTTTGTCTGCGATTGTGATCCTGGCGATTGGAGAAGACCCGGTCGCAGCGGTGAAACTGATGGTCGATGGCGCGTTGGGATCGACCTATGGCTGGGGCTATACGCTTTATTACGCGACGAACTTCATGTTCACGGGCCTTGCTGTTGCGGTGGCATTCCATGCGAAGATGTTCAACATCGGTGGCGAGGGCCAAGCGATGCTTGGAGGTTTGGGCGTTGCGCTTGTCTGCCTGCTGATCCCATGGCCGCACTGGTCTTTGGCTCTGATCGCAGCGATCCTCGCTGCGATGGCGTTTGGCGCGATCTGGGCGGCGGTGCCGGCCTATCTGCAGGCCAAACGCGGTAGCCATATCGTCATCACAACGATCATGTTCAATTTCATTGCTGCTGCCGTTTTGAACTATGTGCTCGTAAATCTGATGCGTCCCGAAGGATCGATGGACCCAGCGACAGCCCGGTTCCCAGAGACGGTTCATTTGCCGACCCTGCACGAACTCCTTGCGCCGTTGGGGATTGAGTTCTCGCGCGCAGCACCCGCTAATGTCAGCCTGTTGGTCGCGATTGGCGCCTGCGTACTAGTTTGGCTTTTAATCTGGCGCACACGTTTGGGTTACGAAATCCGGGCCTATGGCCACTCTGAAACGGGCGCTCTATATGCCGGGATCTCGCCGGTAAAGATTACGATGATCGCGATGCTGATTTCCGGCGCACTGGCTGGGTTGATGGCCATTAACAATGTGATGGGCGAAGCAGAGCGGTTGGTGCTGAACGCGACCGAAGGCGCCGGGTTCATCGGCATTGCCGTGGCACTTATGGGGCGGTCCCATCCGTTCGGCGTGTTTTTGGCCGCGATCCTGTTTGGGTTCTTGTACCAAGGCGGCGCAGAACTGGCGCTCTGGACGTCGATCCCACGGGAACTGATTGTGGTCATCCAAGCGCTTGTGATCCTGTTCACCGGCGCTTTGGACAACATGGTTCGGATGCCGCTTGAAAAGCTGTTCCTTCGCATGAACCGGGGGCGCAGCTGATGGATTTTGTAACGATCGTTCAGATCCTCGACAGCACCTTGCGCTTGGCTACGCCACTGTTGTTGGCCTGCCTTGCCGGATTGTACTCAGAACGCGCGGGGATCTTTGACATCGGGCTTGAAGGCAAGATGCTGATGTCGGCGTTTTTCTCGGCTGCTGTGGCGGCGGTTACGGGTTCGGTGTGGTTGGGCCTGCTGGCTGGTATCGCCTCATCAATGGTGCTGAGTGGCTTGCACGGGCTTGCTTCCATCACGTTTCGAGGCAACCAGTTGATCTCTGGTGTGGCCATCAATTTTCTGGCTGCAGGACTGACGGTTTTGATTGCGCAGGATTGGTTCCAACAAGGCGGTCGCACACCATCCCTGTTTGATGGGGGTCGGTTCAATCCCATTACCCTTCCCTTTGCTGATGCCCTGGCACCGGTGCCGTTTGTTGGCCCGCTGTATTCCGAGCTGATCTCGGGGCACTCGATCCTTGTGTACATCGCCCTTCTGGCTGTGCCGGGGACATGGTGGCTGCTCTATCGTACACGCTTCGGCCTTCGTTTGCGGGCGGTTGGGGAAAATCCGGCCGCTGTGGATACCGCTGGTGTTTCGGTCGTTGGTTTGCGTTATGCCGCAGTTGCGATTTGCGGCGTTCTTTGTGGTATCGCCGGGGCTTACCTTGCAACCGCGCTGCAAGCAGGATTTGTGAAGGATATGACAGCCGGGCGCGGCTTTATTGCGTTGGCCGCGCTGATCTTTGCAAAATGGCGGCCTTGGCACGCGCTTTGGGCCTGTTTGCTGTTCGGGTTCCTGCAAGCCATTGCGTTAAGATACCAGAACATCGACCTCGGTGCCTTTGTTGTACCTGTGCAAGTGATGGACGCTTTGCCCTACGTTCTGACCGTTGTGATACTTGCAGGCTTTGTCGGCAAAGCGATCCCACCCCGTGCCGGGGGCGAACCTTATGTGAAGGAAAGGTAGAAAACACATTCTACTTTCCATATATGTCTTGCCAATCGTTCCGATTTGTCGCAAGTCTGGCCCTATCCTCTTGCCGTCATGTTTCGTAAGGAGACCAAGAGAGAATAAAGGACCCGGCCAATGCTGATTTACTTGCCCATTGCAGAGGTGTCTGTGAACGCCTTTCTGCTTTTGGGGCTGGGTGGTTTGGTCGGCATCCTTTCAGGCATGTTTGGTGTCGGGGGGGGCTTTTTGATGACGCCCCTTTTGTTCTTTATCGGCATCCCCCCTGCTGTGGCTGTTGCGACGGAAGCGAACCAGATCGTCGCCTCGTCATTCTCGGGCGTGTTGGCGCATCTCAGGCGCAAGACAGTTGACTTAAAGATGGGCACGGTCT
The DNA here is from genome assembly GCA_964402685.1 of uncultured Aestuariivita sp. Classification (GTDB taxonomy): domain Bacteria; phylum Pseudomonadota; class Alphaproteobacteria; order Rhodobacterales; family Rhodobacteraceae; genus Aestuariivita. The sequence continues at coordinate 6,079 of CAYODE010000035.1, read as the reverse complement.
TGCTGATCGGGGGATTGATTGGCGCGGCTCTGGGCGTGGTGGTGTTTAACTATCTCAAAGCCTTGGGGCAGGTCGATCTGCTTGTGCGCTTGTGTTACGTGGTCTTTCTGGGTGTGATCGGCAGCTTGATGTTTGTCGAAAGCCTGAACGCGATCCGCAAAGCACGCGCCTCAGCAGGCGCGCCTGCGCCGCGCCGCAAACACCGCGGCTGGATCCATGCGCTCCCCTTCAAAATGCGGTTTCGAACCTCCGGTCTGTATATCTCTGTCATCCCACCGGTCCTTGTAGGCATCACAGTAGGTATTCTGGCTGCGATCATGGGGGTTGGCGGCGGGTTCATCATGGTGCCTGCGATGATCTATCTACTTGGCATGCCGACCAAAGTAGTTGTGGGCACATCGCTGTTTCAGATCATTTTCGTTACCGGTTTTACGACGCTTCTGCATGCGACCACGAACTTTACCGTCGATATCGTTCTGGCTGTTCTTCTACTGATTGGAGGGGTAATCGGCGCACAGATCGGCACACAAATCGGCGTCAAAATGAAAGCCGAGCAGTTGCGCATTCTGCTGGCCATCATGGTGCTGGCAGTGTGCGGCAAACTGGCTCTGGATCTGTTGATCATGCCAGCGGAACTTTACACGCTGGGCAGCCCGGATGGGGGCCACTGATGCGGTTCCTGCTTACGATATGTCTTGTTCTTCTACCGGTCCTGTCCTGGGCAGAGGAAGTGGTTCTTGGCCTTTCACGCGACCAGATCTCTATCACCACGCGCTTCGAGGGATCGGATATCCTGATCTTTGGCGCGGTGAAACGTGAGGCTCCCATTCCTGCAGGTTCTGAGTTGGATGTCATTGTCACCGTAGAAGGCCCATCCGAGCCAATTATGGTGCGCCGCAAGGCCAAACGGTTGGGCATCTGGGTGAACACGGATGCCGTCGAGGTGGATGCAGCGCCCAGTTTTTACGCCGTGGCGTCTTCGGGCGTGCGGAGTGACGTACTGAAAGACATCGAGGACCTCAGGTATAAGATCAGCATTCCACGCGCGATCCGATCCGTCGGCGCACCAATGACGATTCAGGATTCTGAGAGTTTTACCGATGCGTTGATCCGGATCCGCAAAGGGAACGGGCTGTATCAGGAACTGGATAACACTGTCGCCGTTGAACAGCAGACACTCTTCCGGACGTCGGTCGGGTTGCCTGCAAATCTGACAGAAGGGGATTACCGCACGCGCATCTTCCTGATCCGCGACGGTACCGTCGTGACGGATTTCGACACGACAATTGATGTTCGCAAAGTGGGTTTGGAGCGTTGGCTTTATTCCCTCTCTCGGCAACAGCCGCTTATGTACGGGCTCATGTCTTTGGCCATAGCCATTGCCGCGGGCTGGGGTGCATCCGCCGCGTTCAGGCTGGTGCGCAACGGCTGATCACAGTCGCTACTCTGTTGCAGAGAAAGACTAGCCACGCCCGATGTAAGGCATCTTTGTCGCCATGACCGTCAAGAATTGAACGTTGGCCGACAGAGGCAGCTGCGCCATATGAAGAACTGAAGCGGCCGCATGATCGACGTCCATGCTAGGTTGGGGGTCGAGACCATTCTCCTCTGCTCTCGCATTCAGCGCCTCGACAATCGGAGTAAGCGCATTGCCGATATCGATCTGTCCGCAGGCAATGTCAAAAGGCCGGCCATCCAGCGATATTGTGCGAGTGAGACCAGTAACCCCATGCTTTGTGGCGGTATAAGCTACTGACCCGGGCCGCGGCACATAGGCGGAGATCGATCCATTGTTGATGATCCGGCCGCCCTGAGGCGTTTGGTGCCGCATCACCCGGAACGCGGCACGCGCCGCTAGGAACATACCCGTCAAGTTGACATTGACCGCCTGCATCCAATCCTCGACAGGTATTTCGTCTATTGTTCCAGCAGGGGTGAAAATGCCCGCGTTGTTAAACAAGACATCCAAATGTCCGGCAGTTTTGGCAAAGCTCTCAACAGCATCGTCTATGGCCGTTTCGTCCGTCACATCGGCGACGATGGGGACAGCATTGGCATGTTGACTGGCAAGCTCCTCCAAAGGCCCCGCGCGTCGGGCCAGCAGGCCCACGGTCCATCCCTCAGACAGAAACAGTTCGGCTGTCGCACGACCAATGCCCGAGCTGGCCCCAGTGATTAAAATGGAAGTCATTGTGTGTCCTCTTCTAATGTCAGCGGTGCCGGTGCAACTTGGCGCAGATCGTCAACGCGCAACGGATGCGTCGGTTTCGACAACCGGTTGCGCACCGCCCAAATCAGCCTGCTTTGCGCACGCGTGATGGCGACATACGCAAGACGTTTCCACAACGGCTGCCCCGCTTCGGTTCGGCCCATGCGTGCCGCGACAAAGATATCGGGTGCAAAGACTTGAACCGTCTCCCATTGCGACCCTTGCGCTTTGTGGATCGTGACTGCGGCCCCATGCAGAAACGTCGCCCCCATACGCGCGGCGAACGGGATAAAGGGTTCTTCCTCATCGGGTTTTTCGATTTTCACGATAGACGCGGCAGAGACCTGCGGGTCCTCTGCCCCCATAACGTGCAGACGAGAGAACCCAGGTTTTCGACCGGGGCCCAGATAAATGACCTGCGCCCCTTTGATGAGGCCGCGCGCCTCGAGATCGAGCCGCTTTTTTCGGTGCTTCAGGGGCAGCTCGATCCCATCACAAATCAATGGCTCCCCTTCCAACAATTCTTCTTCGGGGGCGCCGTGCACAGCGCGAAATGCGTTGATGAGCCGAATCCGCGTGGCATTGCGCCAGACCAGAACGGGGGAACGCGCCATCAAATCCACTTCAACCCGTTGTCCCCACACGACGCGGTCATCCTGCGCGGCCTTCTCTTCGACCATGCGTTCGAAGTCTTGGAATTCAAGTCGCGGGTCGGCTAACGCATGCGCAAGATCCAAGATAGGGTTATCCTGCGTTTGACGGTGGATGCGATGGAGCTCGAGCTTGCGGCTGTCTTTCAGCCCATCGAACACCATCGCTCCAGATTGGTTGACGGGCGCGAGCTGCGCGGGATCTCCAAAGAGCAAAAGGCTGGGGAAGATTTCCTGCAAATCCTCGAACTGTTTTTCGTCCAGCATGGAGGACTCATCGACGAACCCGATATCCAGCGGCTCCTCTCGACGTTTCCAACCGGTGATGAAATCTGATCCACGCAGTCCAGCAGCGGCAAGCGCGCCGGGAATGGATTTGTTCACCTCGTAAAAAGCATGCGCCCGGTCGAGGGCCTGATCGGTGAGCCCTTCGATGGCTGGCCGATCCCCCTGCCCCGCAAGCCAATCCGCAATCCGCTCGTATTCCGGATCATAGACCGGCGTATAGAGGATGCGATGGATCGTCGTAGCAGGAACGCCTCTTAGTCGTAAAACAGAAGCCGCTTTGTTGGTCGGTGCGAGGATCGCCAATGTGCGCCTATCCTTGCGTTTGCGCCCCTCATAATCTCCTGAGATCACATCAACGCCAGCTTGTTCCAGCGCTTTGTAAAGCTCTGCCAAAAGGAGCGTTTTTCCGGACCCGGCTTTGCCAACCACGGCCATTACACCCGAGCCAGCTTCGCGCGGTGGCATCAATAGCGCATCATCGAGGTTGACACCGGCATGCGCCAGCATCTCAGCCACGCTGTCATAGGCCTGGGCCTGGTCGTCGGAAAAGGTCAGCGCAATATCGGACATGAGCCCGACCTTAGTGATGCCGCGTCAGAGGTGCCAGAGGCGTCAGGCTGTCTGAACCGGCCCGTGCGCCGTTTCCGCGTTAAATGTTTTTCTGAACCAAAATTCCGACAGTTCCGGCGATACCCCGGCCCGTTCAGTAACTCGCGCTTGTGCTTCGGATGAAAAGGTCCACAAACCGACACTGATCTTGTCCCGACCGGAACCTTCGCTACCAAGTATCTCAGGCCAGAACCCGATGGCACGATAGATGCGCTCCATCCGCCGATCAAATATTCCAACGACGCCGCGAATACCGAGCCCACGCATGATCTCTCCCCCGCTCATCATCAGGGCCGCAGCGACCCGAGGCTCCGCCTTCCGCGCAAGGCAAAACCTGGTGCACTCCCATATCACCGGACTTTGAATAAGAGAGCCGCCGGTAAGGTGGCCAAAAACGTCGTTGACCATTACCGGTCCCGTGGTGGGTAGAAATCGCATGGATCCACCATGTCGACCATCGGCTTGTTCCCAGATCACATAGAGAGGATTGAGCGCGTCATATTCGTCCCGTTCCTCTCCATTGTCATCAACGGTAACCTGCCATTTCAAGCGGACTGAAAATTGATCGGCGCGGTCCCGAAACATGGATGTTTTGATGACAGGATATTCGGCCAGATCGTGACCATAAATATAGCGTATCATGTGCGGCCCCAGTGCATTCAACTTGGGGGAGCCTGCGACCCAATGGTTAGCGCTTTCTGACCGCACCGTTCGCTTGATTAACAAATCTGAAACTATATTCATTTCTGCCAGAAGGCTGACATCCAACTATTTTGTTCAGCCAATCGCTGCATTCGAGTCTGTGTGTGGCTGAGTTAAGCAGAGTTTGGTTTCTGAGCTCTGAACGCGAAACGTTAGATGACGATCAAGCCCCGGCTCAGAGCGCGCGCAACTGCATGCGTCGTGTTGACCGCGCCAAGCTTAAAGCGCGCGCTTTCGATATACACGCGCAATGTGTGCTCTGAAATTGACAGGGTTTTGGCGACTTGTGCGCGATTGTATCCAAGCGCAATCATAGTCAGAGCATCTACCTCTCGCGGGGATAATGGTTGCACCGGCTCGGGTTGCCTGCCTGGCTCCAAATCTAATGCTTTTCGGTTCAAAAAGTGACCCATCAACAAAAGATCACGGCCGTTGGCTTCGGTGAACGCGACCCATTCGTCATCGTCGCAACTATGGTTGCAGGTAAAGAGCGCGAACTGCCCATTGGGTCCGCGAATTGGAACGGAATAGCCTTGATTGCCTACTCCAAAGCTGATGGCTTCTTCTAGAAATGCGCGTGCAGCCTTACCGGACCAATCCAACCGCTTCCAATCAACGGGGTGAAAGTTCTGAAAACACCCTTGGATTACCGGGTCGATCCGCACGTAATTCTGAGAGGCGTATCTCTCTCGCCAATCGTCCGAATAAGTTCCGCAACTGAGTTGATCGCCCGCGGAGTCAACCCAATGATACATGACATGTCGAATGCGAAGATGGTCACGAAGGGTGACAGTGGCCTTTTGTAGTCCATTAAACCCTGTCGATGCATCCACATCTTGGAGGATACGCTCGATTTGCGGCTGTATCACCATACTTATCTTGCGTTACCCCGTCGGCCTGGGTGTAAATCTCCGCTGCCGCAATGTGACCAGCCTTTTCCAAATGCGCCGCCAAATCATCAAGATCATTCGATTGCGCAAATGACTGCAAGTCCGCAAGAACATCCAGCACCCATTCGTGTACCATATCAAATTCTCTCAAAGGGTGTTAACAGGCAGTTAATTCAACCTTAGCACGAATTTAAGGTTTGAATAAACCCACTGGTTTCCCCTCCCCAGAAATAGCGGGGCTCAGCTGTGTAAGTAGTTGTTTCTCATGCATGGCTCCGAAAAACGAAAACGCCCGCGACGCAGAGTGGTCGCGGGCGTTAAGGCGTTCGGAGCTAATGCTCGATTACCCTTCAAGCACTTCTTCAAGCGTGCGCAGGCCAACTTTCGGCGATTGCACCAGCACTGACATATTGCCGGGCTTATGCTCATTACGCAGCATTTTCATGTGTGCCTGGGGCAGATCAGCCCACGTAAACACTTCGGACATGCAGGGATCCAAGCGGCGTTCAACCATCAACTGGTTCGCGGCACTGGCTTGCTTAAGGTGTGCAAAGTGGCTGCCTTGCAGACGCTTCTGGTGCATCCACATGTATCGCACGTCAAAGGTGCAGTTGAACCCGGTGGTACCGGCGCAGATCACAACCATACCACCTTTTTTGCAAACAAATGTCGAAACGGGGAACGTCGATTCACCCGGGTGTTCGAACACCATATCCACGTTGTTGCCTTTG
>CAYODE010000034.1:0-24761 GCA_964402685.1 uncultured Aestuariivita sp. | reverse complement strand
TGACCGACATCCAGACCGGCAAGTTCGTGCGCGACTTCATGCAGGAAAACGCCGTTGGCCAACCTTTCTTCAAAGGCACGCGTCGCATGAATGACGCGCACCAGATCGAAGAGGTTGGTGAAAAGCTGCGCGGCATGATGCCGTGGATCTCTGCCGGCAAAATGGTCGATAAAGAAAAGAACTGATTGGACGCACGGGTCAACCGCTAGGTTGGCCCGCGCACACTGGCTGTGCAGATGGGGCATATTGCGCTGGACTGGCGCCCGCCCCATCTCATCGGCATGACTTCCACACATATTGCAAGTCGGGACGCGCTGCCTGATCACATGCGCATCCTGCTTCGGGATTATCCGCGCGAAGCTTGGCCGGATCACCCGAATTTCGCGCGTTCCATCCAAAACTGGATGGGCGCACACAGCATGTTTCGCCAACTAGGCGAGCTTTGCAGAACTGAAACCGAACGCTTTCTTGATGGCGACCGCGACCTGCCTGATTACGCGGCTCGTCTGGGGCATTACGGCCACCTGCTGGTTGCCAATCTTCATGGGCACCACACGTGGGAAGACCGCAGCTATTTCCCTGAGCTGCTCGCCGCGGATCCGCGGTTTGGCGAGGGATTAGAGATGCTCGAGGGCGATCACATGGAGCTGGACCGTGTCCTTGACGATTTCACACGGTCGGCCAACAGCGTGATTCAGCTGGCGCAACTTGACCCCGGTCAGGTCAAAGATCACGCGGCTGCTGTCCACGTCGCATCGGAAACCATCGAAGGGTTCCTTGCGCGGCATTTGGATGACGAAGAAGACCTCGTTGTCCCAATTCTGTTGCATCACAAGATGCGCGGATAACTTCGGGGTCAGGTCGGGAAGGCGGCATCAAATGCGGCCTTCCCGGTTCGCGTCACCTGTATCGCTCGGCTGCCAGGATCTCGACGCATCCAACCTAACTCCTCCATACGGGCCAATAGCGCGCGCCCCACACTGCCTGCCAGATGGCTGCGACGCTCGCTCCAATCCAAGCAAGATCGGCATAGGGGCGCTCTCCCCTTTTCCAAGGCAGCGATATCCACACCGAACGCGCGCATGAATTCAAAACCATCATCGGTGAGAGTGACCTCTTCCCCACGCTCAGCCAGATATCCATTCTTGATTAGGCTGTGAAACAGATGCACCCCCATACGCCCCGCGAGATGGTTGTAGCAGATACGCGCCTCGCGCATCGCTGCATCCTTCGGGCCGGGGCGCACCGGCTTGATCCCGCGCCCCGATGCCAAGCCCATCAGCGCCTCGAGCGTTGACGCAACATCCGCATCGGCCAGTTGAAAATACCGGTGTCGTCCCTGCTTACGTCGCTGAAGAAGGTCGGCCTCGGTCAATTTGGCCAGATGGCCACTTGCCGTGGGCAGCGTTACCCCTGCTACATCCGCCAATTCGCTGGCCGTCAGCGCCTGACCATCCATCAACGCGGTCAGCATATTCGCCCGCGCGGGATCACCAATCAGCGCCGCAAGGCGGGAGATATCAGGACCTTCTCGCATAGTTTGATCTTCGCCGAACCATCCACGGCTTTCAAGATGCTATTGCCGTCAACACAATCACAATAGGACCTCACCATGTTGACCTGTATCATCCGCTATCACATCGATCCCACCAAACACGCCGCCTTCACCCAATATGCACGCAACTGGGGCACCGCGATCCCACGTTGTGGCGCTGATCTGGTCGGGTATTTCGCCCCGCATGAAGGATCGTCGACCCTTGCCTACGGTATCTACCATGTGCCCAACCTAGCCGAATACGAAGCCTATCGCACCCGGTTGGCGGCTGATCCGCTTGGTCGCGAAAACTTTGCTTTCGCCCAGTCAGAGAAATTCATACACCGCGAGGACCGTACCTGGCTTAGGTGCGTTTCACATGATCCAGAGGACCGTTCATGATCGCCGTCATTTTCGAAGTCTGGCCGAAGGACGGCCACCGCGAACCGTATCTGCGCAGGGCCGCCGCACTCAAAGAGCATCTGAGCGATATTCCCGGCTTCATCTCAGTCGAGCGGTTTGAGAGCTTAATGGAACCAGGAAAGCTATTGTCGCTTTCGTTTTGGGAGGATGAGGCAGCGCTGGAGCACTGGCGCAAACTCCCAGAACACCGGGACGCTCAAAGCGCAGGCCGAGATATCCATTTCGCCGACTATCGCCTGAGAGTGGCTGGCGTCATCCGGGATTACGGGATGACTGACCGCGATCAGGCACCCGCCGACAGCCGCGCGTTGCATGACTGACGCACCAGAAATCACCTGGAAAAGCTGGCTGATGGTCGCGACCCTTGGGTTCACCTGGGGCGGCACCTTCTTGGTCACCGAATTGGCGTTGGAACATTGGACGCCTTTTTGGCTTGCGGCCGGTCGGATCCTGTTCGGCGCCGTGACAATGCTGTGGATCTGGCGGGTGATGGGGCTGCGCCTGTTCCACTCCCCGCCCGAACCCACGACTTGGCTCTCGCTTGTGGCCATAGGCGGATTTTCGACTGGAATTCCCTTCATGCTCTTGGCTTGGGGGCAACAGTACGTCACCGCTGGTTTTGCCGGGGTGTCCATGGCCTCGGTCGCATTGATCGTCTTACCCATGGCACATCTCTTTGTACCGGGCGAACGCATGACACTACGGCGGTCCATTGGTTTTGTGATCGGCTTTGCCGGTGTCTGCATTCTGATCGGCGGACAAGCCTTTGACACGACCGGCTCTGAATTAGAGTGGGCCGGACGTCTTTCCTGCGTTGCCGCCGCTTCTTGCTACGGAGTGTCGTCCGTGCTGATGCGGCGTCTACCACCCGTTGATCCGGTCGGGCTGGCGACCATGTTGCTCGTCGTCGCGGCCCTGATCGTCGTGCCCACTGCGATCATACAGGAAGGGCGCCCTGCCCTACCAGGTTTGAACGGGTGGGTGATCATTGCGATCCTCGGCCTTGTCCCGACGGCAGCGGCAAATCTGTTGCGTGTCATGGTCATCCGCAGTGCCGGGCCCGTCTTTATGTCGCTGACCAACTATCAGGTACCCATCTGGTCGGTGCTGCTGGGCGCGTACTTTCTCGCCGAGCCTTTACCCTCTTCACTGTTGTCAGCCATGGTTCTGATCCTGGCAGGCGTAGCACTCAGTCAACTCGGCGCATTGAGACGCCTTTTCACGCGTCAGTAACGGCCGAGCTTCACTTTCGCTTTTTTGAGCACCTTGCCATCGCTACCAACGGCTTTGACCACGGCCTCATATGTGTTGCCCCGTCCGCCCGAACAAGGGGGCAGATATCCAGGCGATGCGTAGTCACCTGTGCTTTGCGCTTTACGGACAACTCTGACACCACTTGGCAACTTTGCCGTCATGCCCGGAACTGCTGGCAAGTTGGCGGTATCTCCCTTGACTGGATAAGCAAGCGTGCCATGCCCGCCGTTGCGGCTGAGCGGTTTGAAACTTCTGTCATTGTATTCAACGACGACCATTGTCGTGCCCTCAGGCAAACCGCTCACAGCCATCGGCGGTGTCGATCCATTGCCACCATGCAGCTTGCAATGCTGCCCCGCCGGTATGTTTTTACCGTCCCACGGCGCGCCCAAGGAGACTTTCATATCTGCAAGCGCTGAAGTACCCGCAAACGCAAAAGTGCACGCTAGTAAAACTCGCAACATGAATATCCCTCCCAATTCATGATTGAACAAGGTAGCGGACCAGAAGGGTTTCAGGCAAGAGGACAGAGATTAAGTTGAAACAGCGTCGCGAACAGCTTGCACGATACTTTCAACAGCGCCTTCCATCACATTTAGGTCTTCTGCTTCGGCCATCACGCGGATGAGCGGTTCGGTCCCGGACTTCCGGATCAATAGTCGACCTTGACCGTTTAATTGCGCCTCGGCGTCCGCGATGGCTGCTTTGACAGAAGTCACTTCCAGCGGGGTTTGCCCAGCGCTGTAACGTACATTCTTCAGCAATTGGGGCACGGGTGTGAATTGATGCGCCAATGCACTTGCGGGCTGATCCGAGCGCACCATCTCTGCCAGGAAATGCAGTCCAGCCATAAGCCCGTCACCTGTTGTGGCGTAATCGGACATGACGATATGGCCCGATTGCTCTCCGCCCAGGTTGAATCCGCCTTCGCGCATACGTTCGACGACATATCTGTCGCCAACCGCAGTGCGTTCTAGTCGGACCCCTTGATCCGAAAGAAACCTCTCTAACCCTAGGTTCGACATAACCGTGGCAACCAGGGCCCCTCCATGCAGGCGATCTTCTGCAGCCCAGCGTGACGCCATCAGCGCCATGATTTGATCACCGTCGGCAACCTTGCCCGTCTCATCAATCAAGACGACCCGATCCGCGTCTCCATCAAGGCAGATCCCCACATCTGCGCCATGGCTCACAACGGTTTCCGCAGCGACAGCGGGATGTGTTGAACCGCACCCTTTGTTGATGTTGCGCCCGTCGGGCGACACGCCAACCGGGATTACCTCTGCACCCAGTTCCCAAAGGATATCAGGCGCCGCGCGATGAGCTGCGCCATTTGCACAATCAATAACAACTTTCAGCCCGTCAAATCGTATGGCACGTGGCAAGGAGGCTTTCACCCTCTCGCCATATCTGTACCGTGCGTCATCGATCCGCTTAGCGCGCCCGATTTCCGATGCGGGCGCCAGCTCTACTCCACCATCTATCAGCGCCTCAATTTCCATTTCTGCGCTGTCGCTCAGCTTGTACCCGTCCGGGCCAAAAAACTTGATGCCATTGTCATCAGCCTGATTGTGGCTGGCCGAAATCATAACTCCCAGATCTGCACGCATGGACCGTGTCATCAAACCCACTGCGGGGGTCGGCACAGGGCCAAGCAAAAGCACGTTCATGCCCGTGGAGGTCAAACCAGCTGTCAGCGCATTTTCGAACATGTAGCCGGACAATCGAGTGTCCTTCCCAATCACCACACGGTGCACACCACCGGTGTCCTGCCGGAAAAACCGACCAACTGCAGCCCCGATCCTGAGCGCCATATCCGCAGTCATCGGGTGCACGTTCGCGGCACCTCTTACCCCATCCGTTCCAAAAAGCTTACGCATAGCACATCGTCTTTTTCGTCACTTAACCCGCGAGGCCGTCCATAAGCGAATTGCCTGTGTCGTCATCGCTACATCATGGACCCTGAGCACTTGCACACCTTGTGCCAGTGCCGCAAGCCCCACTGCGATTGATCCGGGTGCCCGGTCGGCAGCATTCGGCGCATCTCCGATCACGCCAATGAAACGTTTGCGCGACGCGCCCAGTAGGATTGGGCAGCCAAGCCCATGAAACACAGCGATATCACGCAGCAACGTCAAGTTGTGGTCAATCGTCTTGCCAAAGCCAATGCCCGGATCCACAAGGATCTGATCGCGAACGAGGCCTTGCGTCACAAGCGCGTCCACGCGTTCTGCGAGAAAGGCATATACGTCCTGAACCACGTCCTCATATTGCGGATCCTTCTGCATTGTTGCCGGGTCACCTTGCGCATGCATCACGCAGACGGGCACTCTTCGTTCCGCGCAGAGAGATGCGAGGTTGGCATCATATGTGAAGCCAGACACATCGTTGACGATGGAGGCACCCGCGTCCAAAGCGGCCGCAGCGACGGGCGCTTTTCGCGTGTCGATGGATAGAGGCGCATCAACCGCAGCGCTCAACACCTCAATAACCGGGGCCGTTCGCCGAATTTCTTCTTCTTTTTCCACGACATCAGCACCCGGGCGCGTCGACTCGCCGCCGATATCCAAAATGTCTGCGCCCGCTTCGACCATCTGCCTTGCGGCGTGCACCGCATCATCTGGGTCAAAATGGGCGCCGCCGTCGGAAAAACTATCAGGCGTGACGTTCAGTATGCCCATCACGCGAGGGCAATCAAAAGAGATACCAGAAACCGCTGGGCGCTTACAGGTGATCCTGTCCAGTACCTCTGTTGGCAAGGTGTCGGCATCTACAACTTGAGGCGGCGCTTCGCGATCAAGCGCGATAGCCTGTGTAAACCATAATGGCCCGCCAGCGAGGTCCAGCGCACCCTCGGGCCGCGGCTCTCCGGACTGGACCAGAGGTTTGAAGATCACAGCGTGGCCCGGGTGTCGGGCACAGCTTTCAACGGAACTGAAGCGTCTACAGGCAATGGCGCCCCGATCACCATCATTTCCCCAGCTTCAAACGTAGCTGCAAACCACGCGGCCAAAGCGACCGCGTCCCGCGGATGGGCGGACGGTCCGTCGACGGCATCCAATACTATCTTTGAGGGCGCCCAGACACTGATCTGTCCGTTCTTCATCGCCCAATCCAACTCAGTTCGGGTAGACACCACCACACAGCGCGGATCCCGCGCCGCCAACATCCAGGCGTTCTGTTCAATTGCAAGCAAATCGATCCGGCGCTGGGTCATCCCATGTCCTGTTTGGGGGGCCTGCAGATCAGGTGCCCCAACGCAAAGGATTAAAGGACGTTGCCGTTCTTCGAGTTGATCTATCCAGCCTGAGAGATGTTCTGACGCAATGGCAGAGTTCGACAGATAGACCAAACGCGGGTGAGGCCGTTCGTCCTCGATCTGCTCGGGATGGGCTTGCGCGCGACTTCGCACAATTTCAACGCCCAGCGCACCCGGTCCTCGGTCGAGTTTTTCAATTCGAACAAAGGCACGAACAGCTTGAGGTTCCAACAAAATGCGCTCGGCGATCCGTTCCGCAAGTGTTTCGAGCAAGTTTAAACGCTCTTCGGACAGTTCGTGCGCGATGGCCTCGGTCACGCGGTCATAGGACAGAATCCGATCCACATCGTCATCAATCGGAGCTTCTAACGGCTCCACTTCGACCACAACATTAAAGCAAATCCGCTGAGTCGTCCCACGTTCGGCCTGAAAAGCACCAATTTCCACTTCGACGATATGGTCGCGCAGCGAAATTCGATCCAATGGTCCGCGAGGGGCAGTCGCCTCCGCGCGTTCAGCAGGATGCGCAAAGGCAAGGCGTATTTCGGAAGTCATATGCGGAACCTGATTATGGTCATTTCTTGGGCACCCTAGGGATGTCCGCAGCCTCTAACAGGTCTTCATGCGCCATGACAGGCGGCGATTGCGTCACGCGGCGCTTTTTGGAGGTACTCCACAGACGCGGTTAAGATCAGTTCTTTGCCGCTGTGCGGTAGTTATGGCGATAGAAAAGGTGCACACCGATATGCGCCGTACGACGGTATGTGCGTGCCCATGAGGGCGATACGGCCGTCGTGTGGTAATGCGTGGCACCATTGGTCAGGTTGTGATTTGCCCCATCCATAATTGCGCGCGCAACTTTTCCCGTGCGTTCGAAGGCCCGTGGCTCCTTGATGATGTCCTTGTAGCCATCGCAGGTGTAGGTGAACTGGCATTGGTACTTGCGCCCAGTCCCCTGATTGATCACGCCACAGATCGATGACGGGAAACGCGTGCTTTCCACGCGGTTCAGAATGACTTCGGCAACGGCAAATTGGCCGCGGACTGTTTCGCCACGCGCTTCGAAATAAAGCGCTTCGGCCAGGCAACGCCATTCTGCGCCACCACGCGCATGCGGCTGCGCGTCGATCCAGGCGTGCGTGTAGCTGAACGACGGCGCATGGCTCACCGGCTCTGAAATCAGCGCTTTCAAGCGCGCGCGCGGAATCGTAAACAGCGATGCGCGCTCGCGCTCGATCACCTCGCGCAGCGCATCTTCAGACGCATGAACAGTTTGCGGCGCAGCCCACAGGGCCAGCGCCAGGCAGCAAATTATCCTTAACATAGGTCACCTCACGGTCGAACGTGCCGGACCTCCCCAGCCGGAATTAACCGCTGCAGTTAACGCAGAGTTTCGTAAACGTCCAGTTTAGTGCCATATTTCTGACACTTAGCCGCAGTTTTTCGCCCAAAACACAAACTAGCTGAGGCAAGAGAAACCACAAGATATACGTAAGTTCAGGCGGATTCAGCGCCGATCTTGTGCGAAATGGCCAGTTGCGCGGCAGACAGTCGCGCGACAGGAACGCGAAACGGAGAGCACGAGACATAGTCGAATCCAGCCTCGCGACAGAAGGCAATCGAATCAGGGTTACCACCATGTTCGCCGCAAATTGAGAGAATCACGTCAGGTTTTGCAGCGCGCCCTCGATCGACGCCCAGCTTCAACAATTCTCCGACGCCGTCGATATCTAGGGTGTGGAACGGATCCTCTTGGAATACACCCTGCTGTACATATGCCGACATAAACCGTCCGGCATCGTCGCGGCTCAACCCATAGGTCATCTGCGTGAGGTCGTTTGTCCCGAAGCTTAAAAACGCAACATGTGCCGCAATCTCATCGGCGCGCAGAGCTGCGCGCGGCGTCTCGACCATAACACCCAAACGATAGTCAAAGCTGCGACCCTGTTCCGTGCGCACGGCCGCCGCGACCGCATCGATGCGCGCTTTGACCAATTCAACCTCGCGTCGGGCAGACACTAGAGGGATCATGATTTCTGGAACAACCGGCGCGCCCTCCCGGCTGGCTTCCAGCGTTGCCTCAAAAATTGCACGGGCCTGCATGTCATAGATCTCGGGCACGGTGACACCCAATCGCACGCCGCGAAGGCCCAGCATGGGATTGTACTCTGCCATCTCTTCGACACGACGCGTCACGTCAGAGACCGGGATATTCAACGCTTCGGCCAATTCGCGCTGACCGGTTCGGGTTGTTGGCAGGAATTCGTGCAACGGTGGGTCAAACAGGCGGATGCAGACCGGCTGACCCTCCATAATCCGGAACAGTTGGATGAAATCTTCCCGTTGCATCGGCAGCAGTCGTTCCAACACCGCCGCGCGCCCCTTGGGCGTTTCGGCAAAGATCATTTCCCGCATCACCGTCAAACGACCAGGTTCAAAGAACATGTGCTCTGTCCGGCACAAACCGATGCCTTGGGCATGAAAGTTTCGCGCCGTCTGCGCATCATCCGGTGTGTCTGCGTTGGCTCGGATATCGATATCGCGCGCCTCATCCGCCCAGGACATCAGGGTTTGGAACGCGTCATCCTGCGCTGCTTCCAACATGGCAGGTTCTCCGGCAAGGACCTGTCCCGACGTGCCGTCCACCGTGATCACATCGCCGGCGGACAACACACGTCCATCTTCGGCGACAATTTGTTGCCTGCGCAGGCGAAACCGCATCCCCGAGGCACCCACAATGCAGGGCAACCCAAGCCCCCGGCCAATTACCGCAGCATGGCTTGTCATCCCACCGCGTTCGGTCAGAACTGCAACCGCCGCATGCATTCCACGAATATCTTCGGGCGACGTTTCGCGTCGCACCAAAACGCAAGCTTCCCCACGCGACGCACTGGCCTGTGCTTCAGCCGAGGTAAACACGATCCGTCCCGTGGCCGCCCCTGGACTGGCCGCGATACCCGTTCCCAGAATGTCACGTTTGGCGTTTGGTGCGATCTGTCGGTGCAAGAGTTCGTTCAGCATATTGGGCTCAACCCGCATGACGGCTTCTTCAGGGGAAATAATGCCGTCTTGCGCAAGGCGCACCGCGATCCGCACCGTAGCCCGCGCGGATCTTGGAACTCGTACGCCATCAAGGATATGCAGGTCGCCATTCTGAACGACGAACTCGACCTGCATCTCTTCGCGCAGCTTCGCGCGCATTAACGCCGCATGTTTTTTGAGGTGCGCAAAGGCATCCGGCGCCAACTCTTCCAAGGATGGGCCCCGCGCGTCCTTTTCAAGATAGATCGCTTCAGCCCCTGCCCCCAAGGCATCCCGGCCTTGGCTTTGGCTCAAGTACCGTCCCGTGATCTGCGGTTGGCCAGTGGTCGGATCAACAAGTTGCAACACACCCGATCCGCATTCACCTTTACCACGGCCGGGCACCATTTGCTGGACGACCAACCCCAAGCCCGCATCCTGCGGTGCGCCTTTTGCCTGACGCAAAAGCCGTGCGGTTGTGCCTTCCCACGCGCGCGCCATGGAACGTAGCACGCCACCCAACTGTTCCGCGGGGTCTTGCGGGAAAGGCTCCTCCGCCTCCTCTTCATACCGTGCCAACGCGGTGCTCAACGCATTTGGATCGTCTTCGTCGATATCCTCAAACAAATCCGGATCCAAGCGGGCCACATGCAACGCATAGGCTTGTAAGAACCGCAGATAGAGCGCCGCAGCGGGCCCTTCTCCCAAGCTTTCGCTCAACTCTGCGACCCGCGCGTCGTTCATCCCGACGTTCAAAATTGCGCCGGGGCCACCCCAATCCGGATCTTCGGACGAGGGGCGCACGCACAGTAAAACGTCATCGGGAAAACAGCCTAGGATGCGCGGAATATCCGGCAATTCCCCTTCGGCGATGTTATGCACCGCAGAAAAAGACAGCGCGACAGTGTCGGGCACCGGCAGATCCAACCGCACAAGGCGCTGCAGACACTTGGCCCGCCCACCATGAGTGACCGTGGCGACCGGGGCGTCTGAAGTGATCAGCGTGGTATGTGGGTTCGTGTGCACTTAAGTGACTTTGCGCTGCAGCATTCCGAATTTCTGCGCCAGCATAAGTGGATACGCTGCATGCGCAAGGGCACCCGGGGGCGCGAAATGCCGCGACCAAAGAAACGACATTTGATGCCAGAGAGTTACCGCGTCTTAGCCTTCGATCCGGGTCAAGTCCGCGACGCCAAGGCAGATCTCGCGAATGCGATGCAGCAAGTTCAATCGATTGCGACGTACGGTTTGGCTATCAGCGTTCACTTTGACATCTTCGAAAAATGCATCGATCGGAGCGCGTAAACCGGCCATTGCCCCCATAGCTGCAGCAAAATCCTCAGCATCCATCGCTGGACCAATGGCCGCTTCTGCCGCGTCGAGCGCTTCAAAAAGCGCGCGTTCACTGTCCGTTTCAGCAAAACTCGGGTCAGGTCCGAACGAATATTCGACCCCGTCGGCCTCTTCCGCCTGAGTCAAAATGTTGTTCGCGCGTTTGAACCCCTGGATCAGGTTCTCACCGTCTTCTGTGCTCAGAGTGTCCGACAGAGCGCGGGCGCGTTTCACCAATAAGGCGAGATCATCGTTGCCAGGCATCGCGAGACATGCGTCGATCACGTCATGTCGGATGCCCTCATCCCTCAGATAGACTTTCAGCCGGTCGTGGATGAACACCAGCAGATCAGTCGAGAGATCCGGGACCGCGTCTCCAACAGTGCGTAAAAGGGAGCCTTCGCCGGTATCTGGCGCATCATCGCGATCTTGCAGGCGATCCATCAGCGTCCGGAAAGCCGCTCCAAAAACTCCGTGCTGCGCGATGTCTTCCAACAAGTCTTCAAGCGCAGAAAGTTCGGTCGCATCTGCATTCGAATTCAAGTGAATCTTATGTTTGAGCAGTTGGAAATCGATGAATTGATCCAAGGACAGCCGCAGATCGTTTTCCAAAACGAGCCGGATCACGCCCAATGCTGCGCGACGCAAAGCAAAGGGGTCCTTCGATCCTGTGGGTTTTTCATCGATCGCCCAAAATCCGGTCAGGGTGTCAATTTTGTCTGCCAAAGCGACTGTCGCGGAAAGCGGCGCCGTCGGCACGTCATCAGAAGGCCCCAACGGTGCATAATGATCCCGCGCGACATCCGCCACGTCTTGAGGATAACCCGCTTTCTGCGCGTAATATCGGCCCATTATCCCTTGAAGTTCAGGGAATTCATAAACCATCTCAGAACTCAGATCCGTCTTGGCGATACCCCCAGCGGTTTTGGCATCATCCGCCTTTGCACCAGGCACCTGTCCCGCCAATTTGGCCGATAATGCGATGATGCGTTCGATTCTATCGCCCTGAGTTCCCAGCTTGTTGTGGAATGTCACCGCATCGAGAGACACGCGCCATTCGGCCATACCAGTTTGGGCGATGCGCAGATCGTTCTCCCAAAAGAATTTTGCGTCAGCCAAGCGGGCCGACAGAACTTTTTGGTTACCAGCCAAGACGGTCGCGCCATGATCAGCGGTTTCCCGATTGGCCACTGTTACGAATTTCTCGATCCGCGCTGTTTTCGGATTGCGTACTGAAAAGAACTTTTGATGTTCGCGCATTGAGGTCTGCAAGACCTCAGGCGGCAGGTCCAGGAATGCATCGGCGATGTCCCCCAACAGCACAACAGGCCATTCGACCAGCCCTGCCACTTCGGACAGAAGTCCTTTGTCTTCAACGACCTCTAAACCGGCCGCAAAGGCCATGTTCGTGGCGTCCGCCCAGATATGCTCGGCACGGTCCTGTGCGTTCAACTGGACATAAGCCCGGCTAAGCTTTGCTGAATAGTCATCGAACGAGGTGACAGAGAACCGGCCCGGCGCCATGAACCTGTGCCCTTCGGTGCTGTCACCCGACGTGATGCCATCAATCTGATAAGGCACCACTTGCGCCCCGTTTTCATCGCTCAGAATGCAAAGAATGGATTGCAGCGGGCGCACCCAGCGAAAGTTTCCAGTCCCCCAGCGCATGGATTTGGGCCAGGGGAAATGACGGATCACATCATCCAAAACCTCTGCCACGATCTGCGCCGCCGGACGGCCTGGCTTTTCGATTGTCGCAAAGAATACAGCACCTTTCGGCGTTTCGCGCTCTTCCAGTTGATCGCGGGTCAGGCCAGCGCCTCGCAAAAACCCCTCGATCGCTTTTTCGGGTGCATCAACACGCGGACCTTTGCGCTCCTCACGCAAGGTTGGACTTTCCGCCAGCAAATCTTGGACCGAAAGCACCAAGCGGCGCGGTGTGGAAAATGACGCCGCACCCGCATAGGTCAGTCCTGCCTCAACCAAACCATCTGTCATCCGTTTTTTGAAATCATCCGCTGCGCGCGTTTGCATCCGCGCAGGGATCTCTTCGGAAAAGAGTTCAATGAGTAGGTCTGGCATAGAGGCTCACTTAGAAATTCACGATGGTCTGAATGACCACCGCATTGGCAAGGTCGACAAAGAAAGCGGATACAAGGGGCAGCACGATAAAGGCAATAGGGGATGGGCCATATCGCTTGGTTACCGCCGTCATATTGGCAATTGCTGTGGGCGTCGCCCCCAAGGCAAACCCGCCGAACCCCGCCGCCAGCACTGCGGCGCGATATCCCCGCCCCATGATCGGAAACAGAACAAAAACCACGAAGGCAACCACGAACAGGGTTTGGGCCGTCATGATGACGACCAAAGCCAGCCCCAGATCGGTGATTGTCCAAAGTTGGAGGCTCATCAATGACATCGCCAGAAATGCGCCAAGCGCAAATTCCGAAACCAAGGCGAGTGCGGGTGTTCCGGTAACGGGCACCGCCTTCGGGAAAAGGAAACTACGCACATTGGCAATCACAATGCCCATGATCAGGCAGGGTACAAATAATGGCAATTTGAGCCCGGCTCCTTCAATCGCAGTGTTCAGCGCGAACCCCAGGATGATCGCGATGTTCAGATAAAGCATCACCCGCATCAGGCTCAGATGGTTAACAGGGGTGGCATGTTCCTTCCCTTCATGGGCCACACCAACTGCCAACTCTTCACCCGGGCGATCCGGTGTGAGGTTGTTCTTTTCCACCAGGTACTTGGCAATCGGCCCACCAACCAGTGCGGCCAGGACAAGGCCTAAGGTCGCAACGGCAACACCCAGTTCAGGCGCACTGTCCAGGCCGGTGGCTTCGGCCACGTCGGGGGCCCAGGCAATGGCCGTACCATGTCCACCAATCAGAGAGGCCGAACCGAATAGCACGCCAACTTGGGGCGCATATCCAAAGGCAGTTGCGCCAAGCACACCGATCACGTTCTGCGCCACAATCGTCAGAAGGGTCAAGATCAGAAGCAATATCAAAGGTTTGCCGCCCGCAATGAGATCGCTCAATCGGGCATTCAGGCCAATACAGGCAAAAAACAGAACCAGAAAGAAATCACGCTCTTCCAGATCAAATTCTATTGTGATGTCGAAGGCCAGATAAAGTGCCAGCGAAAACAACGCAGCCAAAAGCCCACCGGTGACGGGTTCTGGGATGTTGAATTGGCGTAGTATGGCGATACGCGCATTGATCTCGGCCCCAATCAGGAACACCGCGAAGCCAAGCGTCATCGTAATAAAAGCAGGGATTGGTTCGAGAAGGCTCATTTAACGTGTGCTCCTTCTTGAAACTGGGCAGCTACCCGTTCTGCTCTGGCAAAGGTGGACATTCCTCACCCACAACTGTTCCGTCATAGGCTTTGTCGCCGCACTCATTGAGCTCGTGCCAAATATACCCGCGCCCGTCGTCAGTCACGGCAACAATACGATCCACGCCATACCGAATGTTCTTCTGACCTAAATAGGCGCGCGCCGTGCCGTCCTTTAGCTCCTGAGCCAGCGCGGTTGCGTTAAAACACTCAAACCATCCGGGCGCATTGCGCGGGATGACTTCGCCTGCATCGACATACGCGGCGCTCAAAACCTCAAGTGTTTCGGTTGTCTCGAAACACGCACGGAACCGGATCGGAGAACTATCGGCATCGACCGCCCGGAAATTGGAGTAGGAAATAGCCTGCTCGGCGTCGCTGCCTTGCAGAATCAACCGCACGTCCGGTCCGTCGGTCTCTGCAACCTCCTCGTAGAATCCGTAGATCTGCAGGTAGTATAACCCACCCCCAGCCACAGCACCGCAGATCAGCAGGAAGATCCCGACCAGCTTGCCGCTCATGCAACATGCCCCGCAGCGTCGGTCCGCACAAAAGCGTCAGCACATTGCTTGGCCAGAGCGCGCACGCGGCCGATATAGGCTTGCCGTTCCGTTACCGAAATGACCCCACGCGCGTCCAGTAGATTAAAGATATGGCTGGCCTTGATACATTGATCATAGGCCGGATGCGCCATGATGATCCGTTTGCCCGTCTTCGGGTCGATATCCTCTTGTGACAGCAAAGCAGCGCACTCTGCTTCCGCCTCGTCAAATTGGCGCAACAGCACTTCGGTGTTGGCGGTATCGAAATTGTACCGCGCGTATTCTTCCTCGGTCTGTTTGAAAATATCGCCGTAGCTCAACGCGATGGGTGTCTGCGGGTCGTTGAATGGCATATCCATCACGTGATCGATGCCCAGAACATACATGGCCAACCGCTCCAGCCCGTAGGTCAATTCGCCTGAGACAGGATGGCAATCGTGCCCGCCAACCTGTTGGAAATACGTGAATTGCGACACTTCCATGCCGTCGCACCAGACTTCCCAGCCCAGTCCCCAGGCCCCCAGAGTTGGGCTTTCCCAATCGTCTTCGACAAAACGAATATCATGCAGCTCCATGTCGATCCCAATCGCCTCGAGCGATCCGAGATAAAGGTCCTGCAAGTCTGGCGGGCTCGGTTTGATCAGCACCTGAAACTGATAATAGTGCTGCAACCGGTTGGGGTTTTCACCATACCGCCCGTCGGTCGGCCGCCTTGAAGGTTGCACATAGGCCGCCGCCCAAGGCTTTTCACCTAACGATCTCAGGGTCGTGGCAGGGTGAAACGTCCCGGCGCCCACTTCCATGTCGTAGGGCTGCAGGACCGCACAGCCTTTGGCGGCCCAATAAGACTGCAGACGCAGGATGATCTCTTGAAAGGATTTCGGGGCGGTCAAGGCGTCGGACATGGATATGCTCATTTCAAAAACCGGTGCGGAGGCCGGTTCTCGTTATCCGGCTGACCCGCTGGGGTCAACGGCCCGCCATCTGTTGTTACGGGGCGACAACGCGACGCGGCATGGGGCCATGTCTGGCAAAGAGCATGGTCAACTCCGAGGCTTCGTGATTAAGCTGCGCAAAATCCAAGGAACGCAAAGGTTTTGGTGTGTTTATGAAGGCGTTTTTCACTGCAGTTTTTCTGGCATCCGTGGTGTTTCTGCGCCCTGCCGCAGCACAGCAAGATGTGGTCTGGATTCAAATCGAAGCCCAACCCAATTTGGAATTCGCACGCGACCGGGCGCGCATCTTTGCGGGCCAACTGCCAGATGTTGCTGGGTTTTCTTTGGGCGGTGGTTGGTACGCCATTGTGCTGGGTCCGTATGCCCGCGACGACGCCGAGCAGGTGTTGCGTGTCTACCGTGCCGAAGGCGAGATTGCGAATGACAGCTATATCCAGTTGACCTCCCGTTTGGGCCCCCAGTTCTGGCCTGAAGGTGAGGATGTATTGGGTCGCGGACAACCCCTTACACCGACTGTGACTGAGACGCCCACAGCTCAGGCAGACGCGCAGGATGAGACCTCAATTCAAACGCCCGAACCTGCCCCAGAACCTGTGGTCGCCGATGAAACCCCGTCGCAAGCCCGCCAGAGCGAAGCGCTTTTGACCAGTGATCAGCGCAAAGCTTTGCAAATCGCGCTCCAGTCGGCCGGATATTACAACGCGGCGATCGATGGCGCGTTTGGCAGAGGGACCCGGGGATCCATGGCCAACTGGCAGGCAGATCGGGGTTATGAGGCAAGCGGCATTCTCACGACTGCACAGCGCGCTGAACTGTTAGCTGAATACAATGCACCGCTGACCAGTGTGGGCATGGCCACGGTCCGCGATGCGGACGCAGGGATCGAAATGTCGATGCCTTTGGGCGAAGTTGCATTCGAAAAATACGAACCACCTTTTGCGCATTTCAAAAGTTCTGGTGATCTGGGTGTCCGCGCACTGCTGATCAGCCAACCCGGTGATCAAACGACACTGTTTGGGCTCTATGAGATCATGCAGACTTTGGAAATCGTCCCTCTCGACGGCCCGCGTGAGCGCAACAACACCAGTTTCACGCTGGAAGGCCGCGACGGGTCCATTGTGTCATATACCGAAGCGGCGTTGGTGGACGGTGAGATCAAGGGTTTCACCCTGATTTGGCCAATCGGGGATGAAGAAAGACGCGCCCGTGTGTTGACCGAGATGAAGGCAAGCTTCCAACGCATTCCCGGTGTCTTGGATCCGGCGGCTGGTGATGGCGGTCAGCAAAGCATCGACCTGATCTCAGGGCTTGAAGTCCGCACCCCTCGCCTTTCTCGTTCGGGTTTCTTCGTTGATGATAAAGGCACAGTGATCACCACGTCGGAAGTGATCCAAAGCTGCACTCGGATTACTTTGGAAGACGATGTGCCAGCGGAAGTCGTGGTCACTGACGGCGCGCTTGGTGTTGCCGTCCTGCGTCCGGCAACTCCCGTGGCGCCAATATCTGTTGCACGGTTCCGCACCACGCAGCCACGTCTTCAGTCCGACGTTGCGGTGGCCGGTTATTCTTTCGAAGGGGCCTTGGGCGCGCCGTCACTCACCTTCGGAACGCTTTCGGACGTCAAAGGCCTGCGGGGCGAAACCGAACTCAAGCGCCTGGCACTTGCTGCCTTGCCGGGCGATGCCGGAGGTCCTGTTCTGGACACCCGTGGCACGGTGCTGGGTATGCTTTTGCCGCGCGCCACGAACGGTCAGCAATTGCCTTTGGATGTCAGCTTTGCCGCCAACCGCCAAGCCATAAGCAACGTGTTGGCGGAGGCAGGCCTCGCCGCAGAAAGCGGTGATGCGGATGGTCCCATGACACCCACACAATTGAACCGCATGGCAAGCGGCATGACCGTTTTGGTCAGTTGCTGGGACTAACCTCGCTAAAGCGCAATATCGGTTGAGACATGAATAACAGTAGGCCCATCCGCGTCCAGCGCACGGGTAACGGCCTCCTGCAATGCACTCAAGTCACCGGGTCGCGCGGCGTGCGCACCATAGGCTTTGGCCAAAGCCACGAAGTCGGGATTGCGCACCTCGACCGCATTCGGCGCGATTTGTGCCGCAACCATGCTGGCTTCGATCTCTCCCAACTTGCCATTGTCCCACAGCAAGACGGGCAAAGGTAAACCGAGTTCGACTGCTACCGCCAGTTCCTGCAGCGTATATTGAAATCCATAATCACCCGCGATGCACAGTGTCGGCAGACCCTTCCGGGCCACCGCCCCACCAATTGCCGCAGGTAGCGCGTAGCCCAGCGTGCCAAAGCCTGTCGGGTGATGCCAATGTCCGGGACGCGTCATGTCCCAAATCTCTTTGGCTGCATAAGCAATCGTGGTCATGTCGGAATAGACCATGATGTCGTCCGGCAACACCGCTTGCAGTGCCGCACAGACAGGCGCGATGCCCGGGCGTTCAACGGCGACCTCTGCTGCCCAACGCTGTTTTGTTGCACCAACCTCCGCGGCTGACCAACAGGGCGCGCGATCATCGGCGCGGGCCGGTATGGCGACGCGCATCGCTGTTAGAAATGCGCCAGCATCCGCCTGCACGGCCAGATCCCCCGCGCGGGTTGTCGCCAAGACCTGAGTGTCTAGATCGATCCGGATCATCTGACCTTGGATGTCCGCGCGATCTCGCCACAAGTCCACTTCGCCCAACTCAGACCCCGCGACAATGACCAAATCGGCCTCAGCCAGCACGGCGTCGCTCTCGGGTCGCGCCAGATAGGCACCAAAGGACAAAGGTGCGTCCGGGGGAACCAACCCCCGCCCCGCATAGGTGGTAAAACAGGCAGCACCCGTCATCTCTAGCAGGTCTGGAATTGCATCCGCTGCCCCGCGCGCACCTCCGCCAAAGATGAAAAGCGGCTTTTCGGCTGCAAGTACTGCACGCACCGCAGCCTCCAGATCCGCGTCAAGCGCTCTGGGCGGACGCGGATACGACGGCAACGACGGAGCGGGATCCGCCAGCCCTTCCAACAGTGGAATGGACACCTGAACATGTTTGGGCCGTGGCCTGTCGCACGCAAATTCGGTGAAAGCGCGATCAATCAAGGCATAGGCGCCCTCCGCGGACCGTGCTTCCTCGGACCAATCACAGACCGTTTCAACCGCGGCACGTTGGTCTTTCATCTGATGAAGTTGTCCAAACCGCGACGAGACGTCCGCAAGGCAGGACGAGATCGCCAGTACCGGAACAGAATCGGAATAGGATTGGCCCAAACCCGTCATCGCGTTTGTCACCCCGGGACCGGTAATCACGTAAACCACGCCTGGCTTGCCAGTCGCCCGCGCATAGCCGTCTGCCATGAACGCGGCGCCCCCTTCGTGACGGGCCAAAACATGCGTGATCCCAGCCTCTTCGATACCGCGATACATTTCCTGGTTATGCACGCCGGGAATGCCGAAAATCACCTCAACCCCGCGCGCTTTTAGCATATGCGAGATTTGCGCCCCCAAGGGTCGTTTCATCGCCTCAGGTCCTCCAGAAATGAATAGTAAAGATCGCGTAGACAGCCAGCAGTTCCAGACGACCCAGCAACATCCCGATGCTCAGCATCCACTTCGCTGTATCGTTCAAACCGGCAAAGTTTCCCGTCGGCCCGATCTCATCGCCCAATCCCGGGCCGATATTGGCCAGCGCCGCAGCAGCTCCGGAGACCGATGTTGTAAAGTCCAACCCCGTCATACCCAAGCCAACGGACAAGACGCCAAGGGTCACGATGAAGAACATGAAAAACGACATAACCGAGTTTAGAACATCTTCCCCGACCGGACGGCCATCATAGCGCGGGATAAATACGCCATTCGGTGACCGGATCCGCGCAAGTTGAACGCGGATGGAGGCAAAAAGCAGCTGATAACGGAAGATCTTGATCGAACAGGCGGTGGAACCCGCGCACCCGCCTATCAATCCAGTGAAGAACAGAACCGCAACTGCAAACCCGCCCCATAACATGTAATCTGCGCTGGCATATCCTGTGCCGGTAAGGAGCGAGACCGTGTTGAACAATGTCCCTCGAAACGCCTCCTCACTGCTCACGTCCAACGCGTTCATTTTCCAAACCGTCAGGCACAGCACCAGCGCAGCCGCCGTCGCAAAAAAGGTACGGATCTGTGGATCAGAAAACAGTGGCTTCGCAGAGCCGGCCGTGAGCTGCACAAACCGGACAAATGGCAACGCGGCCAACATCATGAAAACGACCGCAAGGTACTGGGTCGCCGCACCGAATTGCGCGAAAGAGGCATCGTAATTCGCAAAGCCCCCGGTGGCGATCGTCGTCATCGCATGTACGGTCGCATCAAACGGATCCAATCCCGAGGCCAGATAGGACATCGCGCAAATCATAGTCAGGGCAAGGTAAATCACCGAGATCCGCTGCGCGATTTCACCTGCGCGGGGCAGAATTTTACCAAACGTATCAAATCCTTCAGAGCGGAAGATCTGCATCCCACCTACGCGCAATTCGGGCAGGAAAACCATGGCGACAACAATGATCCCCACACCACCCAACCATTGCAGCAACCCTCGCCACAGCAACAAACCCCGCGGCAAGTCTTCTAGTCCTGAAAGAACCGTCGAGCCCGTGGTTGTCAGGCCCGACATCGCTTCGAAAAAGGCATCAACAAATCGCAGGTTCGTTTCGCCGACCATAAACGGCAGTGCACCAAAGATCGGCAGCGCTAACCAGACTGTTGTGGTCAAAAGAAATGTCTGTTGTATCGTAAGCCCTTGCGCGACCGAATTCGCGCAAGAGAGCGCCAGTAAAACACCCACCAGGATCGTGATCACCGCACTTTCGGCAAATGCCGTCCAGTGACCACGCCCTTCGGCCAGATCTGCAAGCATCGGCAAGAGCATGGTAACGCCCAAAACGGCGACCAACAGGCCGATGACGTATCCGACGGGGCGCAGGTCTAACATGAGGCCGAGCGTTGGCGTGCCCGCCCCCCAGTGTCAAGCCACGGCGCGCTTAGCTTTTCGAAACGCTCTCAGGCATTGCGGGCGGCTTCGAGGGCGCCCGCTTCTTTGCAGCAGCCGGTTTGGCCTCCACCGGTGCAGCAGTTTTGGCCGCTGGCTTTGCATCCACCTTCGTTGCAGGTTTGACTGTGGCTTTTGCCACAGGCTTGGGAGTCACCTTTTCAGCGGGTTTAGGTGCAGCTTTGGCTGCAGGCTTCTTAGCAGTCTTTGCTTTCGCGGTGGACTTGGGAGCCGCCGCAGGTTTAGCAGCAGGTTTCGGTTTCGCAGTAACTGGCTTCGCCGCCGGCACCACCTCTGCCACAGCTATCTTAGCAACAGCTTTGGCGGCCGGTTTTTTTCTTGCAGCCGGTTTTTTCGGTGCAGCCGCTTTTTTGGCCACCGGCGGGCGCGGTTTCGAAGCTGCCTCATGCAAGGTGCGCACCGGTGCAAAGGGGGCCTGGATCATCGCATCGGTGATCATGTGCATGATCTTGATTTGGTTTGTCAGCGCATAGCCAGCCATTTTGACATAAGCCGTGGAAATCGCCATTTGGGTTTCAATCGGGTTCAGCATGTAACGCTCCATTTACTTGCGATCTGCCTGTGCAAGCGGGAGTCCTGGCAGACGAGGACCATATTGAGCCAGGCGCACACGGTTGTTGCGCGCAGTATCTGACAGCGGTTCAAGAGTAATGCGACCGATCCGCTCCGGCTGATCCCCGGACAATGCGCTCAGTGTCCCGGCGACGAAGGCTTCGGTAAAAGCGGGGATTTTTTCGGTCATCATTGCTGACGTCTCATCCCGGGGGGTGGACCATGTGCCACCCAATCCCATCAACCGCATAGCAACGACCGAATGGGAGTCCGCAGCCAATTGAATGCAGGACATCCAAAGGCATGTGGCATCTGTTGCGCGGGTGACCAGACGGTGCATCCAAACTCCTTGGCCGCGAACGGAATCTTTCGCGACACGTTGCGCTGACTATACCCGAAGTTTTGCTGCGTTGAAGCAATTATTGCTGCGATGCGGCATTTGTGCCGATCTCACTCTGCAAGAAAGCGTGATCTGCTCATGCAAATCACGCTTTATCAAAGACTTGTAGACAATCAGTTTATTCGGCTGACGGTCGCGGGTTAACCCACGTGGAAGAGCGAATTGAACAGTTTCGGATCCAAGCTCGTCTGCGCGAAGGTCTCGCCTTCGGTCAGAATGGACACGGCGTCATGACTGTGAAGGCTTTCCTGATGGCTGGCAATCACGCGGAAATCGCCGATGCGATGATCCGCCTGCAACACTTCACAGAACAAACGCGCAGCATCCTCCACAAAGATCGGATTAGCCGCGTTCAATTCCGCAAAAGCCTGTTCATCCTCGCGCTTCACCATGACTTGCGTTTCTGTCGGAACAGCACGGCGACACGCATCAACAAGATCTTCAAACCATAGGACATCCGCATCGGGGTCAAGAACCACTGAAATCCGCGCGACTGACCGCTGCGAATGCGGCGTGGCCAATTGTCCACGCGTCGCGCGTGCATGTTCGCTCAGTTCAAGCGAACACGGACAGGTCGAACTGTACACATAGTCCAGATGCATGATCTTTTGACGCACACCGTCTTGCTCAACCAGTTCCAGCGCGATGTCGTAATATTGATAGCCTGACAGGCCAGACCGCAGGCTGTCCACTTTCATTGGAAAGGAAAAACGCATCTGGATGCGCGCGTCGTAGCTTTCCAGATCAGTGATGTAATCGTTTAGCGCCGCTTCGATCACCTCAAAACTAAAGGTTTCCTCGGCGTGTTTGTAGAAAGACCGCATGATCCGGGACATATTGATGCCCTTCTTGTCCGCCTCAAGGCTGACTGTACCGGTAACAGATGTCTCAAGTGTCAAAGGTCCATTATCGCGTGTCTGCACACGCAATGGCAGGCGGAAGTTCGAAATGCCAACGTGTTGGATCTGCTGATGGGCACCACGGATCAGGCTGGAGGGGCCATTTTGCAAATCGGGAAGTGTCTCTTTGTACGTCTCGTCCGATTTGAAGCTCTCAGGATATGCGCGGGACAGTGCAGGATAGTCGATTGTGCCGGAGCCCGGCACGAGATTGGCCACAGAGGGATCCAGTTCGACGATCTCCGCCACCGACGCAGCGCTCGCCCATTTGCGCAAAGTATTCAGCGCAGCTTCAGCCTCTGCCCGGTTCGGATCACTATCGATGGATGGCGAATAGATGTTCATAGGTTTCCCCTCAATGCTCGCCCAGTAGTAGATAGAGCGCGCGCTGGTGTTTTGCCAACATTGGACAGAAGATACGGCTGGAATATGGGTTTAGATCAGTCTTTTTATACGGGGTTTTTGACCGACAGACTGCCAAGCCCCGCGAAACACGAGCGCGACAGAGCATTTTAAGCAATTGTTCTTGGACAAAAAAAACCAAATGGCTGAAAAAACATCACGCGAACGTGATCAGGCGTAACAGAGCTTGACGCTGATCACCGCCAGCTACCTGACAGACAACGATCAACGATTGCAATTTTCCCTCCGTTGAACAGACTGAGTTAATTGGGAAAGGGCTGCAAGATGCATGAGTTTTTGGATTTAAAGAGATACCCGTTGGACAAACCGGGGTCCGAAACGTGGTGTGCCTTGGTGGAACGTTGCAGGCAAGACTTGGAACGTGACGGGATGTTTAACCTGAACGAATTCATGCGTCCGGATGTTGCCCGCGCCGAGGCCGGCCATTTTGCGCCGCGGTTTGCCAAAGAAAGCTTCCTGCATGCGCGCGAGCACAACATTTACTTCAAGAAGTCTCTAGCAGGTCTTCCAGACGACCACCCGGCCCTCACCCGGTTTCAGACCTCCAACAACACGATCTGCGGAGATCAGATCGACGGCAGTGCTGTTCTGAAGCTCTATCAATGGCAGCCCTTCATCGATTTTCTGGCAGCGACAATGGACAAACCCGCGCTCTACCAAATGGATGATCAGATGTCGCGTTTGAACGTGATGTCGTACAATGAAGGTCAAGCGTTGAATTGGCACTTTGACCGTTCTGAATTTACCACAACGCTACTCCTCCAAGCCCCTGAAATTGGAGGTGAATTTGAGTACAGGACCGGGTTGCGCAGTGATGAAGACCCGAACTACGACGGCGTCGGGCGTATGCTGATCGGTCAAGACGATCAGGTGCAGCGCATGTACGTGGTACCAGGCACTGTGAACGTCTTTCGAGGCAAAAACACAGCCCACCGTGTGACAGCAGTCAAAGGACAAACGCCGCGGATCATTGCGGTCCTATCATACTACGAAAACCCTGGTGCGCGCTTTTCGGATGAAGAGCGCATCGGGTTTTTTGGGCGCGCCTCTTGAGACGCTAGATAGGGTGCGATCGCGCTGCCTATAGTCGCTGAAGCGCTGCCAACATATCAGATTTCAGATCTTCGATATCCTCGATCCCGACGGATATCCGCACCAAACCTGGCGTGATCCCCAATGCATCTTTCTGATCCTGAGGTAGACGCTGATGCGTCGTCGTCGCTGGATGGGTGACAATGGTTTTCGCATCACCCAAGTTGTTGGAAATCTTAGCAACTTTTAACGCATTCAGGAAACGGAAAGCCGCTGTCTGTCCGCCGGATATGTCGATCGATAAGACGGTTCCCCCCTTGCCCATCTGACGCGTCACAAGGTCGTGCTGAGTATGACTGACATGGCCCGGATAGATCACACGATCCAGTGCCGCGTGCCCTGCAAACACTTCCGCAAGAGCCTGTGCGCTCTCAGCTTGAGCATTTACGCGCAGGCTGAGTGTCTCGAGCCCTTTCAGCATCACCCAAGCTGTAAACGGCGACATCGAACCACCGGTGTGCTTCATATAGGGTTCAACCGTTTTTCGAATGAAATCCTTGCCGCCCAGGATCACACCGCCCAGCGCCCGACCTTGCCCATCGATATGCTTGGTCGTCGAGTAAATTACGACGTCCGCACCTTGCGAAAGGGCGCGGGAAAACACGGGTGTTGCAAATACATTATCTACAACCACCGTCGCTCCGACCCTGTGGGCAAGTTCCGAAACCGCTTCGATATCAA
>CAYODE010000033.1:0-26185 GCA_964402685.1 uncultured Aestuariivita sp. | reverse complement strand
AGGGTCGCGGCGACAATCACATCGCCATAGGGCACCGCGGTCATCGCGGCCAAGATGAAAGCCGCAACACCCATCACAGGTGGCATGATCGAGCCGCCAGAAGAGGCAGCCGCCTCCATGCCACCCGCAAAGACTTTAGAAAAGCCGCGCTTGATCATCATCGGAATGGTCAGCACGCCTGTGGATAGGACATTGACGACTGGTCCACCGGTGATCGTACCGAACATGGCGGAACTAACGATGGCTGCGTGGGCCGGACCACCGCGCAAATGCCGGGTCCAGCGGAAAGCCAGCTTGATCAGCGTCTGACCGCCAGCCGATTTACCGAAGAGCGCGCCTAGAATGATGTAGGGGAACACCACGTTCATGATCACATGCATGAACCGTCCCAAGATGCCCGAAGCGTTGTTGACCAGAGCGTCATGCACGTTCGGCACCCCGTCAAGAAAGGTACGCGGTTCACCGCCCAGTTTGGTCATCAGGTATTTGTTGATGTCCTCGGGACCATAAACATACCAAACCATGACCGTTGCGATCGTGTAGAGCGCAATCAGGATCGACACCAGGACCAGCGGCAGGCCCCAAACCTTGACGTTGTAACCCAGAAAAATAAGCATCGAGGCGCCCACAATGGCCACCAACCACACGCCCGTCGTGGCCACGCATTTGGGATCATCCACGGTATCCGGAACAGGCAAGCCCATGGTTTCCGCAAATTCGATTTCGGCCTGCAAAGTCTCTGCAATAATGCGCGCCCGTTCTCCCGAGATCGTGTCAATCAGGCAGACACTATCGATCTCGATCAGATAGGTCAGAGAAATTGCACCAGCAGACACGACCAACGCCACGTCCATGAATGCGCCAAACCATGCGCGCCCGGTGCCGGCCCAAGCCCGCCACATAGAGTGCTTCAGGGCGACCACCACCATCATCAGGAAAAAGACGATGGGATAGAACCACTCCGTTGCAAACGCGCGGATCTTTAGATCTTCGATGCCGGTTATGCCCTGCCACAAGCTTTCCCAGCCGGGGATCACCGGTGTGCTATTGATCACGCCGACAGTGATAAACATCAGGGCAATGGTATAAACCGCCCGGTTCGGAAAAATTGAACTGCTGTCTGCGCGATCCGTAGTGTCAGACATAACTCACCTGTTGTCCGCGTCTGCGCGTTTGATCCGCCGCCCGATGAGGCGGCGGCAGTGTGTTGTCGTAGCTTACTCAGCCCGCGACGGCGCAATCATCCAGCTCAAACCCAGCGTCACGCCAAGCCCGTGCTGCGCCAGGATGGTATTTGATTGGGTTTGCACCGCACATGCCCAGCATCGGATTGTCAAAATTGACGGTATTGCCATAAGGCGCTTTGGCTTTCAGGTCGTCGAGGGTGGAGATGTAAGCTGACACCAGATCGTAGACGAGTTGTTCATCCATGTCCTTGTGAACGACATTGCCGCCGATGGTGGCAAACGCACGGAACGTGTCGTCTTCGGACACGAACGTCCAGTCTTCGCCCATCACCTCTTGCAGTTCGGCGAGGTCCATCAAAACCGGTGCGCTTCCTGGTGCCTGCATGTACTTCTGCATCGCCTCGCTTTCATAGGCTTCGATGGGCATCGACCAACCGGTCATTTTACCAGCAGCACCGACGGTCGTCAGACGGCTGCCTGGGAACAGCTCCGGCAAAACGACGGCATCAGGTTCGCCACCAGCAATGACGGACGCCGCTTGCCCCCAGTTCGCTTGCATTCCGGTGTAGCCCTCGCCGTCTTTCAGACCGGAGATAATTTGGATCATGCTGCGCGCGTTGTTCAGCGCGCCACCGCGCGGCGGGCCGTTGAAGATCGTCCGTCCTTCAATATCGTCCCATCCATTGATGCCCTTCGCGTCATAAGCAAACAGAAAGAAAATCCCCAGCGTGAACGGGTTGATCGCCCTTAGGTTACCCGCCAGCTCTGCACCCTTTTCTTTTCCCAGAGAGCCATAAGGACCAACGCCGCGGCTCATCAAGAAAGGCAGAATATGCGGCGTCGCAGCAATGTCGGTCTTGCCTTCGGCCACGTTTTGGATGGAATTGGTAAGCGTTTGACCATCGGTCAGCTGGATATTGGCGATACCCTTGGTGCCAGCAATTTCGGTCATATGTGCAGGCGACAAATGCGTGGCGCCCCCCGGACTTGCCGTTTCGGCCGTGAGGTTGGCCTGCGCAAATGCGCCCGTTGACATAATCATCGCGGCGGTCGTCGCCGCCAGCAGTTTCATTGGCTTCATCTTATCCTCCCTGATTGAGAAACCGTATCGTTCCACTTTCTTTGCAGCTTTGGTCCTGTTCTGAACTCATTGCGCCGCGATACTCGTCTTCTCCTCTGTTTCATCGTCTGAATTTTTGCCTTGCCGGTCTGCACCCAACAAAGGTTCGGCGGCACTGTTCGCCAAATCGAGAAGGCGTTTGAGGTTCTCAAAATCCTCCGCCGATAGTTGCGACGTCACGCTTTCGATCTTCTGACGCGCCCGTGGCCAGATGCGATTGAACAGGTCCGCGCCATCAGGCGTCAGCGAGATGAGTTTGCGTCGCTTATTCTCTGGATCATCACGTCGGACGATGAGACCCTTTTTTTCCAAAGCCGCCGCAGCGCGGCTGCCATGCGCAGGGTCAATCGACGTGCGTCGTGTGATGAAGGCCAAGTGGCAGCTGCCAAACCGCGCAACAGAAAACAAAAGTCTCCATTCCAGGACAGGCAGATTTTCTTCGCGGAGAACATCGCGCGCCATGGCGCGTTGGATTTTGCTGGTGAACGCCGTCGCGCGCACGATGATAAAATCATCGACGTCCTGAGGCGAGATAAGCGCCTTGTGCAAGACTCTCCTCCCTTAGAATCGTGCGACCTCAGTCGAGGTTAGTTGGCAAATGCAATATATGGCAAGTGCAACATTATGTGAAACGACAAAAACTGGTGACACCGCTCACTCTGCCGCGACGCAGCGGATTGGAATTCTCTTGAATGCATGGATCGTGCTGTTCCGCACGGACACGATTTTTCCCACCAATTCAATGCGGGCGATACGGTCCGCCAACGCGTTGAATAGACAGCTCATTTCGAGCCGAGCCAGATGCATCCCCAAACACGCGTGCACACCGTGCCCAAAGCCAACGTGACCCCGTGTATTGCGCAAAATGTCAAAGCGATCCGGATCCGCAAAGCGATTTGCGTCACGGTTTGCCGCTCCGAACACCATCAAAACGCGTTCGCCCTCATTTAGTTGGACGCCGGAAACCTCGATCGGATCGGCCACCAATCGCGAAAACATCTTTATCGGTGTGTTCAGGCGAACGACTTCTTCGATAGCATTGCCAACAAGGCTTCGGTCAGATCGAAGCTTGGTCCACGCTTCCGGGTTCTGCGCAAACAGCATCATCGCATAGCCTATTGCACTGATCGTCGTATCCAGACTCGGCGCGATGTAGTCGCGCATCAGCTCCGCCGCTTTGTCGGGCGCAATCCCTTTTTCCAAACCGCGTCGCGTCGCGCGCTGCGCCCATCCTTCGGGATCCAGATGGGACAAGGTTTCAGGGTCATCAAGAAAACTGCGCAGAGATTTCAGGTTATCAACAGCCGTCTGGCGGCGGTCACGAGGATCACCCATCAACTCAAATGTCGCCCCCGCCCAATCCAGCATCTGCTCTTTACCATGCGCACCCAATCCAACGAGATCACGCACAATCTTCATTGGCAAATAGGGTGCCAGTGTCTGGGCCGCATCGAATTCACCCAACGACATCACATGGTCAGCAAGTCGATCTGCTTCCTCTTGAATACGGGTTCGCACTCCTTCCAATGCTTTTGGAGATAGCGGGGAGAAGGTGATCGCACGCGTCACGTCATGTTGCGGCGGGTCCGAATTCAGCGTGCTGCCAATCAGGACCTTATTCACGTCCTCATTGATCGAGACACCGGCACCTGATCGGAATACGCGATGATTGCGCAAAGCCGTGGTTAACGCCTCAAACCCAACGATAGCGTGCATGCCCAAAGGTTCCAGCCAAACAATCGGTCCGGTTGAAAGCATCTTGTGATAGGCGGGCACCGGGTTTTCGATATTCCCGTTCGAATAGATATCGACTTTGCATACAGGCGCGCGGTTCAGGTGATGCTGTCGTTCAGACTTCATGCGTTTAGCTTGTCTGAAAGAGGTTCAGGGTTGCAAGCATGTTGAACGAGGACGCCCACTGGATGTCGCTCGCACGCGAAGTCTGATCGCTCGAAACAGCACTTGTGTTCCACAGGGGCCTCGTCGCAAGCTGAGCGAAGTCGAAAGAGTGTCCATGAGCCGTCCTAACATCCTCTTCTTCATGTCCGACAACCAACCAGCGGATATGCTGCGGTGTTACGGAAATGACGAAGTCCAAACGCCTCATTTGGACGGCCTGGCAGATCGCGGTGTGCGGTTTGCCAACGCGTATTGCGTCAACGCCATGTGCTCGCCCTGCCGCGCCTCGGTGCTAACCGGTCTCATGCCCAGCCAGCACGGTATTCACAACTGGCTGGATGATCGACTGATGGATCGCTGGCCGCAAAACTGGTCGGCCATCGCAGAATTTGCCAACGTTCCAACAATCCTGAAAGACGCAGGATATGCGACGGCTTTGATCGGGAAGTTCCATTTGGGCGTTCCTTACTTACCGCAACTTGCGTTCGACCATTGGGTCACTTTCCCGCACGGGCACACCACCAGCTTTTACGGAAACGATGTCATAGATCAGGAAAAACGATATCGGTTCACGGGTCACACGGTCGACTTCTTCACTGACAAGACGATTGAGTTCTTGGAGCATCAAGCCAGTCGGGACGATCCATTCTTCGCCTTTGTCCCTTACAACGGACCGTATGGGCACTGGCCGGCAATCGCAGGGCGGGCTGAACCAGAGGTCGCCGCACTGTATGACGACGCAGACATGCATTCGGTTCCGCGCGAAGGACTATCGAACGACGTGCTGGAACGCTTTGGTCTGAGGGTTGCCGAGGGCGGCGTACGCGAACAATTCAAAGGCCCTCTTCTGTTGCCCAATAACGTGGACGCGCTTCGCAATTACTTCGCGCAAGTGAGTCTCATCGACAAGGGTGTCGGACGCATTCTCGCAGCGCTTGAACGTCTGGGTATCCAAGACGACACGATCGTGATCTACACCGCTGATCACGGTTTTTCGCTGGGGCACAACGGGATCTGGGGACACGGCGCCGCAGCCTTCCCAGCCAGCGCGCATCGCCCGTCCTATCATATACCACTCATATTTGCGGGCCCATCAATCGCTGAGGGCTACGTCGAAGATGCTTTGACAAGCCAGATCGACCTCTTCCCCACACTCGCCAGAATGGTCGGAGCCGAGGACGCGCAGCCAAGTTTGCCCAGCAGCGCGCGCGATCTGGCACCCGCGTTGCGAGGCGAGGTGTCATCAGGTGATGACGCTGTGTTCTATGAACAAGAGGAAACACGCGCCATACGAACCAAGGAATGGCTTTATGCCCTTCGCTTCAAAGGCGCACCTGGATTCCCGATGCAAGACGCGCTCTTTTTCCTTCCTGAAGATCCGTTCGAAAAAAGGAACCTCGTCGCGGAAGCGGGCTATACCGAAATCGCGGACAGCCTGCGGGCGCGCATCACGTCGTTCTTCGACACTCATTCAGACCCTCGCTATGATCTTTGGAACGGGGGAACAGCAAAATCAAACGTCACATATGCCAAGTTGTGGCAGGACGCATGGGGTCCGTCCTGGAAACCGGAGCAATTGGCGTGAAGGGCGTCTTCAAGAATCTGGACGACGTTCTGCCCGCTAATGGCTGGCACCAACAGACACTTGCAAACCGGCGAATTCCAAGATGACTAACAAAACAAAAAACATACTGTTCATCATGTTTGACCAGCTTCGTTGGGATTACCTCAGCTGCGCAGGCCACCCTCACCTTAAAACGCCGAATATTGATGCCCTCGCGGCCGAAGGTGTTCGCTTCACACGGGCCTACGTTCAATCGCCTGTCTGCGGCGCTTCCCGCATGAGTTTTTACACGGGCCGCTATTGCCACTCTCACGGCGCCACATGGAACCGGATCCCCCTCAAGGTTGGAGAACACACGATCGGTGACCATCTCCGCGATCATGGCATGGGCTGTTGGCTGATCGGCAAGACGCATATGAAAGCAGACGAAGAAGGAATGCGGCGACTGGGAATCCCGGCGGACAGCATCATCGGCGTTCGCACAGAACAGTGTGGCTTTGACGTCTGGGAGCGTGATGACGGCATGCGGCCCGAAGGACCCGGCGGGCTTTATGACGAACATGGTGCTGAAAGATATAATGAGTGGCTGCGAGAGCGCGGGTATCCAGGAGACAACCCCTGGCATGACTTTGCCAACTCCGCGCGGGACGCAGACGGCAATGTTCAATCTGGCTGGTTTCTGAAGAACGCGCGCGCAGCTGCACACATCAAGGAAGAGGACAGCGAAACCCCCTACATGACCACCCGCGCGATCGAATTCATCGAACAGGCAGGCGACGACCCTTGGTGCGCACATCTGAGTTACATCAAGCCGCACTGGCCCTACATCGCGCCGCCACCATACAACGACATGTATGGACCGGAGGATGTTATTCCGGTCAATCGCAGCGATGACGAGCTTGTCGACATGCACCCCGTTTTCAAAGCCTATGTCGATGGGCGCGTGGGCGCCTCTTTTTCGCGCGACTTGGTGCGCGACGAAGTCGTTCCATCCTACATGGGTTTGATCAAGCAATGCGATGATCAGATGGGGCGTCTGTTTTCTTATCTAAAGGAAAGTGGGCGCTGGGACGACACGATGATTGTGCTCACCTCAGACCATGGGGACTACTTGGGGGATCACTGGATGGGCGAAAAGGACATGTTCCACGATTGCTCGTCCAAAATCCCGCTGATCATACGAGATCCTTCGCCAGAGTGTGATGAGACCCGCGGTACGATTTGTGACGAGCTGGTCGAAGCGATTGATTTGGCACCGACGTTCCTTGAGATTGCTGGTGGAACGGAAAGGCCGCATATCCTTGAAGGGCGGTCGTTGATGCCTTTTTTGCAGGGACCGTCGCCTGAGACGTGGCGCGAGTATGCCATCTGCGAGAATGATTATGGCGTCTCTCCGGGCATGGCAGCACTTGCAAACGAGGTCGATGACCCGCGTCAGTTCATGGTGGCGACCAAGCGTTGGAAATACATCCATGCGCAAGGCTTTCGCCCGATGCTCTTCGATTTGGAGAACGACCCTGATGAACTCGTCGATCTGGGAACCGATCCAGCTTACGAGGACGTGCGCACAGAAATGGCTGGCCACCTGTCGGACTGGGCGCGACGTTTGTCGCAACGCACAACCATGAGCCCCGAACAGATCATCAAGGAACGCGCCCGGTCGCCGTCTCACGGTATTCTTCTGGGCGCGTGGGACGAAAGCGAAGCGTCGCCTGAACAATTGCAATTTTACGGCCCGCGGCCTGGGCCAGAGCGCTAGCATAAACTAATCAGGATTCACCTCGTAACCGCCGCGCCTCCCAAAGATATGTGTTGCGGGCGGTTGCGTTGATTTCCGTTTCTGCCAGCGTTTCCAGCGTTTTGGCTTTCAGTTTACGCGCGTCTTCACCAAGCGCAATGAGGTGGTCACAAAGCTCAAGCACCCATTGTGGATCATCGCTGTTTTGAGCCGCGGTGGACAGCTGATCCACGCCGCCGGCAAGCTCTGCCATATGCTTTGCGCGATCAACAGATTGCAGTGTGCCCAAATGCGTGGGGTTTCCGTCGTACCAACCCAACGTTCCCGTGGCGAAGGCCCGTGCAGACCAGCTCGCCTTACCATAAAATTCCCCGAGCCAAGGTTTGTCGGCGATATCTTTGGGAAGCTCGATCGTGGCTGCGATGTCATCGTACGACATGCCGGCATCCATGCTTTGAGCTGTGTGTTGCATGACATGCAGGATCGCTGCACGCGTCGTCGTCAGAACCTCATAGACGTTCTTCTGCCCAAAAACAGGTTGAGTATGTCCCGGCGCCAAAACCTCTGCCCGAAGATCTGCAAGGGCGTGTAGAGTGTCGGCCCATTGCTGGAAGTCCCGGTATGGTGTTCCGCGAATGGCATAAAGGTTGGGGAACGCGTGATACCAATTGTCCCCAGGAAACAGAATACCGCTGTCAGGAAACCACAGCGCGATATGATCAGCGGTCTCACCTGGCGCAATGATGATGTCCACCTGCACGCCATCAAGGTCCACGCTTTGATTGTGCTCGATCAGGTGTGTAGGTGGCATATAGCCTGCGCCCAAACCCTCCATAGGGCGGTCGCCAGGACCACATCCAAGACTGACGCGCTCTTCCGGTGTCAAGCCGATCCCGAATTGCGCCTGCGTTCGCCGACCCAGCGCTTTGTAAGGCGCGATCTTGACTGAGTCTTGTGCGACCAAATCTGACTGGAAATCGTGATGCGCGAAAATGGAAACATCCCGACCTTCAGCAAAAATCGATGAGCCAGAAATGTGGTCGCGATGACTATGGGTATAGACAATGCGATCAATCGGTTTGTCGGTGATCTTGCGAAATTCCGCCAGGACATTTGTCGCCGCACCCGTACTCTCAGATGTATCGATGATCGTCACAGACCTGTCGCCGACCACCATGTGTTGGGTGGACGCTGCAAATCCAACCGCCGTGTAGAAACCGGGGCACAGCTCAACAACGGATTTTTTAAATTGCATCGCGTTGTGATCAAGAAGGCTTTGGTTGGCCATGGCTAAAGTCCTAGAACGTCGGACATTGCCATCGCGCCCATGCCGCCATCGATAGCGATATCCTGACCCTTGATCCAATGGCTTTCAGGCGATGCAAGAAATGCGATCACATTCGCAATCTCGTCCGGTGTTCCTGCCCGTCCAGCCCGGGCGATGTTATCATGCACCCGCTGACCAAACGCTTCGACAAAATCCTCAAGAATGCCGGTGCTGACAGCCGCAGGGCTAACCGCATTCATCCGAAAGCCGCGCGCTATCATCTCTTCGGTCCGCGCCATGGTCATGACGATCACGGCTTCTTTCGACAGATTATAAGCCCGGGTAGCGTCAATTCCTCTTTTCGAGATGAAGTCAGGCAGCGCGTGGACTTTCAACATCTGCAGGGCTTTCACTTCGTCCAGGTTGTCCCGCCAATGCGATCCCGCGCGGGATGCCGTGTTCACAATAGACGCGTCATCTAAGAGTTTCGGGAGCATCCCATCCAGAAGGTGCTTGAAACCGAACCAATTGACTTGAAGGACCGTCTCGGCGTTGTCATCGCGCGGCGGCAAACCGGCGTTGTTGATCAGGGCATCGAATTTGCCCTCAACCGCACCCAAGGCGCGCTCGATGGATGCCGGGTCGCTCAGATCGACTGCGATCCACTCATCAACGTCATGCGGTTCTGCAATATCAAAGCTGGTGACCCAGTGCCCGTCGGCCTTCAGTTTGGCGACCAAAGACGCGCCGATCCCGGCTGCTCCACCAGTGATTGCGACGCGCATATTCATCCTCCCGCAACATGGCAACGATCCGTCAGTGATGACGCATCGTCTGTTGCGGCTCATCTTGACCACCCAATTTTGGACTTGCAAAGACTAATCACACTGACGCGTGACCGAGCGTTCGCCCCGCCGTATCGATTTCACTCTTCGGGCTGCTCCGGCAGCTACAGCTGTCAACCACAGCGAATGCGCACATCTGTCGGTTAGAAAGGCAGCATTGGAAAAAAAACAACCACAAGCTCCGCTCGTAGAAAAACAAGCATGCGGAAGCATGTTCAAACGACGATTGTGTTTTTGAGTTGAGTGGTGAGCCGTGCAGGATTCGAACCTGCGACCCACTGATTAAAAGTCAGTTGCTCTACCAACTGAGCTAACGGCCCACTCTGATCCGGCGACTCAGTTTTGCCTCCGGCTTGCGCTCTCTACGCCGAACCCGGTTTGGGTTTCAACCGCTTAGATCGCCGATCAAGGCGAAGAGCCTCGATAGAGGGGCTAACTAGAAACACCGGACCGCCCGGTCAAGCCCCAAAGAGACTGATTTGCTGCGACACACTGGATTTGCCGCGCCACCACCGTTATATGCCCGCCATGCATGATCCTGCAGATATCGGACTGCCCTTCATGAAAATGCACGGGCTGGGCAACGACTTTGTCGTGATTGATGCCCGTGTGAATGACATGGCGATGTCCCCTGCCTTGGCCGAGGCTTTGGGAGACAGGCATCGCGGGGTCGGATTCGATCAACTGGCCGTCATAACAAATGGCGGCACAGATGTGCATTTAACCTTCTACAACGCAGATGGTTCGACGTCGGCCGCGTGTGGAAACGCGACGCGCTGCATCGCGCGCTACATCATGGACGAGACAGGCACCAAGGATCTCCATCTGACGACCGATCGGGGCGACTTGTTTGCCCGTGACCGGGGTAACGGGGTCACATCGGTGAACATGGGTGCGCCTCAACTGTCCTGGCAGGATATACCGCTGGTGCGAGACGTCGACACATTGCACCTGCCAATCGACGGCGATCCCGTTGCGACTGGGATGGGGAACCCGCATTGCACATTCTTTGTTGATGATGCCGATGCGATCGATCTGAATACCTTTGGTCCAGCACATGAACATCACCCCCTTTATCCCGAACGAACCAATGTACAGGTTGCGCAGATCGTAGGCCCGGATCACATTCGCATGCGTGTCTGGGAACGGGGCGTCGGTGTGACGCTCGCGTCAGGCTCCTCTTCCTGTGCTACAGCAGTCGCCGCGGCGCGCCGGGGGCTTACCGGCCGTCAGGTTCGGATTGATCTGGATGGCGGCACTTTACACATCGACTGGGCGGAGGATGGCGTCTGGATGACCGGACCCACGACACATGTGTTTTCGGGCAGGCTGACACCAGCGTTCCTGGAAGGTCTGCAATGAGTACGCCGCGTTTCACAACGCTGGGCTGCCGCCTAAACGCATATGAAACCGAAGCGATGAAGGAGCTGTCGGCGCAAGCGGGGCTTTCGGACGCGGTCGTGATCAACACATGTGCCGTCACTGCGGAGGCCGTGCGCAAGGCTCGTCAGGAGATCCGCAAGCTGCGTCGTGAAAACCCTGAGGCGCGCCTGATCGTGACAGGTTGTGCCGCGCAAACTGAGCCGGAAACGTTCACGCAGATGGACGAGGTCGACGCGGTCATCGGTAATGTCGAAAAGATGCAGCCTGAAACCTGGGGAAAACTGGCAGCCGACTTTATTGGTGAGACGGAAGCCGTACAGGTCAACGACATCATGTCCGTCACAGAAACCGCAGGTCATTTGATCGACGGGTTCGGCACTCGGTCGCGCGCTTATGTGCA
Source organism: uncultured Aestuariivita sp. (assembly GCA_964402685.1). GTDB lineage: Bacteria > Pseudomonadota > Alphaproteobacteria > Rhodobacterales > Rhodobacteraceae > Aestuariivita. Next base: position 14,782 of record CAYODE010000033.1, on the reverse strand, counting down.
GGTTCAAAACGGGTGTGACCACCGCTGCACCTTTTGCATCATCCCTTACGGACGCGGCAATTCCAGGTCGGTGCCTGCGGGTGTCGTCGTTGAGCAAATCAAGCGGCTGGTGGGCCGCGGCTATAATGAAGTTGTCCTGACCGGGGTCGATATGACCTCCTGGGGCGCGGATTTGCCGATGGAGCCCAAATTAGGTGATCTTGTGATGCGCATCCTGAAACTGGTGCCCGATCTGCCACGCCTGCGCATCAGCTCGATCGATTCCATCGAAGTCGACGACAACCTGATGCAGGCGATCGCGACCGAGCCACGTTTGATGCCACATTTGCATCTGTCATTGCAGCACGGGGATGATCTGATCCTCAAGCGTATGAAGCGTCGCCATCTGCGGGATGACGCCATTCAATTCTGCGAGGAGGCGCGGCGCCTGCGCCCCGACATGACCTATGGAGCCGACATCATCGCTGGGTTTCCGACCGAAACGGACACGCATTTCGAGAACTCTCTGAAGCTGGTTGAAGACTGCGGTTTGACTTGGCTGCATGTCTTTCCCTATTCGCCTCGACAGGGCACGCCTGCCGCGCGGATGCCACAAGTCAACGGTCGATTGATTAAAGAACGTGCCGCACGTCTGCGCGCTGCAGGTGAAACCGCTGTCATCCGCCACTTGAACGAACAGATCGGCAAAACGCATCATGTCCTGATGGAAAATCCGAATATGGGTCGTACCGAGCAATTCACTGAAGTGAATTTCGAGGTGCCTCAGGTTGAAGGCGCTATTGTCACGGCAAAGATTGTCGATATTGCCGGAACACGACTTGTCGCTGCACCTCTGTCAGACCGCCCTCAAGCGGCTTAATCGGCAAAACTCAGGGTTTGCATACGGGTTTAAACCCAAGTTGCCGTGCGATCGTTCAGTTTCGTAATCCGCTCGCGCACCGCGCTTGATATTGCACCGTGGCGCGGTGTGTCTCGTAGAGTGGTAAGCCAAGCTTGGGGAGGATTCTTGCCCCGCCGATTTCCTTTGAATGTCAGCGCGCGCAAGACCGCTTCAACCTCTGGGCTCACGCGATCTGGGATCTCCTTGCCGTTCAGTAGCCCCCAAACACCGGTCCATAGCCGGCCGACGGTCCAAGGGTTGTAGCCACCGCCTCCAAGAACGAGAAACCGCGGCGCCAGGCCCATCAAGCTACGTACCACGTCCCAATGCGCATTGTTGGATAGTGAAAGATGGGCAAGCGGATCATCCTCAACTGCATCCGCGCCGCATTGGAGGACTATCGCCTCGGGGCGAAACCGCTGCACTTGCGGTAAGATCAAAGCATCACGCAGTAACGCCATATCATCATCGACTATACCACGTGGAACAGGAACATTGAGAGCGTTGCCTCCCGCGTCATCTTCAAGCTTGCCCGTTTTCGGCCACAGGTTTTCTTCGTGTACGGAAATCATCAAAACATCAGGATCCCCACCAAAACCGACCTCCACACCGTCCGGGTGGTGCGCATCGATGTCGACATACGCAATGCGACGAACACCCTGATTGCGCAGGGACAGCATCGCCAGCACAGGATCGTTCAGATAACAAAACCCATTGGCGCGATCGGGCATGCCGTGATGCGTACCGCCTGCCGGGTTATAGACGATGCCAGGGTTTTTCAGCAGTTCGCCAGCCAGGATCGACCCCCCTGCTGCGGTCGCAGGACGGCGAAAGATTTCAGGGAACACCGGATTTGACACGGTGCCAATGTGAAACCGCGCCTTTTCCTCATCTGTGACCTCTTGTCGATCCTCTGCGCGCTGTAGCGCTTCGATGTATTCCGGTGTGTGCCAGTTTTTTAAAGCGGCAGGTTTTGCACGGGGGGAGTTTATGAACTGCTGATCCGGCAACCAGCCCAGCGCGCGAGACAGGTCCATAACGGTCGAGACGCGAGGAACACGGAGCGGGTGCCACGTCCCATAGGTGGAATGGCGGTAAATCTCTGATCCAATGAATAGTGGTTTCATGGGCTTCAAATACGTCGGATGCTCTCAAGTGCAAGCTGACGCGGAATTGGGCCGTTTCAAACCTCTGGATCTCAGTTCGCCGTCACGTGACTTTCACCCTGCACAACGGCTGGACCCCGGCCCTTGTCACGCCTAACGTTGCCCCGATGCTGCGCTATACCCTCAAACGTTTGCTGTCTCTCATCATCAGCTTGGCCATTGCCAGCCTGATTATCTTTTTCGTGATCGAGGTGGCGCCGGGAGATCCAGCGCAATTCATGCTGGGTTTGAATGCGCAGCCCGATACGGTTGCGGCCTTGCGTGCTGAATTGGGCCTCGATGTGCCGAAATGGGAACGCTACCTCAACTGGGTCGGTGGTATGCTGGTCGGTGACTTCGGCACTTCCTACACATATCGCACGCCAGTTGCTGAAATGATCGCCGATCGCCTTTGGGTATCCTTGCCTCTGGCACTTTACGCGCTGACTTTGTCGACGCTCATTGCCTTTCCTGCCGGGATCTATGCTGCCGCGCGGCGCGGGAGAGCCGGCGATGTAACCGTGATGGGTGCCACGCAACTGGGCGTGGCGATCCCGAATTTCTGGTTCGCGATGATGCTGGTGCTGGTTTTTGCGATCAATTTGCGCTGGTTCAGTGCGGGCGGCTTTGCCGGTTGGGATGACGGCATCTGGACAGGTCTTCATTCACTGACGTTGCCTGCCATCGCTCTGGCGTTGCCGCAAGCTGCGATCCTGGCGAGGGTGATGCGCTCCTCTTTACTCGATATTCTGGGAGAGGACTTCATGCGCACCGCCCGGGCTAAGGGGCTCAGCCGCAGGCAAGCGCTCTGGCGGCACGGCGTGCGCAACGCGTTAATCCCTGTTCTGACAATCATCGGGCTGCAATTCGCATTTCTGATCGCAGGCGGCATCATTATCGAGCAGGTCTTCTATCTGCCGGGACTTGGCCGCCTGATTTTTCAGTCCATCAGTTCCCGTGATCTAATTGTCGTCGAATCCGTGGTGATGCTGCTGGTCTTTGCCGTGATTGTCGTCAACTTTCTGGTCGATCTAGCCTATGCCGCTGTAGACCCTCGGTTGAGGACGCGGACATGAGACGAAACCTCATTCTGGGCGCCCTTTTGTCATCCCTATTCGTGGTTGCCGCGCTGGTGTCCTTTATCTGGACGCCCTTCGATCACACCGCGATGAGCATTCCCGACCGACTACAAACCCCAAATGCGGCACATCTTTTGGGAACGGATCACTTCGGTCGCGATATCCTTTCGATGATCATGGTGGGCGCGCGCACGTCTATCGCCGTCGCGCTGGTCGCGGTGGGCATTGGCATGGTTCTGGGCGTACCATTGGGTTTGACAGCCGCGGCTCGCAAGGGGTCTTGGTTGGACGAATTCATCATGCGCGGTAACGATCTGATCTTTGCGTTCCCGTCACTGGTCATCGCCATCTTGATCACCGCGATCTTTGGTGCTGGAGCCATCAACGCGATCATCGCGATCGGTATATTCAACATTCCGGTGTTTGCCAGGATCACCCGCGGTGCAGCACTATCGTTGTGGGAGCGCGAGTTCATCATGGCCGCAAGAGTTGCTGGGAAATCAGCAGCACGGATCAGTGCCGAACACATCCTGCCCAATGTCGCGAACCTGCTCATCGTGCAGGGGACGATTCAGTTTTCGCTGGGCATTCTGGCAGAGGCAGGCCTGTCCTATGTCGGATTGGGCGCGCAACCGCCAACGCCGAGTTGGGGACGGATGCTGGCCGATGCACAAACAATGGTCAGCCTGGCCCCACATTTGGCATTGATGCCAGGGATAGCGATCATCCTGACAGTGCTGGGCCTGAACCTCATGGGTGATGGACTGCGTGATTATCTGGATCCAAGGTTGCGGGTGGCGCGGACATGACGCTTCTTGATATCCGAAACCTGTCCTTGTCGATCCACGGTACGCCGATCCTGAAAGACGTGTCATTGTCGATTGCGCCGGGGGAAATTCACGCGGTCACCGGGGAATCCGGGTCTGGCAAATCGATGACAGCCTTTACTGTCATGCAGCTCTTACCCAATGGCTCGGTAGCGACCGGAACGGTTAAGCTGGGGCAGGTCGATATTCTGAATGCAACCGAAGATCAGATGTGTGCCATCCGCGGCAACGATGTGGGTATGATCTTTCAAGAGCCGATGACCGCGCTGAACCCGGTCAAAACCATCGGCGATCAGGTGGCAGAGACCATCTTAATCCATAAAGCGATGACACCGAAAGACGCCCAAGCCAGAGCACGGGAGGTTTTGGACCGCGTGGGTTTGCCGGCTGAGCGGTTTCCCCTGTCACGCTACCCACACGAGCTGTCCGGCGGTCAGCGCCAACGCGTGGTCATCGCAATGGCGATTGCGTTGCGTCCCAAGCTTTTGATCGCGGATGAACCGACCACGGCCCTCGATGTCACCACGCAGGCGCAAATTCTGGACCTGCTCAAAGGCTTGGTTGCCGAAGAGGGCATGGGCCTTTTGATGATCACTCATGACCTGGCTGTTGTCGCCGACATGGCCGACCATATAACGGTCATGCGTCACGGCGACGTCGTGGAAAGCGCGCCAACCGCCGCGCTTCTTTCCGGGATGCAGCATGAGTATACAAAGATGCTGTTTGCGGCTTCAAACCATCAGGTGGATCTGCCAGAGAAACCCGCGCCTACTCCACTTTTGGAGGTGCGCAATGTATCGCGTGATTATCGATTACCTCGAACGCAGCTGTTTACGCCACCTGGCAATTTTCGCGCCGTCAAGAATGTGAGTTTCACTCTTGAGAAGGGCGAACGCCTTGGGTTGGTCGGTGAATCAGGTTGCGGGAAATCTACGCTCACACGTGCGATTTTAGGTTTGGAAGAGGTTCAGGAAGGTCACATCTTGCTGGATGGGGATCCCGTGTTTTCAGGGCACAGGCCCAACCTAGCTGTGCGACGAAAAATGCAAGTCGTGTTCCAAGATCCGTTCGGGAGTTTCAACCCACGACACCGAGTGGATCGTCTGATTACTGAACCCTTTCACCTCCTCCCAGATCCACCAAAAGGTGACGCGCGCAAAGACGCGATTGCAGAAGCTTTGACGGCTGTGGGTCTGTCACCCAACGACGCACGAAAATACATTCACGAATTCTCCGGCGGGCAAAGGCAACGCATCGCGATTGCGCGCGCCCTCATCATTCGACCTGAGCTGATTTTATTCGATGAGGCAGTGAGTGCTTTGGACGTGTCAGTACGCGCGCAGATTCTGGACCTGCTGGCCGATCTCTGTCGCCAATATGATCTGACCTATCTGTTTATCAGCCACGACCTAAGTGTGGTCCGCAGTGTGACCGATCGTGTCTTGGTCATGAAATCAGGGGAGATTGTGGAGCACGGGATCACGGAAGACGTCTTTTCGAACCCCAGCCACCCCTACACGCGCGATTTAATTGCTGCTGCTCCGGTCCTGCCGGACTTAAATGAGGGCGCAGCGTGATCCCCGATTTTCGCGTTCAACCACTGGCGACGGCAGATTGTGAGATCTTTGCGTCACTTGTGCGGTTGTATCTGACAGAGATTGCGCCATCACTTGACCAGACCGCACAGGATCGCATTGCCAGCAGTTGGGCAGCCCCCAACAAAGAGGTCTATGCCTTTCTGGACAGTCAGATGTTTGGTTTTGCAATCATCCGGCGTTTGGACGAGGAGTTCCATGAAATGAGTGAATTCTACATCGACCGGGCGCACCGACGGCGCGGTATTGGGCGCGCGGCGGCCATAGAAGTCGTTCGGCGGCACCCTGGAGAATGGCAGTTGGGAATCGTATCGGAGTCAGAAAGCGCTCACGCGTTCTGGATGGCAGCATTGAAAACCCATGAGGTCGCACCCGGGCCACCTTTGACCGCACATCAATCTGGCAGCTTGCAATTCACCGTGACGGAGACCGTGACATGACACTTCCCCTATGGTTTGACCCCTCCCTCTGCCTGATCGGCGGCACTTGGGCGCCCGCACAAAGCGGAGACACACTTGCCTTGGTTAATCCGTCCGACGGCTCTCATCTGGCGGACATTGCGCGCGGGGGCACAAAGGACGTCGATGCGGCGGTTTTTGCAGCGCAAGACGCCAGAACAGGAACTTGGGGGACAACGACCGCCGTTGAACGGGGACGCATTCTGACCCGCTTGGGCCAGTTGATCCTCACCCGTGTAGACGATCTCGCCTCCATCGAAGCGGCGGATGTCGGCAAGCCCTTAACCCAAGCACGCGCCGACGCGGTTGCCTTGGCGCGCTATTGTGAATTCTACGGTGGAGCAGCGGACAAGGTGATGGGGGAAACCATCCCTTACCTCGATGGCTACACGGTCTACACCCTTCGGGAACCTCATGGTGTCACAGGTCACATCGTCCCCTGGAATTACCCGATGCAGATCATCGGCCGCTCGGTCGGGGCTGCGCTGGCGATGGGCAATGCCTGCATTCTTAAACCCGCAGAGGAAGCTTGCCTGACGGCATTGGCTTTCGCCCATCTAGCGCAAGAGGCGGGGTTGCCCGACGGCGCGCTAAACGTTGTACCGGGTCTCGGAGCGGAGGCAGGCGCCGCCCTGTCGTCTCATCCCGGTATCCACCATGTCTCGTTCACAGGATCTGTTGCGACGGGTGCGTTGGTTCAGGCTGCAGCTGCGCAAAATGTCGTTCCAGTCACTCTGGAGCTGGGCGGAAAATCCCCACAATTGGTTTTCGATGATGCCGATATCGACGCAGCCCTGCCATTCCTGGTCAACGCCGGTATTCAAAACGCAGGCCAGACCTGTTCGGCCTCTTCACGCATTCTTGTCCAGCGTGGCGTTTACGACGAGGTCAAAGACCGCATGGGGGGAGCTTATTCCGAACTCACAGTTGGTCCGGCGACCGAAGACCTCCGTGTGGGGCCGCTGATCTCGGCACGTCAGAAAGAAATTGTAGAAAGCTTCTTAGCCAAAGGCGCCGATCTGACGGTCGCGGGGCAAGGTCATCTTGTAAACGGGGCGCCAGACAGCGGAGCTTATGTCGTGCCCACGCTCTTTGCGGATGTGCCACCGGATCACGTCCTCGCGCGCGATGAGATTTTTGGTCCGGTTCAGGTGATGATCCCGTTCGACACCGAGGACGACGCGCTGACGATCGCCAACGGCACCGATTACGGGCTGGTCGCAAGCGTTTGGACGCGTGATGGTGCGCGACAAATGCGGTTGGCGCGCAAGCTTAAATCAGGACAGGTTTTCATCAACAATTACGGTGCTGGCGGTGGCGTCGAATTACCCTTCGGAGGTGTTGGGAAATCGGGACATGGCCGCGAAAAAGGGTTTGAGGCGCTTTATGGATTTTCCACTCTCAAAACAGTGGCGGCCTTTCACGGCTAGGATTTGATCCCGTTCACCTTATCTGAAGGATATGACCACAACCAAATCAACCAGGTGGGATCTGCAACCCGTCATCGATTGGCTGATAGATGAAGGTCGCCTATTGCCTAATCTGAACGATTTGGCAGCTGGCTTGGCAAATCGCCTGACCGATGCGGGCCTCCCCTTGTGGCGTCTGCGGATATCAATCCGCACCCTGCACCCCTTGATAACGGCGATGAGCGCTGCGTGGGAACGCGATGGTGGGTTGATCGAAATGCCAAGGTCGACTCACGGTTTGGAAAACCGTCCCGGTTATGTGGGCAGTCCGTTACAAGTCATGGCAGACACGCGTCAGCCGTTCCGCAGAGTTCTGACGGATACTTTAAGCCCAGACGATCATACCGTCCTCCATGAATTAAAGGATCGTGGCGCAACGGATTACTATGGTGAACCTATGAGCTTCACTGAAAATCCCGGTGGCTTAACGGTTTTTGTCACCGATACACCCGGTGGTTTTTCGAATGAAGACATACAGCAGATTTCCACGCTTGTTGGTATCCTGGCACCGGTGGTCGAGGTATTTAGGCTGAAAGAGGCCTCACAAGCCGTGACGAGCGCTTACCTGGGATCTCGCAGCGCAGAACGCGTGTTGTCCGGTCAGATCACACGTGGTCATATCGAAACAATCCGCGCCGCAATCTGGTTCAGCGATATTCGCGGGTGGACGGCGATCAACACGCGTCTGCCCCCATCTGCGACGGTCGCAATCGCGAACACCTATTTTGACATCATCGAAGGCGCAGTCAGCGGCCACGGTGGTGAAGTTCTCAAAATGCTCGGCGATGGGGTGCTGGCCATCTTCACTGGCGAAACAGACGCGCATTCCTGTTCACAAGCGGTCGCGGCCGCGCAGGCCGCGCACGAAGTTGCAAAAGCCCATCCGGATTTCACAACACAGTTCGGCGTCGGCATGCATGTCGGTGACGTTCTTTACGGCAACGTGGGCTCGGCTGGGCGACTTGACTTTACCGTGCTGGGCGCAGCCGTGAATCTTGCGTCGCGGATAGAAGGCCTCTGTTCCCGCTTTGATAAGGATATCTTGTTTTCAGAGGATTTTGCTCGGAACCTGAAATATCCAATGCATCAGATCGGTACTGAACAGATCAAGGGCTTAACGACGCCTCAACATATCTATTCGCTGTCATAACGACCTGCCCCCTTGCGAGCCCGGATGCTTCGCGTCATCGTCTCGCCAAGGGAGGATCCAGCATGCAACTGACAGGTAAAACCGCCATCGTCACCGGCGGCGCATCCGGCTTCGGTGCCGGGATTGTGGATAGTTTTCTGGCCGCGGGCGCAAAAGTCATGATCGCCGACATCAACGGGGCCGCCGCATCTGAAATGGCGGAAAAATCTGGCGACATGGCGTTGGCGCATCAAGTCGACGTGTCGGAGGGCGCATCCGTGCAAGCGATGTCAGAGGCAGCTCTTTCCGAAATGGGGCACGTCGACATCCTGGTGAATAATGCTGGGGTCACTCACATGCCGACACCGTTGGAAGATGTCAGCGAAGAAGATTTCGACCGTGTATTGAACGTGAATGTCAAATCCGTGTACCTGACGGCTAAATCTTTGGTTCCACACATGAAATCCCGGTCAGCGGGTGCTATTTTGAATGTTGCCTCTACGGCCGGGCTATCCCCGCGCCCCAATCTGAATTGGTATAACGCCTCAAAAGGGTGGATGATCACGGCAACCAAAACGATGGCGGTCGAATTGGCTCCAAACGGGATCCGCGTTAATGCGATCTGCCCAGTTGCCGGAGAGACTCCGCTACTCAAAAGCTTCATGGGCGAAGACACGCCGGAAATGCGCGCGAAGTTCCTGTCGACGATCCCTATAGGTCGGTTTTCCACGCCCGAGGATATGGGCAACGCTGCGGCGTTCCTGTGTTCCGATGCGGCCTCGATGATTACCGGCGTTGCTATGGAGGTCGACGGAGGACGTTGTATCTGACGGCAAGCCGCGAATTCCGATCTATGAACAACGAACAAAGGTTTGCACGATGCATCCTGGCCCTAAAAACCTAATCACTGATATTCCCGGTTTGCGTGTGGGGAACGCGAGAGACGATTTGCTGAAATCCGGAGCAACGGTCTTAACCGCAGACGCACCATTTACCGCGTCGGTCAACGTGATGGGGGGGGCACCTGGCACAAGAGAAACCGACCTCCTTGCTCCGGACAAATCTGTTGCGGCGGTTGATGCGTTGTGCCTTTCCGGTGGTTCAGCTTTCGGGCTGGACGCTTGTTCAGGCGTTGTGGACGGGTTGCGTGCGATGGGTCGCGGATTCCAGGTTGGGGCCGCGAAGATCCCTTTGGTGCCCGGCGCGATTATTTTTGATCTGTTGAACGGTGGTCAGAAAGATTGGAGCGACAATCCTTATCGTGCATTGGGGCATGCCGCGTTCGATGCGGCTGACACCACATTCGAGCTTGGCAGTGAAGGTGCAGGCACCGGCGCGATGACCGCGATGACAAAGGGCGGATTGGGCTCGGCCTCCCTTGAACTGCCGGATGGCACAATGGTGGGGGCCCTGGTCGCCGCGAACCCTATGGGCAGCGTAACAACGCCGGGTGATCGCCACTTCTGGGCTGCCCCTTTCGAGATCAATGGAGAGTTCGGGGGCCACGGACCCGATCCAAACGGAGGGCTGGGTCTGGACCTGCAAAGCCGCAAGTTGGCCGCCATGCTAAACGCAGATCAATCCCGTGCGAACACGACCATCGCAATCGTGGCCACCGACGCGGACCTGTCTAAGGCCCAGTGCCAACGCATGGCCACGGCCGCTCATGACGGAATTGCGCGGGCGTGTGTACCAGCCCACAGCCCGGGAGATGGGGACCTAGTTTTTGCGATATCTACAGGGGCGCGACCGCTTGCTGAACCGGAACGCGGTTTGACTTTGATTGGTCACGCCGCGGCAGTGTGCCTCGCGCGGGCAATTGCACGGGCGATCTATCTGGCCAAAGCCGCGCCCGGGGACCTTTTACCGACATGGAGCGACCTGAATGCCTGATTTGGCGCTGTCCGACCTCACCTTGCACTACGAAATCGGCGGGGAAGGTCCACCGTTGCTGATGCTGGCAGGTATGCTGTCCGACAGCGCCAGTTGGGGTCCGCTGATCGCTCCGCTTGAAGAACAGTATACGGTCATCCGGCCGGACAATCGCACAACTGGACGCACTACGCCTTGGGATGCCCCGGCAAGTGTGGGAAAGATGGCCCGCGATGCGATGTTCCTCATGGACGAATTAGGTCATGACAGGTTTCACGTTGTCGGCCATTCGATGGGCGGGTTGATGGCGATGGAGGTGGCCGGGCTAACCAATCGCCGCGTTGCCTCGCTTTCCATACTTGCTTCCGCCCCAGTTCGAGTGCCGCGCACTATGGCCGTCTTCGACACTTTGAGAGAAATCCGCGCCAGCGAAAACGGGGAGGTCTTGTGGCTCAAGGCGCTTTATCCGTGGATATTCAGCCCAGAATTCTTCAATAATCCGGAAACCATTCACATGGCTGTCGAAGCTGCACTTGCCTATCCGCACAGGCAAACGCTGGCGGCCATGACACACCAGATAGAAGCATTGCGCAGCTACAAACCTGGGACATCCCCGTCGGACATAGCCTGCCCGACGCAGGTGCTTTTTGCGGAACATGATCTGCTTATCCCGGAAGGTTCGGCACGAGAGGTATTCTCGGGAATTCCGAACGTGAAACAGTCGACAATTCCAAACGCCGGTCACTCACTTCACTGGGACGCACCGGGCGCAGTCACACGGCACATTCTGACCTTTACCGGGTCGCACGAAACCTAAGGAAAACCCGTGGTTGTTAGACGCGCCCGGGAAAGCCGACCAGCGTCGTATCCCGTTTCAGTGTGCGTGACACCTCTGCGACGATGTCGACTGCCGTGAGACCCGCGTCTTCGTACATCTCCGTTGGGCTGGCTTGGTCGATGAACCGATCAGGTAAACACATCGTGCGCACTTTGAGCTTTCCATCTAGTAGACCTTGCGATGCCATGGATTGGAGAACGAAAGCGCCAAATCCACCCATGGATCCTTGTTCGACTGTAATCAATGCCGCGTGGTTCGCAGCCAGCGACGCAATAAGGTCCATATCCAAGGGTTTCGCGAAACGTGCATCCGCCAAGGTGACGGAAATCCCCTCGGCCTCCAGCATAGCCGCGGCCATCTGGCACTCGGCTAGATGCGCCCCAAAACACAGGATCGCGGCATCGGTGCCTTCGCTGACGATGCGGCCCTTACCGATCTCCAGCACCTCACCCCGTTCGGGCATCTCCACGCCAGTCCCATTTCCTCTGGGGTAACGGAAGGCAATAGGACCGTCGTCATACTCAGCTGCGGTCACGACCATATGCGCCAGTTCAGCCTCGTCCGAGGCGGCCATCAGAACCATGCCCGGCAAAGATCCCATGAAACCGATGTCAAATGCGCCAGCATGTGTCGCACCATCTGCGCCCACAAGCCCGGCCCGGTCCATCGCAAAGCGAACCGGTAATTTCTGCAATGCCACATCATGGACAACCTGATCGTACCCACGCTGCAGGAAGGTCGAATAAATTGCGCAGAAGGGTTTTAGCCCTGCGCCTGCCATCGCTGCTGCAAAGGTAACGCCATGCTGTTCGGCAATGCCCACGTCGAAGACGCGCGCGGGGAAACGGTCAGCCATGATGTTCACGCCTGTGCCCGACGGCATGGCAGCTGTGACAGCAACAATCTTTGGATCGCGGGCCGCCTCCTGTGCAAGCGCTTCACCAAACACTTTTGTGTAGGCTGGGGCATTCGCCTTTGACTTGGTTTGCACCCCGCTTTCCACATCGAATTTGGAGACGCCGTGGTACTTGTCGGCTGAACCTTCGGCCGGAGCATAGCCTTTCCCTTTGACCGTGCAGCAGTGGATCAAAACAGGACCCGTCGCGCGCGTTCTAGCGGCGCGCAGAACCGTCAAAAGCTGGTTCATGTCGTGGCCATCGATGGGGCCGATGTAATCGAATCCCAGCTCTTCAAAAAAGGTACCTTGCCCTTCCACACCGGTCACCATCTGGCGCGCGCGTTCCGCACCAAGACGCATGGGTTCGGGCAAGAATTTCTCCATGTCTTTGGCCACTGCATCCAGCAGAGGCAATGGACCCATCTGCGACAGGCGGCTCATATAGGTGCTCATCGCGCCGACGGGTGGCGCAATAGACATCTCGTTGTCATTCAGTACCACAAACAATCGCCGCCCTTCAGAACCTGCGTTGTTCATTGCCTCGTACGCCATACCTGCGCTGATGGACCCGTCGCCAATCACGGCAATCGCGTCACCCGTGGGCTGGCCCATGTCGCGTGCCGTTGCAAAGCCCAGCGCCGCTGAAATTGAAGTTGAGGAATGCGCCGCACCAAACGGGTCGTATTCGCTTTCGGACCGCTTGGTGAAACCGCTCAACCCGCCCTTTTGCCGCAGGGTTCGGATCCTGTCCCGTCGACCGGTCAGGATTTTATGCGGATAGCACTGGTGGCCTACGTCCCACACCAACTTGTCATTGGGCGTATTGAAAACCGCATGGATAGCGACAGTCAGTTCGACAACACCAAGAGAGGACCCTAGATGCCCTCCGGTCTCTGAGACCGCCGAGATGACTTCGGACCGCAACTCATTTGCCACCTGAACCAACTCTCGGTCAGAGAGTGCTTTGAGGTCTTGCGGGCCAGCGACGCGATCCAGGGTCGGGGTGTGTGGGTGGGACATGGATCATCACCTTTCGTATAAAAAGGCGCCGTGAGAGTTAGGAGCGCTCCCACTCGCACGACGCCAGTTTCCTGTAGCCAACAGGAAGGGAACCGGGGTGTTGAGACCCCGTGCCCGGACCCAGGAAGCCGCGGGTCCGCGCTTGGCTAAGGGGGGCGGCGGGGGAACATCCGCCGCCCAGCCCTTATTCGTATTCCGGCGCCTCGGTCGAGGCGAGTTCCGGCCAGTCCGCAATAACATTCATGCCTTGCAGAGGTTGCTGATAGCCTTTGTGGCAGGTCTTACAGGCGGCCTTGGGCGCGTCCGCATATACCGGGCCAAGGCGTTCCGCAGGATAGGTATCTTTAAGCGGAACCAGGTATTCATTGTTCAAGTCTTGAACCATCAGGATGCCCAGTGACGCCGTGGACCACTGAGGTGTCACTTCGCCCTGCGACGCGTAGAAAGCACGGGAGTTGTGACAGAACACACAGTTCACACCCAGCGAGTTACTGAAGTAATTCATGAGGGAATACGTGCGTTCGGTGTCCTGAATTGATGGCAACGGATCTTCATCGCTTGACGGTCCACCAGCTACGCGGCTCTCCAAATCGTGCACGACGATCTGGTTGTCTTCCAACAAGTATTTTTCGAGTGCATCAGATGGCAGAGAGGTCGATTGGCTGATCGACGTAGCCCGGTTCTGAACCGCAGCCCAGCTTCCCGAAGCTTCGTTGACCGGCGCGATCTTGAACCAGATTTCCGAAGGGACGTTTTCGCCGCGGTGGCAGGTGTAACAGTTTACCCCAACTTCTTTGACAGCGTTAACGTGTCCGTCCCACTCCTCGTTGATGTACTGCGTCATTTGGATCATCCGGCGGCTAACAACCTTGGTATAAAGGTCGTCGTTACCGTATTCCTCGATCGACACATCGCCATGGCAATAGGCACAGCCTTGGTCCGGGCTGACCCATTGGGTCATCGCATTCATCAGGCGGTTGAAATTGTCTTCGGTCAGATCGCCCAGAACCTGGACGTTTTCATAAACGTCCTTGGCCAAAGCTTCTCCAGCTTCAGGCACGTAAGGCTCTTCGGTGTAGTACTCTTCGATCGTGGGATCCGGTGTTGCCAGCGCCGCCTTGAATTCAGGAACGGACATCCCGGTGCCACGCGGGCCGGTCTGCATCGAATTTGTGGCAAAGGGTTGCCCCCATGTCACCAACAGGATCGCGACAAAGACTGCACCACCGAGGGCGCCCACCAGGATTGCCGGACCGAAGATGTCGGTCGGGTTTTCCCGGTTCCAGTCGTTAAACCACTTGGGCAGCATTGATCAGTCCTCCTGTCCAATGAAGGCTTCGTAAGAGCCGTAGTCTTCGTAGCCGAACGAGCCGTCATAGACCGGAGCGAAGTTGTGCTCCTGCGCCCAGATGAACCAGTTGTCCACGACCGTGCCGGTCAGGAGGATCCCGATACCCCCCGTTATTGGGGTCAGCATCGCAAACCAGATGGCCCAGCGGTGAATCCCTTCCATCGTAGCGTTGAAGCCCATGGTCCAGCGCCAGAAGAGGGCGGCGCGTTCAGTGGCCGTGC
>CAYODE010000032.1:0-26889 GCA_964402685.1 uncultured Aestuariivita sp. | reverse complement strand
CAGCCAATGGTTCCGCTGCTGGAATCTGTGATCCAGTCGCAAAAGCCACTTCTGATCATCGCGGAAGATGTTGAAGGCGAGGCTCTGGCAACTCTGGTTGTGAACAAACTGCGCGGCGGCCTGAAAATCGCAGCGGTCAAAGCACCGGGCTTTGGCGATCGTCGTAAAGCAATGCTGCAAGATATCGCCATCCTGACGGGCGGCCAGGTTATCTCCGAAGATCTGGGCATGAAGCTGGAAAACGTGACCATGGACATGCTGGGCACCGCCAAGCGCGTTCAAATCACCAAGGATGAAACCACTGTCATCGACGGTGCTGGTGAGAAGGCCGAGATCGAAGCACGCGTCGCTCAGATCCGTGGCCAGATCGAAGAAACCACATCCGACTACGACCGTGAGAAACTGCAAGAGCGCGTTGCCAAACTGGCAGGCGGTGTTGCTGTGATCCGCGTCGGCGGCATGACTGAGGTTGAAGTGAAAGAGCGTAAGGACCGTGTGGACGATGCTCTGAATGCAACCCGTGCGGCTGTCCAAGAAGGCATTGTCGTCGGTGGCGGTGTTGCTCTGGTTCAGGGTGCGAAAGCGCTGGAAGGCCTGGAAGGCGCCAACAACGACCAAAACGTCGGCATCAACATCGTGCGTAAAGCAATCGAAGCGCCTCTGCGTCAGATCGCTGAAAACTCCGGTGTGGATGGTTCCGTGGTTGCGGGCAAAATCCGCGAAAGCGATGACGCGTCGTTCGGTTTCAACGCGCAGACCGAAGAATATGGTGACATGTTCAAGTTCGGTGTGATCGACCCTGCGAAAGTTGTGCGTACTGCTCTGCAAGACGCTGCGTCGGTCGCTGGTCTGCTGATCACCACCGAAGCCATGGTTGCAGACAAGCCGGCCAAAGAAGGCGCGGCAGCACCTGCAATGCCCGACATGGGCGGCATGGGCGGCATGATGTAAGCGTTTCGCTTACATTTAAAAAATCGAAGGGTCGCCGTTTTGGCGGCCCTTTTTTTGACCGGGTCGACGCCAAGATTTCTTCCAAAAAACCGTGCGGTTCACAAAACCTGGAAGGGCACGCTTGGGCCTTGTGCACACACTCGAACTGTCTAGGCTTTGCCAAAATCACAAAGGACCGACACTATGTGCCAGGGCTGGACGCAGAGTATCGAATGATCTGATTGTTCCACGGCCACGTCCGAAAACTGATTACAGGCAGCAGCGCATGAACCTCATTTTGTTGACCACGCTGACCATGGTGGCGTTTGCGGCCAATTCGGTGCTGAACCGGATGGCGCTTGTCGATGGCAGCATCGATCCCGCCAGTTTTGGAGCCGTGCGGTTGGCTGCAGGTGTCGTCATGTTGTGGGCGCTTGCCGCGCTGGGCGGAAGTGGCCGCATTCATCACCACGGCAATGCGCGGGCTGCTGCAGCTCTCTTTGTTTACATATTCGGCTTTTCCTTTGCTTACATCGCACTGGATGCCGGGTTAGGGGCGTTGATCCTGTTCGGCATGGTTCAGATTACGATGTTTGCCGGCGCTCTCTTAGGCGGCGAGCGCCCGCCTGCACAACGCTGGTTGGGCGCCGGTCTGGCATTTGGCGGTTTGATATGGCTGCTTTGGCCCGGGGCAGGGATCGACGTCAGCCTGGTGCATGCCGCATTTATGACCTGCGCTGGGATTGGCTGGGGCGTTTATTCCTTACTGGGCCGTAGCGCGACGGATCCGTTGCGCGCGACTGCGGCGAATTTCTTGTTTGCAGCGCCCTTTGGTATGGCGCTCGCGCTGGTTCTGTCGGGTGATGTGCTTGGTCAGATATCGGTATTGGGATACAGCCTCGCCATTTTGTCAGGCGCGGTGACATCTGGATTGGGATATGCGTTGTGGTATCGGGTTTTACCGCAATTGACGCCGTCGGTTGCGGCCGTTGCCCAGCTGACAGTTCCTGTGATCGCGATGGCGGGCGGATTGGTGTTTCTGGCCGAACCAATCAGCTTGGATTTTGTTTTGCCAGCACTTGTCGTTCTGGGTGGAGTTGCAGTCTCTGTCATCCCACGTCAGAACGCCACTGGCTCCAAAGGATCATAGCCAAACCCGCGGGCCCAAGCGACATGCGGCAGGCTTGAGGGTTTGAGGTGAAGGTTTGCCACCTCGTCTTGTGTGAACCAGCGGCGCTTGTGCACAATCCTTTCAGGATCCTGCCAATCATCACGCAGTTCACCTGCCACCAATTTGCAGCGAAAGAACACCTCGACCTGGTGGAAATCCTTGGTTGGATCATTGAATTCGTTCACCAAACAGGGTGGGCCAACCTCAACAGTAAGCCCTGTCTCTTCCATCACTTCTCGCTTCAGGTTGTCGGGCAGGGATTGCCCCAATTCCACGCCTCCACCAGGCGCACACCAGAGCGTGCTGGACTGGTCCGCCCAAGCATTGACCAACAAGAGCCGATTTTCATGCAGCACGACGCCACGTACAGCCAAGCGGGGTTTCACTTTTCCGCACCTCTCCGCAAAGTCCTCTTTAGTAATCTGTCCATCACGCCTATTTCAACGCCATGCGAATGATGTTGGCCCTTTTTCTTGTAATGATTGCTGCGCCCCTGCGAGCGGAGTGCGTTGTGCTGTTACACGGGCTAGCGCGGACCGAGGCGTCATTTGCTATCTTGGAAGAGGTGCTGGAACAGCGTGGATACACCGTCGTGCGTCCAGGCTACCCGTCCACAGAAGCGCCGATCCAGCAACTGGTTGATCAGACGCTGCCTCCGGCCGTGGCCCAATGCGGCAACACGCGAGTGCATTTCGTGACCCATTCGATGGGCGGCATTTTGGTGCGTTATTGGCTGTTGCGCGACAGGCCAGTCAATTTGGGTCATGTCGTTATGCTCGGAACTCCCAATCAAGGCAGCCAACTGGTGGATCAACTTGACGACCTTGAGGTGTTTGGCTGGCTGAACGGTCCCGCGGGCCAACAACTGGGCACGGGTGCAACAAGTTTGCCGCGCCGCTTGCCGCCGGTGGATTACCCCGTGGGGGTGATTGCCGGGAACCGATCACTGAACCCGATCTTCTCCAGCATGATCGACGGGGAAGACGACGGCAAAGTGGCGGTGAACGAGACCAAAGTCGACGGGATGGCGGGGCATATGGTGCTGCCGGTGACGCATACATTTATGATGAACAGCCCGCGCGTCATTGCCGAAACAGTGTTCTTCCTGGAGACGGGACGTTTTGATCCGGACATCACTTGGATGGATGCGATCTTTGGCACCATCATGCGTGATGAATGCGAAGAGTTCAGCTGCCCGGAAGGTGGCGACCGATGAGCGGCTTGAATTTGACAGTAACGGGTGCGCAGGTGCTGCGACCGGGAGCTGTGAGCGAAGAACCCTTACATTTATGCGACGGTTTGATCGCGGACGCGCCCTGTGGACAAGAGATAGATCTGAGCGGTTACATTGTTTTGCCCGGCATTGTTGATGTTCATGGCGATGCGTTTGAGCGGCATTTGGCACCGCGCCGCGGCGCAATGAAAGAGCGTGCTGAAGGATTGGTTGCGACCGAAGCAGAGCTCGCGGCCAATGGGATCACCACGGGATATCTGGCTCAGTTCTACAGTTGGGAAGGTGGACTGCGCGGCCCTGAGTTTGCTGACAGCGTTTTTTCGGCATTGTCGGAAACGCGTGATCAGTTTGTCACCGATCTGCGCGGGCAATTGCGGTTCGAGACGCATATGCTGGATGATTTTGAGACCATTCCAGACCTAATGACGCGATGGGGCGTCGATTACATCGTGTTCAACGATCACTTACCGCATGACAAGCTGACACAAGGCAAGCGTCCGCCGCGGCTGGTCGCTCAGGCGCTGAAGGCAGCGCGCAACCCCGACCTGCATTTTGAGATGATGGTGAGCTTGCATGAGCGCGCGGCGGAAGTGCCGGAGGCTTTGGACCGGTTGACATCTACGCTGATAAATCAGGGCGTTCGCATCGGCAGCCATGACGAAAACACTGCTGCGCAACGCGAAACCTGGCGCAATCGCGGAGCCCGGATTTCGGAGTTCCCTGAGACGCAGGAAGCGGCCGAGGCGGCGCGCAACGCGGGCGACGGTGTTATACTGGGCGCGCCTAATGTGGTGCGAGGCGGATCCCACAAAGGCAATGCCAGCGCGTTAGAACTGGTCAGTCTGGGGCTTTGTGACGCCTTAGCCTCTGACTACCACTATCCAAGCCTACGCCGCGCTGCCTTGCTGTTGGAACGTGGCGGGGTCTTACCGATGGCAGATGCCTGGGCGTTGATTTCATCAGGCCCGGCGCGCCTGATGGGCCTTGACGATCGCGGTCGCCTAGAGCCCGGTCTGCGCGCGGATTTAGTGATCTTGGATAGTACGACACGACGGGTCTCGGCCACGATGGCGGCTGGGCGTTTTAGCTATCTCAGTGGTGACATCGCCGCGCGGTTCATAGGGCAGCATCCTTAGACCGGCGGTGTGGATAAAGTAGGAAAAGCACGCATTGCCACTCGGCTTTTTCTTTTCGGAAGCAAGGCGTCAGCCTGTGGAAACGATGCGATTGACATGGCCCATCTTGCGACCCGCTTTGACCTCCTCTTTTCCGTAGAGGTGGATAGCCGTGTTGGCATTGCGTGACAGCCCGGCAACGCGGTCCATGTCATCCCCGATCAGGTTTTCCATGACCACATCCGCATAGCGTTGCCCATCGCCAAGAGGCCATCCGGCCACCGCCCGAATATGCTGTTCAAACTGATCCACAGTGCAGCCGTTTTGCGTCCAATGGCCGGAGTTATGTACTCGAGGTGCTATCTCGTTCACAATGAGGCCGCCCGGAGTCACGAACAACTCAACACCCATCACTCCCACATAATCGAGCGCGTTCAGGATGTTCGCGGCCAGCAGAACCGCATCCATCCGTTGTGATGATGACAATTTTGCTGGCACTGTCGTCGTGCGCAAGATTCCATCGCGATGCACGTTCTCACCCGGATCGAAGCTGGCGACGGACCCGTCGAGCCCGCGTGCTGCGATGACCGAAACTTCATGAGAGAAATTGACGAAACCCTCCAGGATCGCCGGCGCATCTGACATCTCAGACAGTGCATGAGCGGCCTGAGATGCATCTGTAATCCTGGCTTGCCCTTTGCCATCGTATCCGAAACGCCGCGTCTTCAGGATTGCGGGCGTTCCTAATTCGCCCAAAGCGGTTTGCAGACTGTTAAGGTCTGTAATGTCTGCAAACGGAGCAGTTGTTAATCCAAGTTCCTGCAAAAACTGCTTTTCGATCAGCCGGTCTTGGCTGATCCGCAGCGCCTCGCGCCCGGGCCGGATCGGACGATGCGCCTCCAAGACGTCGAGCGCTTCCGTAGGAATGTTTTCGAACTCATAGGTGATGACATCGACGCTTAGGGCAAAGGCCTTCAGAGTGTCGTGGTCGTCATACGCCGCAGTCGTCACTGCGTCGGCCACCTGACCCGCAGGCGGGTTCTCACCCGGTTCGTAGATATGGGTCTTTAATCCCAATCGACTGGCAGCCACTGACAGCATGCGTCCCAACTGCCCGCCACCCAGAATGCCGATCACCGAGCCGGGGACGAGGGCCTCAGTCATCAGAGGGCTCCTGCGGGATCGAGGCCGAAAGCGCATTGCGCCAGGCATCCAAACGGTCGCCCAGCGCCGGGTCGGATGTCGCAAGAATACCTGCCGCCATAAGGCCTGCGTTTGCGGCTCCAGCCGCGCCGATAGCCATTGTGGCAACCGGATAGCCTTTGGGCATTTGAACGATGGAATAAAGCGAGTCCACGCCAGATAGCGCCTTGGTTTGCACAGGCACCCCAACCACGGGCACCCGGGTCTTTGAAGCCATCATGCCAGGCAGATGTGCGGCGCCCCCGGCACCCGCGATAATCACCTTCAAACCACGCTCAGCAGCTGTTTTGCCATATTCCCACAAACGATCAGGTGTACGATGCGCAGAGACGATACGTGTCTCGTAAGCTACGCCCAATTCGTCCAGAATAAGCGCTGCTTCCTTCATCGTTGGCCAGTCTGACTGACTGCCCATGATGATCCCTACCGAAATGTCGGACATGTTTGCCGCGCCCTCTTACCGTCGAAAAGAGCGCGCACTATAGCCAAATCGCACGCTCAGGCAATGATATCAGGCGTCAACACATCTTCGATGATGGCGATCTTGTCTTTTAGCTTAAGCTTTTGCTTTTTCAGGCGCTTTATCGTCAGCTGGTCAGACGTTCCACGCTCCTGAAGCGCCGTGATCGCCTCATCAAGATCGCGATGCTCACGTTTGAACACCTCTAGCTCAACTTTGAGAACCTCTTCGGTCTTCATGGCGAAATCATAAGGCGCGTTCATGATCCATGCTCGATTCGGTGACAAGGTGAGGGACCTTTAGAATAAGCTTTATTGGTCGCTACGCCTACCCCTTGTTCTTCATGGGTTTTCTTCCCATATTCTACTTAGATGCGGTTGCCACTACGGGACCGCGCAGACCATCACTTGTGCCTTTGAAGGGCGAGGATATGACAAAATTGACCTTGGGCTCGTACCCGCATCTTTTGGGGTTTGAGCAATTGGAACGCCTTTTGGAACGGACCGCGAAGTCGGGCAACGAAGGCTATCCCCCGTTTAACATCGAACAAACATCGGACCATTCCTACCGGATCACGTTGGCCGTGGCCGGGTTTGGCGAGGACGATCTCGCCATAACCGTCGAAGATCGCCAATTGGTTATCCGCGGACGGCAAAAGGATGACAGTGACGGACGCGTGTTCCTTCACCGCGGCATTGCTGCACGCCAGTTCCAGCGAACATTCGTGCTGGCAGATGGCGTGGAAGTGGGTGAGGCGATCATGGAAAACGGACTTCTCCATGTGGACCTGACGCGCGCTGTTCCGGACACAATTGTGCAAACGATCAATATCAAGAAGGGGTGAGAGCTATGAATACACCGTATGATTTCAAATCCTTGGGCGAAAAGGTCGTATACGTCAAAGCCGTTCAAGTGGCCGATTTGCCGGATGAGGTTCAAGCATCCGCCGATGGGCTTGATCAGCTTTATGCGGTCCACGACGCTGATGGACAGCAACTGGCGCTTGTGGCCGACCGTAAGCTGGCGTTTGTTCTGGCGCGTCAGCACGACATGACGCCGATGACGGTTCACTGACAAACATGACACGCAGCTATTTTGTCGATTGGGTGGATGCGTTTACGGATGCGCCCTTTGGCGGAAACGGCTGTGCGGTTGTACATGGCGGCGCAGCTCTGAATGCTGAAACTGCGATGCGGTTCGTGCGCGAAACCTCGTTGGTTGAATGCACCTTTACCGGCCCGTCTGACATTGCGGACCTTAAAGTTCGGTATTTTCTGGCCAGCCGAGAAATCCCCTTTGCCGGTCATCCGACCGTTGCGACCGTTGCAGCCCTGAAAGCGCGCGGATTTATGAATGGTGACAGCATCACGCTTGACACGGGCGCTGGAGTGGTCCCGGTCACATTGCGCAACGGTTGGGTCGAGATGACCCAGGTAGCACCTGAATTTAGTGTTTGCCCGGCTCCCGACCTCGTTGCTCAAGTTGTTGGATTGACAACCTCAGACATTATTGCGCCGCCGCAACTGGTGTCGACCGGTTTGCCTTTTGTGATTACCGTTCTTGCAAATCATGATGCGTTGCGCCGAGCGCGGTTGAACGAAGATGCGTTGGGCGAGTTGGCCCGGTCCTTTGGACATGACGGCACAGATCTGATGGAGCCATTTTTGGTCACTTTGGATGGCGCTACCGATGCAGGCGACACATTTTCCCGTTTGCTGATTGCTCCTCCGAGCCCGCCGGAAGATCCGTTCACAGGCTCTGCGACCGGGGCGATGGCAGCTTATCTGTGGCATCACGGACTTATGGAAAAAGACAGTTTTGTTGCTGAACAGGGCCATTGGATGGGGCGACCCGGACAAGCCCGGGTCAGCCGCGTTGGGTCCGCTAAGGCGATCGAGGGTGTAAAAGTGGCTGGGCAAGCTTGGCGCCTAATGTCAGGCGAACTTCACCTTTAGATCGGCGAGCCAGCACCAAGTGTGCGTTGTGCAGGTCAGTGCGACCAGAGCTAATCCGTTACCCCGCGATGAGCCCCATGCTTTCCAGCGTCAAAAGCACCTGATGGGCGCAGTTGTCGACCTCAACATTCTCCGTCTCAACTCGCAGTTCCGGGCTGTCCGGGATGTCATAAGGGTCTGAAATACCAGTAAACTCCTTAATCTTGCCTTCTCGGGCAAGCTTGTAGAGCCCCTTGCGGTCGCGGCGTTCGCATTCCTCAATCGAGGTCGCGACATGTATTTCGACAAAGGCACCATATTGCTCGATCTCTTCCCGCACGGCCCGGCGGGTCGTCGCATAAGGCGCGATAGGAGCACAAATCGCGATGCCGCCATTCTTTGTGATCTCTGAAGCCACATAGCCAATCCGACGAATATTCAGGTCGCGGTGCTCTTTGGAAAAGCCCAGCTCAGAACTGAGGTTTTTTCGCACGATATCACCGTCGAGCAGCGTCACAGGCCGATCCCCCATTTCCATAAGTTTGACCATCAAAGCATTGGCGATGGTGGACTTCCCAGAGCCGGAATAACCTGTGAAAAACACAGTAAAACCTTGGGCGGACCGTGGTGGATACCGACGGCGCAGCTCGCTCACCACTTCTGGAAATGAGAACCACTCCGGGATCTCCAAACCCTCGCGCAAGCGGCGACGAAGCTCTGTGCCCGAGATATTCAAGACTGTATCGCCTTCGCGCACCTCGTCCGCCGGTTCGTACTGCGCCCGCTCTTGCACAAACACCATGTGCTTGAAGTCCACCATTTCGAGGCCGATCTCGTCTTGGTATTTGCGGAACAGATCTTGCGCCTCATAAGGGCCGTAGAAATCCTCGCCGGCAGAGTTCTTGCCCGGGCCCGCGTGATCCCGGCCGACAATAAAGTGGGTGCAGCCATGGTTCTTGCGGATCAGACCGTGCCAAACGGCTTCGCGTGGTCCTGCCATGCGCATTGCCAGGTTCAATAGTGACATGGACGTTGTTGCAGCCGGGTATTTGTCCAGCACCGCCTCGTAGCAGCGCACACGGGTGAAGTGATCCACGTCGCCAGGTTTGGTCATGCCGACAACCGGATGGATCAGCAGGTTGGCCTGCGCTTCCTTGGCGGCGCGAAAGGTTAGTTCCTGATGCGCGCGATGCAGCGGGTTGCGGGTTTGAAACGCCACGATGCGACGCCAGCCCAGTTTGCGAAACAGGGCGCGGAGTTCGTTGGGCGTATCGCGACGCATGCGGAAATCATAGTGAACAGGCTGTTGAATGCCTGTCACAGGCCCACCCAAATACACTTTGCCTGCCATATTATGCAGGTAGTTTACCGCAGGGTGCGCGTCGTCATTGGCACCAAAAACCCGCTCAGCTTCGCGCGCCTTGTCGGGTGTCCAACGGTCGGTCACCGTCATGGTGCCCAGGATGACACCCTCTTGATCCCGCAGCGCGATGTCTTCGCCCAGCTCAAGGCCATTGGCAAACTCTTCGCTGACATCCAGCGTGATCGGCATCGGCCACAGCGACCCGTCGCTCAACCGCATGTCTTCGACAACGCTGTTGTAGTCCGCTTCGCCGAGAAAGCCTTTGAGCGGGTTGAACCCGCCATTCATCAGAAGTTCCAGATCGCAAATTTGCCGCGGGGTCAGGTCATGACTTGGCAGATCGGCCGCTTCGACTTTCAGCTTTTGAGCTGAATCGTAAGAGACGAAGAGTTCGGGAATAGGCGCGAGGTTGCTCAGCATCGTCATTTGTGGCGTCTTTCTTTTCGACCAAGATGGGGTCACCTGTGACGCGGGCTTTTTCATGAACCGCCCAGTGTGTCCAGAAGCCACGTGAGTTTCGCGACAAAAAGGGGCGGAATGTTGCGGTTTTAAGGGTCGCACAGGACGGCGTTCGTCGTTGCCTTAAGTCGCGAGAACAACGTTGTTTGTCAAAGAAACCTTTGCACTTCTTCAAAGGTTGCCAAGGGTAAGGCCTCAACCGGTTGAGCGACGCCACGCAGGCTCAACTGGGTAAACTCCAACTCAGCGGAAGAGAGCTCTGACGCGGCAAGCAAGTCTTTTGTCACCAACAGCGGTACACCCAGTTCTTTTGTCTTGGCTTCCAACCTGCTGGCAGTATTCACCGCGTCGCCGATAATCGTGCGCGGCGCGCGACCTGCGCCGATTTCGCCCAGAACAATTTCCCCCAAATGCAACCCGACCCCAATGCGCACCGGTGTGCCGCCTTCCTGTACAAGGCGCTCATTGAACCGCGCGAGCCCTTCGCCGATCCCGGCCGCAGCTTTCAGCGCGGCGCGGCCTGAGCCTTTCTCGTCCGCGGTTTCAAATACGGCCAACAATCCATCGCCAAGGTACTTGTCCACCGTTCCACCCGCATCGGTAATGGCCGGTACGATCGCATCGAAAAACCGGTTCAGCAGGAAAACCACGTCATAGGGCAGTTGCCCTGCTGTGCGCGCCGTAAAGCCACGCATGTCGAGAAAGAGAATAGCAAGACGACGTTCTTCGCCTTGGCTTGGGGGGGCGCGGCGGCGTGTTCCGTCGGGTTGGAAGACGCGAAACACGGTTACCGGCTCCGTCGGCCGGATCTGGCAGGCCAAACGCGTGCCCGGAGGGGCCCCGACTGCCTCCAGACTGCGTGCTTCAGTGGCCTCTGGCGGCGGCAGAGAGTCTGCTCCTTCCTCGATCATGACCCGACACGTCGTGCAACGCCCCTTACCACCACAGAGCGCCGTGTGCGGCACACCATTATCGCGCGACATTTCAAGCAAAGTCAGACCCTTAGGTGCCGAAACTCGGGGGCCATCGATATACTGCACGCTAACGGATTTTCGTCGACGCAATAACCAACGCAGGGCAAAACCAGCTGCACTTAAGGCCACTAGCGCCCATACCAAAGTCAGCGCTTGGTCTTTCCAGGCAACCATAGTGGAAAAGGCCGCTCCGTCAGGCCAGTTGAAGGTTATGAACAGCGCTTCGGCTTGCTCGGGGTCGGCGAACGCACTTCTAATGCGGCGTCCCTCCGCGACAAAGCCGGCGAGGGCGAATCCCGGTATCAGAACGGAGAGACCAATCAAAACGGGAAGGGACCGCCGCCACCACGTCTTAGCTCTAAGCCAAACATGCAGTCCGATGCATCCGTGGATCCAAACCAACAAAAGCAGTGCCGCCTGGGTCCAAGCCGCTGAGGTGCCCCATATCAGACCGATCAAATAGCCGTAGTCGTCGTTCACCCCAAAAATTTCGTGCGCGCCGCGCGTGAAGATTACATGGGTGATGAGAAAGAACGGAATTGTTAGACCAAAGGCCAATTGGACCGCTTCGCGCAAGGGCATACGCAAGGTGCCGCGCCCAGCCAGCGCGCTCAATGCCAACGCGGCATGTATGATGAAGGCCCCATAGACTAAAATTGTGCCCACGGGTGATCGGATGAACAGCTTGCGCCCGTCCTGCATCACGTCCTGAACTAAGGGAGAGAACAAACCTATGCCCACATTCAGGAAGTGAAGCAACGCGTAGATAAACAGGATCAACCCTGTCACGATCCGGGTTCGTGTGACCCAATTCCCATGCCAAAGAGCGTTCATTTTGCGCGGCGCCATAGACGTAACTTGAAGCGTGACACAGGCCGGGTCAATCCGATGGATGCCACGGTACCGCCTCCTCGCCTGACAGGACCGCGTTCGGATCGAAGAGCGCCAGATGTGTCAGTTCGGGCCGCGACCGCGATGGATAAAGTACGCCGCCAGCGCCTTGCTTCCGTGCCGTGTCAGAAAACATCCAGGTGGGCGCAGGATTGCCGCAGATGCGATCGGTTTGCCAAACCACTGAGGCGGCGGTTGGATCGGGGAGGGCCCGCAGATCAACAACGTGAGTATCAACCTGGATGGCGATTGCCATCCGTGCGCGTCTGTCCCGTGGGACATAGGCTGCAATTGCCACCCCCCGCGCCCTCAAGTGTCAGAGTGGTATAGATGGTCCACTGACCGTGGTGGTGAAAACGCCCTTCGGGCGCACGGGCTGGTGCTATCGGGGCCGAAATCTGATCGGCAAAGACAATGCGCCAAACCCGGCCCTGAAACGGGGTCACTCGGCTGCGAGATCTGCTGCATCACCCTCTTCGGCGAGGAACCGTTCCGCATCCAAAGCGGCCATGCACCCCATCCCTGCACTGGTAATAGCCTGGCGATAAATCGGGTCCGTGATGTCGCCAGCCGCAAACACACCCGGGACCGACGTGGCGCTGGTGCCTGGTGTGACTTTGACATAGCCGCCCATGTGCATCTCAACCTGGTCTTTAACCAGCTCGTTGGCTGGCGCATGGCCAATTGCCACGAACACACCCTTGGCAGGTATCTCGGTGATCTCACCTGTTTTGACGTTCTTGACGCGCACGGCTTCCACACCCAGTGGGCTATCAGCGCCTATCACCTCGTCAAGCTCATGGAACCACAGAGGCTCAATCTTCGGGTGCTTGAACAAGCGGTCTTGCAAGATCTTCTCTGCCCGCAATTCGTCCCGGCGGTGGATCAGCGTGACCTTAGAGGCGAAATTGGTCAGAAACAGCGCTTCTTCGACAGCGGTATTACCGCCGCCGATCACAACGATTTCCTGTCCGCGATAGAAAAAGCCGTCGCAGGTGGCACAGGCCGATACGCCGAAGCCTTTGAATTTCTCTTCTGATGGCAAACCAAGCCATTTTGCACGGGCGCCCGTTGCAAGGATCACGGCATCCGCTGTGTATGTTGTTCCGCTGTCGCCTTTCGCGGTGAAAGGGCGTTGGCTGAGATCCAGGTCGCTGATGATATCACCGATGATTTCGCAGCCCATGGCTTTGGCGTGTGCCTCCATGCGGACCATCAGATCTGGGCCTTGGACCTCGGTGTCGCCTGGCCAGTTTTCCACTTCAGTGGTGGTGGTTAGCTGACCACCGGGTTCAATGCCTTGGACCAGAATTGGGTCCAGCATGGCGCGGCTGGCATAAACCGCGGCCGTGTATCCGGCTGGACCTGACCCGATAATCAAAACCTTGGTGTGGCGCGTGTCGCTCATCTAAGCCCCCAATCATGTGTGCAGCGATTCCTAGTAGCTGCTGGCCTTCGGATATAGCTGTCAGAATGGCCTGCTTAAACCCCTTTGAAATATCCGGTCACCTCCACGCGATCAATTGGTCCCGATGATCAATCCCTGTGCAGGTCGATTACATAATGTTGCGCAGATATGAAATATTATTGCGCGTATCGCGCCTGCTGATATAAGAATCGTCAAGCCGAGGGAGCGAGAATGGCGACTACCAAACTTGACGATATTGACCGAAAGATCCTTGCAGAGCTGCAGGCGGACGGTCGCATGACCAATGTGGAATTGGCAAAACGTGTCGGGATTTCAGCCCCGCCCTGTTTGCGCCGTGTCCGAACATTGGAAGAAGCGGGTTACATCCGCGGCTATCACGCGGATGTTGATGCACGCGAATTGGGTTTTGAAGTCCAGGTCTTCGCGATGGTCGGGTTGCTAAGCCAGGCGCAGACAGATTTGACCGCTTTTGAGGACGCGTGTCGTGGGTGGCCCCTTGTTCGGGAATGCCACATGCTGAACGGTGAGGTCGACTTTATCCTGAAATGCGTGGCGCCGGACCTCTCCAGTTTTCAGAACTTCCTGACTGGCGAGCTTTTGACAACGCCCAACGTAGCCAGTGTCAAAACATCACTGGTCATTCGGGCGGCAAAAGATGAGCCCGGTGTGCCCTTTGACGTTTTGGAAGAGCGGCTCAGCAAACAAGCCTAAGCCGCTGTTGTGTCAGAGACGGGATCGTTGTCGCGCGGATACAGCATCGTTCCGAAATCCGCCAAGGTGTCGATCTGCGGGAACAGCTTCAGGAACAGATCCCGCATGGCCGGTCCCAGGTCATAATGTGCGCCGACACCCGGGTGATAGCTTTCGAACGCCAAACCGCCCATACGGATCAGCGCGTGATCGCGGAGGCACAGGTGAAACATTTCCACCGGAGACGGTGGACTGAGCGGCGCTACGTTTACTCCGTCCTCAAATCGCGACATCGGCGTCAGGGCCTGACCAAAGTGTCCAAGTATCCGCGCAGACGGACCAACGACAATATGAGAAAGCGGACGTGACATGCCAAACGCATCAGCAAGAATGCGGTGCAGCGGCACTGTTCGTTCGTCGCCGTTCCCAGATGCAGGCACCAGTGTTGTCGCTCCAATCCAGGTCACCTCTTGGGATAGCCCGCTATCGGTGAGAACCATGTCTCCGGGCAACAAATCCTCGATGGCAACCGGGCCAGTCGGTGTGTCGACAAGGGTTCCACGCGAAAACCCGCAGAACGCTGATTCAAAAAGTGGGATGGCCGGGATGAGGAACCTGGCCTCGCGAATCTCGCCTGACTGTGTCAGCCAGCTTGAGCGGCAAGGTCGAAGTTGCGGACGCTTTCCGCCTGCAACTGTGTCTTTTGCCGCGTTAAGCTTCGCGGAGGTGGCATCGCTTTCGCGCGCCATAGTGGGGTTCCAATACATCCCGAGCACCCTTTAACCAGGGTCACATCTGAGCCGGCCCCCACCGACGACACCAAATGGACGTTACCATTTTGTGGACACTTGGATGCCCAAACCGGCGCGGTTCTGTCAAAATTTGGACGGTATTGTTGATGGCTTTGACATCAATACGGCCGCTGTTGTGCGGACTGTTTTCCCGAATGTGGCCAATTCCGCCACAATTTGATTCGAAAGAGAGCGTTAAAGTCGGTGCCGAAACAGTTTGCGCCGCTCTGACGGGAGAGCGGCGCAGACATGTACGACCCGAGGGAAAAAGGGATCGTGAAATTCAGTTCTGATCAGGCAGAAGCGGTTTTGGTACGCTGGGTCGTGTCCTTTGCGTCCGCACGACGCTGAATCGACGTGCTGCGCGCGTCTCCGCGAGTCCAGGGCATCCGCGTATCATCGCTTTTTGCTGTGGCGACCACCGATTTGATGAAACGGCTGCGAACTGTCATCTTGTTTCTCCTGCCTTGGACCGATGGACCGGCCCGAAATGTGATGTTGGGTTCAAGATGACTTTGGTTTTGGGCCGCGATTGGGCCGAATTAGGAAGTTTTTTGACTGATTCATGTCTGGTGCAGAAGGGGCATGCCCGAAAAATCTGTCCGAGCTCACTATCGCGTAAGACGCTGAAAATTATATATAAATTCTGAATTGGAAACAGTCCCATCCGAAAAAAGCGCATTGTTTCCACGGCGATTTCAAGATGGAATGCGGCGTTATTGCCTCAATTGTGCCAAGAAAAGCTGCGCCTACAGGCGAATGGCTGAGATTAAGCGACCATAGTCTGCTTCACCGGCATGCGTGCTGCGTCGGTAGGAAAAGAAACGATCCGCATCTGAATAAGTGCAATGTCCGGTCCAGCTGGCCTCGGCAATCCCAGTCGACCGCAATCGGTGCAAACCATAGGACGGCAGGTCAAACTGATATCGGTCTCCGGTCCCGTTGGCGAAGAAGCGCGCGTTCTCCGGATCTTCAGCCAGAAATTCATCCAGGAATTCCGGTCCGACTTCGTAAGCCCGCTGCGATATCGATGGGCCGATGGTGGCCACGATACGATCCCGGTTTGCCCCTAGATCGACCATAGCGTCTACGGTGGCTTCAAGAACACCGTCCAATGCGCCGCGCCATCCCGCGTGCGCGGCCCCTATGACGCCGGTCTCAGTGTCTGAAAACAACACCGGTTGGCAATCTGCCGTCAGGATAGTCAGGGTAAGTCCAGGGACGTTTGTCACCAACGCGTCCGCTTTTTGACCACCCTGATCGGCCGCAGTGATCTTGGCAACCTTGGCAGAATGAACCTGGTGGACTCCAATTAAGGTCCCTGTGTTCATCGCATCAGCCACGCGAGCCCGGTTAATACCCACAATTTCGGCTTGGTCTGACGACCCGCCGCCGCAATTTAGCCCCTGAAAGATCCCACTGGATGCCCCACCTTTGCGCGTGAAAAACCCGTGATGAACGGGCGCTAAGGTGTCAGATGTCAGGATCTCGAGCGTCATGCGTCCAATCCGGGCGGTGGTGTCTGGCCTTCGGGGTAGAGCCCCAGCACTTTGAACAACTGTCCCATTTCGTCCGGATGCGTCAACCGGCGATGTGCCTTGACGAGCTGATCCAGCGCGTCACCCGTGAGGTTTTTGGAAAGTGCCTGCGCGCGTGGCGTGATTCCGAGCCTTTCCAGAAAAACACCCTGTGGCGTGAGCCTGGTATGTCGGGATGGTGACGCTTGGGCGAGCGCTTCGAAATCGACGTGAGCCGTCAGATCAGCCTCGCCTGGCTCGCAAAGGGGATCTCGCGGCTCATGTGCTTTGACTGCTTGCAACGTATCGCCCAAAGACCGCCAGTCTCCGTAGTCAATGATCAGGCCCGCGCCGCCGTGATCCGCAATGCGATGCCCGATCGTATCCATGATCGGTGCTGCGACTGCGCACTCTTCCACCAAATCACCATCTTTTGTGTCTGCCTTGCGATGATCCAGCGCCGGTTGCGGTTGCGCTGGGCCCAGCCCGAAGTGCAGCTTGCCGTCCGTCAGCCCAATTTGACGTTCCCGCCAATGCACTCCCTCGCGTTGGAACTGTCGGATGGGCAAAGCATCAAAGAACTCATTGGCGACGAAGTACAAAGACTGCTCTGGCAGATCCTCAACAGATTGGATCCAGGTAATGGGATAAGCCGACAATGCCTCTTTCTGAGTGATGCGAAACTTCGGTGAGGCCTCAATCAACACGATCTGCGCAGCATCGACAAACCCGGGGACGTGCGCTGCGGCACGCAACAGATCCGCCATTAGTGTGCCGCGGCCAGGCCCGGCTTCTGCTATTGTAAATGGGGCAGGCCGTCCTTGATCAACCCAAGCCTCGGCCAGCGAAAGACCGATCAATTCGCCGAACACTTGGCTGATTTCAGGAGCCGTGATGAAATCACCCTCAGCCCCCAAGGGATCGCGTGTGCTGTAATATCCGAACTGCGGATGCAGAAGGCATTCGGTCATAAATTCTGCGATGGTGATTGGCCCGTGCGCAGAGATGCGCGCGGTTAGGAGATCCTTCAAGCTCATGCGCGCGCCCTGGCGCGCTGGATCAACCAAAGGCCCAGAAGTATCATTGGTGTCGATAAGATTTGGCCCATCGTTAGGCCAAAACCGCCGAAATGGAGGGCGAGGCCAAGAGGGTTGCCGTCACTAATGAATTGCGCGTCCGGTTGACGCACAAACTCGACAATGAACCGCGCGGCGCCGTAGCCAGCAAAAAAAACGCCAGTGACGAGGCCGGGCTTGTGAAAGGCGCGTTTGCGCCAAGCTAACCACAAGAGCACCGCGCCCAATAACAGTCCTTCAAGCAGCGCCTCATAAAGTTGCGACGGGTGACGAGCGCATAAGCCAACAACACCCGGACAATCCTGCGCCGCGACGCCGGGAAATACGACGCCCCAAGGCAAGTCGGTCGGACGCCCCCACAATTCTGCATTCACAAAATTTGCCAAGCGGCCAAACAAAAGACCCGGCGGAACGCACAGGGCAATCAGATCTGCAGCCTCGAACCGGTTCATTTTGTAATGACCCGTATAAAAGTAGGCGGCGACAATCACGCCAATCAATCCTCCGTGAAAGGCCATGCCTCCTTGCCAAATCATCAGGATCTGCCCCGGATTTTGAAGGTAAAAGACCGGTTGGTAGAAAAGGACAAAGCCCAAGCGCCCCCCCAGAATGATACCGACAACAGCCCAGGTCAGGAAATCGCCCACTTGCTCTCGGGTCATGACGCCCGTGCCGCTTTTCCAAAGAACAGCAGTCTCCACAGACCTAACGGCGATGAACCAGGCCACCAAGATTCCGGCAATGTAAGCCAGGGCATACCAACGCAATGCAAACTCAAAACTGCCGATAGCAATCGAGAAAAGCTCGGGCGAGAGATCGGGGAATTGGATGGCGGCTTGCATGGCGTCAGTAGGCCCGTGCCTGCGGCGAAGTCAACCTTGCCACGCGCGCCGAGGATGCCCATATACACTCTAACGTAAGGAGAGCTGAGCAATGCAGACCCGCAACAAGATTATGGACGATATCTCGCAATTGATGACCAACGCTATGGGTGTTGCTCAAGGTGCGCGGGAGGAGGCGGAAACCGCAATGAAATCCATGATTGACCGTTGGCTTGCGGATCGGGATTTTGTGACGCGGGAAGAGTTTGAAGCCGTTCGCGCCATGGCCCAAAAGGCGCGAGAAGAAAACGCGGCCCTCGAAGCACGTATCGCAGCGCTGGAGAGCAAGGGCACTAAGTCCAAGAAGTGATCCACTTTGGGTGAGGCCACGCGACATTTGGTGCTTTTGCAGCAGTCGCGATCTTGCTGACGCACATTCCGAGGCAACACTGCGCAGCGATCAGTGCCGCGCATAATGCGTAATTTTGCAGATCGCGCAAAGAAAAAACCGATCGAAGCGACGATATTTCGGGCGGTGTTCCCTGTCATCCACAACTTATTGCGGTTCTCCCCAAAAATGGGGGTTGCCAGATGACAAACCCCAAAGCACCATATGTAGTATGGGCACGGGGGGTCGCCCCGGTCCATAGAGCAGTCACCTAGCGCTTGAGGCACTGCCGGCCTCGCGACGCTAGAGAGCAGTGAGGTGCATCATGGCCCTTTCCGAGCAGTACCTGGAAGAAGATCTTCACCCCATCGATATCGTCGAGCATATAGCCGAGCATCATGAATGGGATTTCGACCGTATGGGCGACGACCAAATCGCCATGGCGGTTGCCGGACAATGGAGAACCTATTCCCTGACCCTCGCGTGGTCAGGTTATGACGAAACACTGCGCATGGTCTGCACTTTCGAGATGGAGCCGCCGGAAGAGAAAATGGCGGGTCTGTTCGAACTACTCAACCATGTGAACGATCAGTGTTGGGCGGGCGCCTTCACATATTGGGAAGAGCCCAAGCTGATGGTGTATCGCTACGGTCTGGTTCTGGCCGGAGGGCAAGTCGCCAGTGCAGAACAGATCGACACGATGATCAACGCGGCTGTTCTCAGCGCGGAGAGGTATTACCCCGCAATGCAACTGCTGATCTGGGGCGACAAGTCGCCGGAAGAGGCGATGCAAGCGGCCATTGCAGAGGCTTACGGGCGCGCGTAACACTCAGCCCCGAACCGATTGGAGAGGGGCATTCATGAATATGGAACATGTGGCGTCCCAAGGGCTGGTGCTTTTGGGATGCGGTAAAATGGGCTCTGCCATGTTGGCTGGCTGGCTTGAGGGGGGATTGCCCGCCTCGTCGGTCTGGGTCCAAGACCCCGCGCCCTCGGATTGGGTGCAAGCCCAAGGTGTCCACATCAATACAGAATGGCCGCCGTCCCCGGCCATTGTTTTGGTCGCCGTCAAACCTCAGATGATGGGCGAAGCTTTACCAATCATGGCCAAACTGGGTGGCGGAGAGACATTATTCGTCTCCGTCGCCGCAGGTACGCCCATTTCCCATTTCGAAGAGGTTCTGGGTGCATCGACTCCGGTTATTCGCGCCATGCCGAACACGCCTGCGGCGATCGGGCGGGGAATTACGGCTTTGATTGGAAATGTAAACGCCGGTCCGGATCACATGGATTTGGCGGAATCGCTTTTGTCTGCCGTGGGTCAAACCGTCCGTTTGGAACATGAAAATCAGATGGATGCGGTCACGGGCGTCAGCGGGTCGGGCCCCGCCTATGTCTTTCATCTGATCGAGACCCTGGCTGCAGCAGGAGAGGCCCAAGGTTTGCCCACGGACTTAGCTATGAAACTGGCCAAAGCAACTGTTGGAGGGGCAGGGGCGCTGGCCGAGGCGGCGGATGAAACGCCTGCTCAACTCAGGATCAATGTCACCAGCCCCAATGGCACAACCCAAGCCGCGCTTGAGGTTCTGATGGATGAAGCGGCCGGGTTCCCGCCGCTGTTGAAAGAGGCGGTGGCTGCAGCAACAGACAGGTCAAAGGAGTTGTCGCGTGGATAACATCTCGTTCGATGACTTTCTCAAGGTTGATATCCGCGTTGGTCGTGTGATCCGTGCCGAGCCTTACCCGGAAGCGCGCAAACCAGCGATCAAGATGTGGATCGATTTCGGAGCGGATATCGGGGAGAAGAAATCTTCGGCCCAGGTCACTGCGCATTACGATCCGGAAGCGCTCATCGGTAAACAGGTCATGGCGGTGGTCAATTTCCCACCCCGGCAGATCGGGCGGTTCATGTCCGAGGTGTTGGTTCTCGGCTTGCCCGATGCCTCAGGCGAGATAGTTCTGATCGGACCGGATCAGGACGTACCGGTCGGCGGGAGGATGCATTGATGAAGTTATGGCTAACGCGGCCATTGCCCGAAGCGGTTGAGGCGCGTGCTCGCAATGGGTTTGATGTGGAGATACGCGCATCGAATGATCCCTTGTCAGCTGATGAACTGCGTTACGCTTTGCAACACTACGACGTCGTCATGCCCACGTTGGGGGATCGCTTTCAGGCGGATGTTTTTGCTGATGTGACAGACCCACGGTGCAAACTGCTGGCCAATTTCGGCGTCGGCTATAACCATATTGATGTCGCCGCAGCCAAGGCGCACGGTGTTGCGGTCACTAATACACCCGGCGCTGTTACCGACGCGACTGCTGATATCGCGATGACGCTTATCCTGATGACTGCGCGGCGTGCCGGTGAAGGAGAGCGGATGGTGCGCGCTCGGGATTGGGCCGGATGGCACCCCACACAAATGCTGGGCCTCCATGTCACCGGACGGACGCTTGGCGTAATTGGAATGGGCCGGATTGGTCAGGCGATCGCGCGCCGCTGTCACTTTGGGTTCGGCATGGATGTTCGTTACGTCGCGCGCACAGAAAAGTCCTTGGACTTTCCTGCGAGCCGGGACACGACGCTTCAGGAGCTGGCGGCCAAGTCCGACATCGTCGTGGTCGCTGTCCCGGGCGGGGCGGACACGCATCACCTGATTGACGCATCGGTTTTTGAGGCGATGAAAGATCATGCGATTTTCGTCAACATTGCACGGGGCGACGTGGTGGATGAGGCTGCTTTGATCGCTGCTCTGCAATCAGGCGCATTTGCTGGCGCTGGTCTGGACGTCTATGAATTTGAACCGAAAGTGCCCGATGCGTTGTTGGCGATGGAAAACGTCACGTTGCTACCCCATCTGGGCACAGCGGCGCTGAATGTACGCACCGATATGGGCATGATGGTTATGGAAAACGTCGAAGCATTTGCTGCAGGTCAGGATTTGCCCAATCCGGTCTGAGGCTGCGCGAAACGAATGTCTACTGATGACTTGGAAACAACATGACCCCTCAATCTGCCGAGCGGTCTCCCGTTGCTTCGCGCCAGTGTTTCCGACAAAGAGAGACATAGGTTTCGTTTCCACCAATCTGAACCTGCGCCCCATCAGTGACGACCTGTCCTTGATCATCTTTGCGGACGACCATCGTCGCTTTCTTTCCGCACCAACAGATGGTGCGCACCTCACGCATTTCATCTGCCAACGCGAGCAAGGCCGCAGAACCCGGAAACAGCTCACCACGAAAGTCGACGCGCAACCCATAGCACATCACCGGAACTGACAGGTCATCGACGGCACGGGCCAATTGCCAGACCTGCTCTTTGGTCAAAAACTGTGCCTCGTCCACAAAGATACACGCGACATGACCCTGACCAAGCCGGTCCGAGATCTTTTGAAACAGATCTGTCTGGGGGGTGAAGGTGTCCGCTTCCGCCCCTATGCCTATTCGCGACGCGATGCGTCCGCTTCCCGCCCGGTCATCAAATCGGGCCGTTAACAAATAGGTTTCCATCCCGTTTTCGCGGTAATTGTGCGAGGCTTGCAACAACACGGTCGATTTGCCCGCGTTCATGGTCGAATAGTTAAAGAAAAGCTTCGGCATGTGCTGTCCATATCCAGCGCTTTGCGTACAGGCAACCGGATAGGCTGAAGAAATGGGTCGCGCCAAGAATCGCGGCGCGGGGTGCCTGCCGGGATAGCCAATGCGGATTGGATGGCTTAAAAGTCATTTCTGGATTAGGCCGTTGCGATGCCTCGCGACAGCGGGTCCAAGTAGCCGGCATGAAACTTCATCTTGAGGCGGACCGTGAGCGTGCCTGACCTTTCTGACTTACCCAATATAGCCGACGGGCAATTGAACGAAATCGATGTCGATGCTCTAGCGGCGCCGGGTGATCCCCGTCACCCACCGCGAATCTTGTTGTTGTATGGCTCTCTCAGGCCGCAGAGTTACTCCCGCAAAGCAGCCGAGGAGGGCGCGCGGGTCTTGCGCGCTTTGGGGTGTGAGACACGCTTCTTTGATCCGTCCGGCCTGCCTTTGGTTGATGATGCAGAAACAGATCATCCAAAGGTGCAGGAGTTACGCGATCTTGCTGTCTGGGCCGAGGGCATGGTCTGGTCCAGCCCGGAACGGCACGGAGCGATGACCGGGTTGATGAAGACGCAGATTGACTGGTTGCCACTATCTTTGAAGGGCGGAATTCGTCCCACTCAAGGCAAAACTCTCGCCGTTATGCAGGTCTCAGGCGGGTCGCAATCCTTCAACGCAGTCAATCAGATGCGGATCCTGGGCCGCTGGATGCGGATGGTGACGATTCCGAACCAAAGTTCGATCCCGAAAGCCTGGCTGGAGTTTTCTGAGGGCGAACGGCTGCCGGACGGGCCGCTCTATCGCCGGATTGTCGATGTGATGGAAGAGCTTGTGAAATTCACGTGGCTTGTGCGCGGACGCGCGTCTTATCTGGTGGATCGCTATTCGGAACGCGTCGAAAGCGTCGAAGACGTGCACAAACGCGTTTCGCTCAAGTCAGTTTAGGCGCAGGTGGGGTTGGACTACCCGTGTCGTTCGACGATGACAGAACCTACCGAATACCCAGCGCCGAATGAGCAGATCACCCCTGTGTCGCCGTCTTCCATATCGCCCGAATACTTGGAAAAGGCGATGATCGATCCTGCCGATGATGTGTTTGCGTAGTCTTGCAGAATATTGGGTTGTTCCCCGGGCGCGGGATCACGTCCCAAGACCTTACGACCGATAAAGTCATTCATGGTCTTATTGGCCTGGTGCAGCCAAAGCCGCTTGATGTTTTCTGCGCCGATCCCTTCGTCGTTCACATGTTCGGAGATGTGCTGTGAGACCATCGGCAGCACTTCCTTGAACACTTTGCGCCCGTTCTGCATGAACTGCATATCGCGCCGATCTATCATCCCGTCGGGTCGTGAGCGGCGCAGGAACCCGTTGTTGTTACGGATATTGTTTGAAAATTCGGTCGCGCAGCGGGTCGACTTGATTTCGAAATAGGGGCCGGTTGCGTCTTCGGTGCGTTCAATCAAAACGGCTGTTGCCACATCACCAAAGATGAAATGACAATCGCGGTCGCGCCACTCGAGATGTGCAGAACAGATCTCGGGGTTGACGACCAGGATGGACCTGATCGATCCAGAACGGACCATGTCGGCTGCCGCTTGGATGCCAAATGTGGCCGAAGAACAGGCCACATTCATGTCGAACGCGAACCCTTTGATTCCCAAAAGCTGCTGTATCTCGATCGCGACTGCAGGATAAGCGCGCTCAAGGTTAGACGCCGCGCAGATGACCGCATCGACATCTGCGGCCGTTTTCCCGGCTTGAGCCAGCGCCTTGTTGCAGGCATCAACGGCCATCTCGGCCATCACTCCCGGTTCGTCGTCACTGCGTTGCCGCAGCAAGGGGTGCATCACATCGGGGTCCAAAACACCTGATTTATCAAGAACATAGCGCTGTTCGATGCCTGAAGCTTTCAGAATGAAGTCTTCGGATGAATGCTCTTTCGCCACTACTTCTCCCGATGCGATTTCATCGGCATGTTCGGCGTTCCACTTGTCAGCGTAGGCATTGAAGGCTTCGACCAGCTCGGCATTTGTAATTACGGTCTCCGGAGTAAAAACGCCCGATCCTGTAATGGCTGGTCTATACATATCTGCCCCCTCAAAGTGCGTTCGAGGATCTGTTCAAAAACGGACCAAAAGGTCAAGGGTGGCAGCGTGAAGGGTGAATGAAGCCAACCCAACGTAAGCGGGTCGCTGACTCGCAGATGCCGTGGAACGAATTCAACGCTGTTTGGTGTTATGCGCGGCGCTTTTTGAAGGCAGAACTGCCCAGGGCCAAGACGTTGTCTGCCACCGTGCGCCAGGCAGACATCGTGACATCTGGTTCCTTTCCGTCGGCGATCCGCCGGATTTGAGTCTCGTAGTAGGTGATCGGGATCATGAACATTTTGTCGAGGGACCGCACGCCCGTGCTGGGACGGCCAACATCCTGAATGTACTCCGGGTCCTTTGCCGCATGCAGGGGTAATTCGGGGTCAAGCGTCAACGCGCGCGCAAGCCCAACAAAATCGGTCGCGCCGGACGCAATGGCGTCTTCCATTGCGCGAACCGACCGAAATCCGCCTGTGACAGCAATCGGTACCTTTGTGCGTTTTCGTGCTTCGGCTGCGAAGTCGAGGAAGTAAGCCTCGCGTTCAGATGTAGATTGCCGCGCGCCGGTCATAGCCGGGCTTTCGTAGTTGCCGCCCGAAACCTCGATGAGATCAATGCCCGCTTTCTCCAGTTCGGCGATCAGGGCATAGGCGTCTTCTCCTTCAAATCCGCCTTTTTGAAAATCGGCGCTGTTCAT
The DNA here is from genome assembly GCA_964402685.1 of uncultured Aestuariivita sp. Taxonomy (GTDB): domain Bacteria; phylum Pseudomonadota; class Alphaproteobacteria; order Rhodobacterales; family Rhodobacteraceae; genus Aestuariivita. Next base: position 2,071 of record CAYODE010000032.1, on the reverse strand, counting down.
CTTTATGGAGATAGGAAACTCTTCACCGATGTCGCGGCGCATGGCCTTGTAGATTTCGAGCGCAAATCTGCGCCGGTTTTCTGCTGTGCCGCCCCAATCATCTGTGCGCTGATTGTGATGGGGGGAGAGGAACTGGCTCACCAGATATCCATGCGCGCCGTGGATCTGCACACCGTCAAATCCTGCCGTTTTGGCCAACCGCGCAGTGGTCGCATAACGCTCGATCAAGGCAGTGATTTCCGTTTCGCTCAGGGCGCGAGGCTTTGCGAAATTGGCCTCTAAGCCTTTCCCAAGGGGCACAGCGCTGGGGGCCACAGGCTCCGGAGTAAGAAACTTGGGACTTTGCTTGCCCGGATGGTTGATCTGCATCCATAGGCGGGCCTGTGGGTTAGCTTTGTGAACGGCTTCAGCCCAATCCCGGAAACGGTCCAAATGCTGATCGTTCTCTAGAACGACATTCCCGGGCTCCCCCAGCGCATTGGCGTCGATCATCACGTTGCCCGTGACGATAATCCCTGTGCCGCCTTTGGCCCAACGGGCATACACCCGGTTATGCGCGTCTGTGGGCAGGTGAACCCCCTGCTTTGCCATCACCTCACTCATCGCGGATTTCAGAATGCGGTTAGACGCATTAATCTGGCCGTTTTGGTCAAATGGGCTGAACAGATTTGGAGCATGGGACATTGAGCGACCTCAAAGGGAATAGGGCACACCTATGCGGCAACAACGCGTGCTGCGGTTCAAGCCCGACGCGACGTCAGACAGGTCGACTCAATCGACTAGGCCTGAGTTTGCCGCTTTACCCCTGCAGCGCTTTCACGCCCACATCGCCTTCGGCTTGCGCCTTGATGGCTTGAACGGCGGCAACACTGGCCGCTGCAGTGGTGAAATAGGGGATCTTGTCATAAAGCGCGATAGAACGGATGGATTTCGAGTCCTCGACTGCCTGCGCCCCTTCGGTCGAGTTCATGACCAGTTGCACGCCACCATCCTTCATCAGGTCGGTCACGTCTGGGCGTCCCTCATACACCTTGTTGACTTGGGTGCAGGGGATGCCGAGGCCCGCGAGCCAGCTTTGCGTGCCGCGGGTGGCCACCAGGGTAAAGCCCAGATCCACGAGGGTTTGCGCCGCGCCCTGCATGTCGTCGGTCTTGTCCGCGTCCTTGATCGAGATGAACGCACACCCTTCGGACGGAAGAACCATGCCCGCACCCATCTGCGCCTTGAGAAATGCGCGGGGGAAATCCCGGTCCCATCCCATCACTTCGCCGGTGGAACGCATTTCCGGGCCCAAGATCGTGTCGACGCCAGGGAAGCGGGCAAAGGGCAATACCGCCTCTTTGACCGAGAACCAGGGCATGTTCGGATCAGCCAGCGTCATCGGATCGGCCAATGGCAGCGTTGTGTCGTACGAGGCCTCGCTGTCATATGCCGGGCGCATCGGGAAATTCGTCAAGGGTTCACCGGCCATGACTCGCGCGGCGATAGACGCGATGGCTGAGTCTGTCGCTTTGGCCACAAACGGCACGGTACGGGAGGCACGTGGGTTCACCTCGATCAAGTAGACGTCGCCATCCTTGATCGCGAATTGCACGTTCATAAGGCCTACAACATTCAAAGCGCGCGCCAACGCGACCGTTTGACGTTGCACCTCATCCAGAATGTCCTGCGGCAAGGAATAGGGCGGCAATGAACACGCGCTGTCACCGGAGTGAACCCCGGCTTCTTCGATATGCTGCATGATCCCGGACACATGCACTTGCGTGCCGTCGCACAAGGCATCAACATCCAGCTCAACCGCGCCAGACAAATAGCTGTCCAGCAAAACAGGGCTATCGCCCGAGACGACAACGGCTTCAGAGATGTACCGTTCCAGCTGGCCCTGATCCCGAACGATTTCCATCGCACGGCCACCCAGAACGTAGGACGGGCGGATCACCAGCGGGAAGCCAATTTCCCCAGCGATCTCAAGGGCTTCTTCATCAGAATGCGCAATGCCGTTCTTAGGCTGTTTAAGCCCCAGATCGTTTACAAGCTGCTGGAAGCGTTCCCGGTCCTCGGCCAGATCAAT
>CAYODE010000031.1:0-27007 GCA_964402685.1 uncultured Aestuariivita sp. | reverse complement strand
GAGCAGTTGACTGTTAATCAATTGGTCGTAGGTTCGATCCCTACCGCCGGAGCCATTTTTTCCTAAGACACCACAGAACATGAAGCGGCCCGCAGGTCATAGCTCAGATGAGTACCTGTACAATAATAAACTATGACAGGCCCACAGGCTATCGCGTTCGCCATCGTTCATGAAACAGCGGCATCGTCAGCATGAGAATGGTTGGCCAAAACAGCGTGGCAATGCAGTCCCTCAATGCCTCACCCCAATCGACATGACCATGACGGTAGATTTCGATGAGGCCGTCGACAACCTCATTTCCAATTTGCAGCACACACAAGACGGCCCAGGCAATCACAATGCCCAGGCGTTTGCGGCGTAGCAATATCGCCGCCGCTACAAAGAATGCGAGGCCCACATTTGCGTGCAAGAGAGCGTCCGACGGTCCGAACACGTCAAACAGACTTGCCTTCAAGCCTTCTTTCAAACTCGCTATCACGTCGAGCAATTCAGTCTCCCAACTGCTTTTTGGCGATCTGGCAACCACCTCTGTAACGGCTTAAAACCTATACCTTTCATTCACTTTCAAGAAAAGTACGTGTGGGGCAATCTGAAACTGCCACATTGGTCATTTGGGACATCGACAGAAACGGTTTGGCCCTCCAGCTTTTAACAGTGTTCAGAAAAACGGTCTGCTGACTCAGAGTGCAAGCATCATGCCAGCTCAACAGGCACATCTTTCCATTTCTGACACTCAACCTTCCTTGGACATTGCAGATATCTCTTCGAAAACGAGCCATGGATTTCAAGGGGCGCCGGGTCAAACGCACAACGTGTTCTGATCCAGCAAGACTGCGTAAGTCTCGCAAAGCTTGTCGCGCCAATCTTGCGGAGTGAGAGACAGATTCCGTGACTTTATCGGCGCGTCACGAGACATTTGAGCAATCTGAGCATCGTCTTGTGCCATCTTCGAGAGCACACGAGCCAAAGCGTCGCTATCGCCCGATTTAAAGCTTCGCCCGATCCCGAGTGCCTCGACGTCTCGGCTCAGCAACATCTCGTCAGACAAAACCACAGGAACACCGGACAACAGAGCCTCGATGGGCGCCAGGCCATAAGGTTCGGGCCCAAGCGTAGGTGCCACTAAAACGCGGGCCTTGCTCAGAGCTGTGCTCAACTCCGAGCCGCTTTGCCACCCCAGGTACCGGTGCTCAGGATATTGCTCCCTTAGTGTTGGCAGGTCCTGGCCATCGCCAACAAAACAAAGAGCAATACCGGAGCGCCGCGCACTTTCGGCGAGCACAAAAATACCCTTGTATCTATGCATGTCACCAACATACAGAAAATCGGAGTTCCGTTCCGCCGACACCGGGGGACTGACAATGGCGTCCGCAGGATTTGGGACTGTCGTGACCCGACCACTAGTCCCCTCCGGAAAAAGCCGATTTTCCATCGCTGAGTGTATTAAGATCGTCATAGCGTTCGGCAATAGCGAAGAGCGGACATAGTTTTGTGTGGCTTGGCGGGCCACACGCCAGAGCTTGTTTCCGTAATTTCGCTTGTCACAGTTTCTGGCAATACAGCTCAACGATAAACCACGTCGATTGCAGGTTTCCGTTCGATTGAAGTCAAAAAATGCACCGTTTGGACAGGCTAGAAAATAGTCATGCGCGTGCATGACGACCCTGTGTTTCACGGCCGCGAGTGGCGCCAAAACTGACGGCGACAGGGTCTGTTGTAGTCCGTGTACATGGTAAATCGTACCGTTGGTGTCAAAGCGTTCGATCCAATCGCGCAAACGTACTTGAACCGTTCTGTTCCATAGGCCTTGGATAACAGCTGATACCTTGCCCTGCTCTAAAAGCCTTTGACCACCACACAGAACTACGTCGATCCCGGCTGGCGCAGATGAACTCTCATCACCTGCGAAAACGGTTACCGGTATGCCTTGCGTGGCGAGCAATTCAGCTTGCGTCATGGCCAGCTTGGACGCCCCACCCCGCACCGACGCAAAGTCGCTAACCACAACAACCCTGTCTGGTCGGACAAACGTCATTTTAGATCGAGAATACGCTCTGGATCCAAACGCCCACGGAAAAGGTCAGCAATTGCCTTCCAGTTGCCCTTGAGCCTGCCCATGCGGTCAACTTCAGGTTCGGGACGAAGCGATTTAATAGAGTTACTCACAAGATTGCGTGCGGCGATGTTCAGCACGCGCAGCGGCGACATGGTTCCTTTGCGCGCTAGATACAAAGGGTTTGCAATCTGGGAGTAGCCCAACGTGACGCCTTTGCTGCGACCCATCTTTGTGCCCAAATGCACGCCCTGCAATGAGTTGGACTTCACTATTCTTCCGTAGGCCGCCATCTGGCGAGAGAAATCCACATCCTCGAGCCAGCCATAAAGCCGAAGTCTTTCATCAAATCTTACGCCGAACTTAATGACTGTGGACCCGCGAACCGCCATGTTGCACCCGTAACAGTTATACAGATCTCGCACCTGCTCGCTATCGGGACTGTACCCTGCGAGACGGGCACACTGAGCCTGGCCGTACTCGTGGCTCAATCCAGGCCCATGTATTCCGTCGGCGAGAACCTTTCCCGTTGCCATGACAATATCGCTTTGTGAACCAAAAAGCTTCTCTAGGTTCGCAAGGTAATCCGGCGCCATTAGAAAATCGTCATCCAAAAACAAAAGGCATTCATTGTCTTTCAACATCGACAATGCGGCGTTACGTTGTGCGGTCAGTCCCCGTTCGGCCTTATGAACCTCCACAGGAAACGGTAAGTCTCCCAAGTCAGCCAGATCGACGTCGCCGTTCTCAGCAATGACAATGCAAACGAGGTCAGGTTTTCTCGTCTGTCTTGCGATATCGCGCACCGTTGCACCAATGACGTGCGACCGATTGGTTGTCGGAATTGAAACTACAATCCGCACAGGCCGACCTCTCTTTGCTGCATTACGTTAACGTCCAGTTGCTCTGAGCAAAGATGCGATTGCCATTGACAACTGAAGCATAGCGGCGCCACACTAACGTCAAAACAAAACCGAGCAGTTATCAGTTATGAATTCGAACGTCGCTTTCTCGTCGCGGTACAAATGGTTTGTAACGCACCTTCCCTCGTCCTGGCTCAGGCTGATCGTTATATGCGGTTGTGCCCTATTTTGGGTGGCATGCATCGTATATCTGACCAGCTGACGTCTCATCAGTTTTAACGTGCTCCGCTACCGAAAAGCACAGCCTTGACGGTTTTGAGAATGATCCACAAATCCTGTGGGAACGACTGATTGCGCACGTAAGCAACGTCCATGGCAACGCGTTCGGCGTAACTTGTTGTACTGCGTCCATTTACTTGCCACAAACCCGTGATACCTGGTTTCACGGACAAGTAGTCTCCGATTTTATCGCCGTAACGCTGCATCTCGGCTTCGACGATCGGACGCGGGCCCACAATTGCCATGTCACCACGCAAGACGTTCCAAAACTGTGGCAGTTCATCGAGGCTGCTTTTGCGAAGCAATTCCCCCAAAAATGTCACACGCGGATCATCATCCAGCTTCTGGTTCATCTCCCATTGAGCTCGCGCATTTGGATCAAGTTCCAGTAAACGCTGCAGCTGCGCTTCTGCATCTAAAGCCATCGTGCGAAATTTCAGGCAGTTAAATTCCCGACCGTCGCGTCCAATCCTCTTGTGTCCGAAAAAAACTGGCCCGCCCTCGGTCAGCAAAATCATTGCAGATATCGCAGTAATGAACGGCGCAAAAAACAAGAGCGCTGTCGCAGCGAAAGCTTTGTCAAACAGCGTTCGCAAAAACTTGCTATGATAAGGTACAAAATCAGACGGATATTGAGATATCTCTGACCTTTCGTGAGTATATCCCAACCCTTCTCGGGTACGCATGTTATCCCCCAACCACATAACGTTGCCCGCAAACACATTTCGCTCACACTAGCAAAACAACGGCGCCGGCATCGAATCATTAACCAAACCAAGTATAGTCAGTATCTGCGAATTTACTGAGGATTAACTTCGAAGAAAAATCAATAATTCCATTATCTTCCACGCAGCAGAAACAATGTTCGCGTAAATATCAAAGATACATCTGACAGTTTCCAAAATAGAAAAAGTGACAAAATTAAGACAATTCTAAGTCTATTTTGGGTGGGTCGTAGCTATGGGCGAGTGGTGCTTTCGCCCCTCAGAATTGCGTATTTTAACCTGTTTCACAGGCGCATATGCAGCAAAAAAAAAGACGCGCCAGCCGAGTCATGGCAACCGTTATCTGTCAGTTACCTGTTGGTCGATTTCAGACGTACATGAAAGATTGCCACAACACTTTAGCTTTGGCTTCCAAAATTGTCGGATTAGGCTTTGCTGGATGGTCCCTGCAACAGCCGGTCTACGCACTTTGCAAACTCCCTGCGGAAACGCTCCGCTCCGAAGGCCTGTGCGTGTTCCCTAATCATGTTCGGGTCAAATTGAGAGATCTGTTTCTCGTAAAGATCGACGGTCGCTCGTATCGCGGATGAGGTTTGCTCGTCAAAAAACAAGCCGGTCTTGCCCTCAACCACACTATCCAAGGCACCCCCTCGCCCATATGCAATAACAGGGGTCCCGCATGCCATGGCCTCTACTGGGACAATGCCGAAGTCCTCCTCAGCCGGAAATATCAAAGCGCGAGCGTTTTGGTACAACTCACGAAGCTGTTCTGCCGAGACTTTGCCAAGCAATTTAACATTTGGGGGTAGTGTTCGCTCAAGGCGCTCGCGCTGGCTTCCGTCACCAACTACCAACAGCGGCTCGTTTCGCTCTCGGAAGGCCTCGATCACGAGATCCGCCCTCTTGTAAGGCACCAGTTGAGACACAAAAACGTAAGAACTACGCCGTTCCAGGGGCTCGCCCGCGCTTTCAAACAATGTCAGGTCAACAGGCGGATGAATGACCTCAGCAGCCCTTCGGTAATAGCGTTCAATCCGCTGGGCGACAAAGTTCGAGTTTGCAACAAAATGATCGACCCGCGCCGCAGTCGTAACGTCCCAGATCCGCAACTTGTGTGCCAGTCGGGAAAAGTACTTTTGGCCGGCCCATCCTAGCAATCGGCTGTAAGCCGGGTAATGGTCCCAGATGTATCGCATAGGCGTATGAACGTAGCAGATATGCGGCGTCCCAGGTGGTACGATCACGCCTTTCGCGGGGCCGCTTTCAGAGGAAATGACCAGATCAAAGCCAGAAAGATCAAGCTCCTCCAATGCGCGCGGCATAAACCCCAGGTACTTCTCGTAGTGCTTCTTGGCCAATGGCAGTGAAGAGATGAACGTTTCTGTAATCTTTTGACCAGCCAAGAGTGGTGAGAGTTTATCCACATCAGCGACGTGCGTGAACAACTCTGCTTCTGGATACAGGCGGACCAATTCCTCTAGGACCCGCTCTCCTCCACGCATTCCGACCAGCCAATAGTGAACAATCGCAACCCTCACTCAACAGCACCCTAATAATGATGCCGATAGGTGTCCAAGTCGCCCACTCGAGAGCTCGAATGCCGCACCATCGTTAAGACCGTTCCGACAAGCGACTCCTCTTCGGACTTTCTGAGACGTCGCAAAGACTCCTTTATGACCTTTGTTGGCGTTGCGTTGTATTTGACTGCCAGCAAGGTCGCGTCAGCCAATTTCTCAAGCAGGATTGAATCCGACAGGTGCAAAACCGGAGGGGCATTGACCACAATCACGTCGTACTTGCTTGAAAGCCTGCCAAAAAGACCAGAAAAATACTGTGACGCCAGAAGGTTAGCCGCGTTTTCAGTGGGTCGGCTCGGGCTGATAACGTCCGCCTGCAACAGATCTGACCGAACAGCAAGGTCGCGGTAGTTCGTGTCTTTCTCCAGATAAGAGATCAGGCAATTGTTGTCGCTGTCCATCTGTAAAGCCGATCGGACGTCTGGACGCCTGAGGTCGGCATCAAACAACAACACAGATTTCTTTCTCTGGCCCAATACTTTGGCCAACATGCAGCACAGTGACGTCTTACCCTCGTTTGGCACAGAAGACGTAACCAAGATCACCTTTGGCGGCCTGTCGTCAGATGCATCAAAAAGATGGGTTTGAATAGCTCGCACTCGTTCGAGATAGGATGACCCCACACCCTCGGTCAATTCGTTCATCAACCAATTTTTGTTTCCAAAAATGCGCCCGACAAAGGGCAACACAGCGACGGTCGGCAAACCGGTAACGGCACGCAGTTCATCGCCCGTCGTGATTGGTGCGCGGATCAGATTTCGAAGGAAAACAAGTGCGATTGCTCCAGAAAAACCGATAACTGCAGCAGCAACCATGAACATGGTTTTCCTTGGGCCCGATGGGACTGTGGGCACCGCAGCCACCCCGATCACCCGGGCCTCGGGTGTTTGGAAATCAGACTGGGCACTCGTCTCCTTGTATCTCGCCAGAAAGTTTTCATAGACAAGGCGGGTTGCTTCGGCAGCGCGTTCGAGCTGTCCGAGCCTCACAGAGTCCTTGGACAGGCTTTCAGCGCGCAATGACACTGCTTCGATTTGTTCGCGCAATGCCTCCTCGCGATTGCGCGTAACACTGACTTCACTCTTCATTTCTTCGACGCGCCGGCGCAATTCAGTTCCGATACTCCGATCGATATCCGTGATCTGAGCTGAAATGCGGATCATGTCAGGATGCCGCCGCCCCAGAGTACTGGCCATTCGGGCTCTGGACGCTTCAAGCTCAGCACGCTGACGATTGAGAGCTTCCAAAAGCGGGGACGTCAAAACGTCGCCAAGCGATTGGAGGCCGCCATCCGCTTCCAACCCTTCGACTTGCCGCAGTCGAACTTCTGCGTCCGCACGGTCCGTCGAACTGCCAACAAGCTTTGTATTCAGCTCAGCGAGAAGTTGATTTATGCTGTCTTCACTGCCACCGGCGGTGTCGATCATGCGTTCCTGAAAATCCACAACCGCGGCGTCAGCGTCTTCGACTTGGCGGCTCAATTCAGTCAAGCGGTCGCCAAGCCAGGAGTTGGCGCGAAGCGTGGCTTGCATTTTAGTTTCAAGCTGGCTGTCGATGTAGTTATTCGCCACCGCGTTCGCGATGTCCGACACCAATTTAGGATCATTGCCTTCGAAACTAATTCCGATCGCATATGATACGCCAATCTGTGAAACTGATAACTTACGTCGCACGTCTTGAATCACCCAAGAACGAAGTGTCTCTTCCGGCAGCTGTGCTGCAAATTCATGCGGTTTTTGACCGCCCCGCAATAGTCTTTTTGCGGCTGAAAAAAGGCTTTCGCCTCGCGGAAGCCTGGGATCGAAGGCAGGATGATCCACCAGCTGCAAGTTATCGACGATCTGCCCAACGAGGCTATTTGACCGGATCGTTACAATTTCGCCTGCAATCACAGAGTTTGTAACAGTAAGGTTTGACACGACCTCTTGTACGGGCGCGGCTCTCTCTTCTCGTGTGTCCAAAATAACTTGTGAATACGCGGTGTATGTCGGCGGCAGGGTCAACAGGTATATGTACATCCCAACAACACAAAGAGCTGTTATTGCGGCGATGACCTTTAAGTTGATGCGCAGAATTGACAAAAGGCCTAGAGCGTCGAACGACTGAAACGGCTGTTGCGTCACGCCCGATGAAAAGGCTGTGGCATCGCTATAGCTGGCGACATGTTTAGGAGTCGGGATGCGGTTCAATCGACTAACTCCAGCGAATCCGGGGCGCGCATGACGACAACCAAAAGATCACCGGGCAGCAATTCGTCGTAGGGCTTCAAAACAATATTCGTGGTGCGTCCACTATCACGGCGCCTAACCTGATACTCCAGAAGCAATTCGGTATCGAGGCCGGAGGCCGCCTCCATCCACTGATCCAGCAAGCGTAATCGATCTTCTAAAGAAGTCCGATTGGCCTTTAACTTGTTTATCTCGCTCCAGTAGTTCTGGGATTCTCTCAGCAGCCTCTTCTCTAAATCGGAGTCGAGCTGTGCAAGCTGGCCTTCGACATCTGCTTGCTGCACCCGCGCGGCTGAAAGTTGTTGGCCAAGTTCCAACAGCTGGCTTTCCGACTGCGACACTCTGAGTTCGTTCTCATTCTCGCGCGTTTTGGAGGTGAGGCCGCGTGCGACCATATCTACGGTTCTGGCCAATTCGCTTCGCGTTACTTCTAATATCTGCTGCAAAACGACTTCACGCTGTTCTAGCAGGCTAATGCGATTTTTTGCCTCTTGCGCAGCATCGGTTAAAAGGGTGCGACGCGCCTTTAAGTCATCGGCTTCCAAATCAATGACTTGATCTTCGCTAAGGCGGTGTTCTTCGAACATTTCCCGGTTAATACCAGCTCGAAGATCTGGGGGTATTTCGCTCCAATCCGCTGTTTCCCGACCAGCAAGTTGCGCTTGAACGCGCGCATATTGCGCGGCGACACGCGCCAAATCGAATTCCAAGCTCGTTAAGTTGCCTTCAAGGTTGCGTCTTTCAAGGACGCGGGCCTCTTCGTTATTGGCGTAAATGGCGGGTCCACCAGCCAACCCGACAGCTTGTTCTGCCGTCATAAAGGGCTGGTAGTCAAAGTTTCCGGGTCTGCGCACGTCACCTAGAACGGAGATCGGGCGAAAGCTTGCAACGGAAAGCTCAATAGACGGGTTCACGAAAATCTCGCGGTCCACATATGTCTCTTTTATCAGTCGACGCGCCTGTCCAATTGGGAACGACGCCACCTGAAAGCTTCCGACAAATGGAAGCTGAATTGCGCCGTCACGACCGACGGTAAACCTTTGTGGTGGATCTTGATCGTCGAGAATATCAAGCTCTAGAACATCACCAACGCTGATTTGATAATTGTCCAGTGTCGCAGCGAACAAACGCGGCGAAAATGCCAGGACGACGAAAATCGCCAGGCAGCGCAGCATAGCGCCGCGCATCAAAAAGCTTCGCTCAACACTCATGGCTTCCGAATACTCGTAACTCGAATCACTTATACTTCTAAGTGTTCTTCAAAGATAACAAGTGCTGTCAGCCGCGGCAAAAACTGACTTATGCGGAATTCACGTTTTGCAGCCCTGGCCTCATTGATTTCATTCGTTGGGCTGGCACCCTCAGTGTGATGACATCACCAGTTTTGATCCGTCGGAACGTATCTGGGATTAGCGGGAATCCGTCTAGGAAAAGCAATCAGCGATACCCCCTTTGAAATGACAAAACGCGTTTGAGATTTCGAAGCCAAAACGTTCAAGTCTGCGCCAGTTATAAGCCAGATCGCGTCGCCGAATTGTGCCTTTGAACGGTCATCATAAGGTGTTCAAGACGATCTTTTGTTCGCAGCGCAGGCCCGTCGAAGGCAGTAAAACTTGACAAACAGCTGTAGTACACACCGGCTCATCGGCTGTTTTTCGCACATAGATGCCGGTTGCCTAGCTTGTTGGTTGTCAGCTCAATCGAACAGATTAATTGTGCGCCATGGCATCCGACGAAAGACGCACGATGGATCGGTACGAGCAGAGCCGCGAAGCTGATACGTTTCGCGCACGCGCGCGCATCAGTGGACGGGCCTCCCGCATCGTTGTTATTGGGGGCTGCGCTTTAACCTGGGGCATCTTTGTTTGGTTGATCGTCTCTTGGTTTTTCTGAGACGTGAAACATTAGTTCTATCTTGGCGACAATACGTGGCGCGGAGCGGGTTGTTCCAATATTTAAAACAATTCGGGACAAGCGCCTTAAAACGCAGCTAAACTACATTTCGTATCCATTTTCAGTAGCACCACGAATTACAGTGATTGAACGCAAAATACGCTGTATTCGATGTCCATTAATTATAGCGCGACAACTTAAATCAGCTCGAATTTGACTTCGGCGTTTACAATTCCGTGATCCGCGTCTTACGCTTAAGGAGTGTGTTTCGTCTGCTCTAGAGCCCGGCGCTGAGCTCTTCTGGTTATCAAGACAACTGTTTTGAATGGGTTTTCTCGCCACCTCTGTACGCAGCATAGTAATTGGTATGGAGCGTTTCAGTGGTTGGCTCTGAAGATAATGATCCGGTTTTCGTCTCTCGACGAAAGCAAGTGACCTCGAAACAAGTTGAAGCCATTATTCGCCGAGTTTGGGACGAGAAAACTTCGTGCGGTCACGTATCAGGCGACACAACATTCTTTGAAGCTGGTGGCACGTCATCGCAACTGATGAGGGTCCACAAATCTATTGTGGAGGAATTGGATCAGACCTTCGACATCACTGTCATGTTTGAAACGCCGCGTCTGCGCGAGCTTTCCGAACGGCTGACTGAGATCGTGAACGCCGACGCATCTGTAACATCATCACATGCGACTTCGGCGCCGGAAGAAAAAATCAAAACAGATGCCCTGCCTGATCTACCTGATACCGCGGTCGCAATAGTTGGGTTAGGCGCCCGCTTACCAGGTGCTGACAGCATAGACGAATTCTGGAACCACTTGCGCCAAGGCAAAAACCTCATTGAGCCGCATGATCCAGAGACCCTGGAAGATAATTTCACCACGGAACAGAGATCGGCAAAGAATTACGTACCTGTAAGGCCTGATTTGCCAGACGCGGGCATGTTCGACGCGAAGTTCTTCTCAATGTATCCGCGTGAAGCCGCGATTACCGATCCACAGGCACGTGTATTTCTCGAAATCTGTTACGAAGCACTCGAAGATAGTGGGCACGATCCTCTCAATATGAAAGTTCCAGTGGGTGTTTTTGCGGGGTCTGCTGCGAACACATACCTGATGAACAACGTTCTGGGAGACCGTGCACAGGTCGAAGACTACACGTCAAATTATCAAACTGGGAAATTTGCCGAGTGGACAGGAAACTGGAACGATTGCTTGGCAACCCGAGTGTCTTTCAAGCTCAATCTGAACGGTCCGGCAATGACGGTCCAGACAGCCTGTTCAAGTTCGCTAACTGCTATCGGGCAAGCGATCGTGAACCTTCGGTCCGGGCTCTGCGATGTCGCGCTTGCCGGTGGGGTATCAATCACCTTTCCGCAAAAACGCGGTTACGTGACTCAGGAAGGTGGACTGTCCTCCGATGACGGCACGTGCAGACCATTTGACGCAAAAGCCTCTGGCACAGTGTTTTCTCATGGCGCCGGCGTGGTGGTCTTGCGCCGCCTTGTAGATGCCGTGAAGGACAATGACCAAATCTATGCGGTTATTCGCGGCGTTGGGATAAACAACGATGGGGCTGACAAGATTTCATACACAGCGCCGTCCGTACGCGGACAGTCCGCTGCTGTTCAACTGGCGTTAAAGGATGCCGAGCTGGACGCGAATTCTATTTCCTACATCGAGTGCCATGGCACGGCCACACCGTTGGGCGACCCTATCGAAATAAATGGCCTGAAACGCGCGTTTGGTGATGGACTGAACGAAGGAAGTTGCGCCATAGGGTCAGTCAAAGGAAACATTGGGCACCTGGATGCAGCGGCCGGTGTTGTAAGCGTGATCAAAACTGCGTTGATGCTTCAGCATCGCGAGTTACCGCCCGTCGCGAATTTCAGTGCGCTGAATCCAAATATTGATTTTTCTGGTACCCCGTTTCGTATTCCGGCCGCGTTGGAAGCGTGGGACACTACAGGACCGCGGCGCGCCGGGGTAAGTTCCTTCGGTGTTGGCGGAACAAATGCACATGTGGTGCTGGAAGAAGCACCAACACTCTCCGTGTCGCGCAATTCGGACTCAATTCAGATTATCCCCCTTTCGGCCAAAACGCCGACCGCACTGTCCGAAATGCAGCAGCGCCTTGCAGATCAACTAGAGTCAGCAAATTCCCCGCATTTGTCCGACATCGCTTACACTGCGCAAGAAAGCCGGACAGGGCTTGAATTTAGGTCGGCTGTTGCTGGTTGTGACGCCGCTACTGTGGCCGATGCGCTTAGGAACACGCGCCTTGCCCGTGCGCCCGCGATGGAAGGTGATCCACCGGTTTCATTCATGTTTCCGGGCCAAGGGTCTCAGTACCCTGGCATGGGCAGCGGGCTTTATGCTGATGAACCTACCTTTGCGCATTGGATTGATCGCGGAGCAGAGATCTTGCGCCCTATCTTGGGGTTGGATGTCAAAACGATGCTTTGTTTTGGCGATCCCGACGATGAGGACGCTGCTCGGGCGTTGCGCGATACAAGGCTGACGCAGCCGGCGCTCTTCTTGACGCAGTTTGCTTGTGCCAAACTGTGGATGGAGCGGGGTGTCCATCCCAAGGCCTTGATCGGACATTCCGTTGGAGAGTTCACCGCCGCCGCGCTTGCGGATGTCATGGATTTCGAAACCGGTCTTAGAATCATCGCAAAGCGTGGCGAGCTGATGCAATCCCAACCCGGTGGCGCGATGCTTTCAGTACGCGCATCGATGGATGCGGTTACGTCCCATTTGGACGACAGCGTTGATGTGGCTGCCCGCAATGCACCTCAGTTGAATGTCCTAGCCGGAAGTTTTGAGGCCATCGATAAGATGGAAGAGCGCCTCAAAGCGGCAGACATCCCGTGTACAAGGCTCCACACGTCGCACGCCTTTCACTCGGTCATGATGGATCCGGTATGCGGTGAATTAGAAACTGCTCTGGCTGGTCTAAAGCTGAACAGCCCCTCGATCCCATATGTGAGTTGTGTGACCGGCACATGGATCGCAGACGACGAATGCACAAATCCCGCCTATTGGGCACAGCAAGCGCGGGCAACTGTAAATTTCGAAACAGCGATTTCAGAGCTGACGCGCAGCACGCCCGCCATCCTTTTGGAAGTTGGTGCAGGTGCCACTCTCTCTGCATTCGCCAAACAGACACTAGCGCGAGACGCCCAGGTCGCGGTCGTACAATCGCTACCAGATCATACGCGCCGCGAAAGCGATACCACCGCAATGGCGAACGGTTTTGGCCAACTCTGGTGTGCGGGCGCCTCGATTGATTGGGAAAAACTCGGCCAACCAGGTCAAAGGCGTGTTTCGCTGCCAACCTATCCATTTGAACGCAAACTGCATTGGATCGATGCGCCCGTGCCAACAAACAGAACGGCACATAACAAGGACGACGCCCACATGACTGACGTGGCGCCAACAAGCATTGAAACAACAAACGAACACTCAAAAGAGATTTTGACAATGACGACACTTGCATCTGATCAAACAGCTGACCGCCGCCCACGACTGATCGGCGAACTCATCGATATGCTGAGCAATATTTCGGGTGAAGATTTGGTGCAGGACGATGCCGATACGTCATTCCTTAATCTGGGCTTCGACTCACTGTTTCTTGGGCAAGTGAGCCAGAAACTCTCCGCCGACTATGGGGTCGAGCTGAGCTTTCGCGAACTGTTATCCACGTATCCGACAATCTCTGATGTGGCTGCGTTTTTAGATGAAAAACTTCCTCCAGAACCAGTTGCTGTCGAGCCCGTGCAGCCGACCGAAGAACCGCCACAGCAGGTAGCGACGCAGAGTCTTGCCGTTCAAAGCAATATTGTCGAACAGACTTTACCGGTTTCCGCAGGTGTAGCCGTCAACGCAGACAGCTCAGTGACTGCTTTGATGCAGGCTCAACTGTCCGCCATGCAGCATGTCATTACGCAGCAAATCGGCGCCCTTTCCGGTGGCGTTCCTGTGCAAAGCCATATGGCACCCGATCCGGTTCCGATGAAAGAGCAACCTGCGCCGTCGACCACGGTGCAACAAACAGAACCGCGTGCCGAAAAAGACAACGAGCCCGAGCCGGTGCAGGTCCCGAAAGAAAAGCAACGCTTTTCGATCGGTCGCGCCACGAATGCGTCCGGTGGGGAATTAACGTCTGAACAATTGGCTTTCGCCAAAGATCTTGCCACACGATACAGCGAACGCAGTCCCAAATCGAAAGCGTACGTTCAAAAGTATCGCCATGTCCTGGCTGACCCGCGGACAGCCGCGGGCTTTCGGGCCGAGTGGAAGGAACTTGTCTACCCGGTGGTGTCGGATCGGTCGAAGGGCGCTCAGATATGGGACATTGACGGAAACGAATATGTGGATCTGGTCAACGGGTTCGGACAAACTGCGTTCGGCCACTCACCAGATTTCGTCATTGAGGCCGTTTCCGAACAGATGGAACGCGGTTTCGCAATCGGTCCTCAAACGGATTTGGTTGGCCCCGTGGCGGAACGTTTTGCGAATTTTGTCGGTCACCAACGCGCCACGTTTTGCAATACCGGCTCCGAAGCTGTCATGGCAGCAATGCGGCTTGCGCGAACAGTTACGGGGCGTGAAAGGATTGTTGTTTTTGGCAATGATTACCACGGCCAGTTTGACGAAGTTCTTGTCAAAGGCCGAGGTGGTCGCGGCGCTCCGTCCGCGCTGCCAATCGCGCCAGGCATTCCACGCTCAAGCCTGTCCAACGTTGTTGTGCTGCCTTACGACGATCCCAACAGCCTGGAATGGATCAAAGACAACATAGACACTCTGGCGGGCGTTCTTGTTGAGCCCGTTCAGAGCCGTCACCCTGATCTTCGCCCGCGCGAATTTGTGCGGTCTCTACGCGACATCACTCAGACGGGTGGTGCAGCGCTGATCATTGATGAGGTTGTGACAGGTTTTCGCGTCGGCCCACGTGGCATGCAAGGCATTTGGGATATCCAACCTGACATGGCGACGTACGGCAAGGTGATAGGTGGCGGCATGCCCATTGGCATGCTGGCCGGCTCCGCCCGCTTTATGGACGCTCTGGATGGCGGCATGTGGCAATTCGGGGACGACTCCGTTCCCGAAGCAATGCCAACCTTCTTTGCGGGAACCTTTGTAAGGCATCCGCTTGTTGTTGCAGCGGTATCGGCAACCCTTGATCATCTAGAAGATCATGGCGAGGAGTTGTGGACAGATACGGCAAACCGCACTGCTGAAGCCGTAGCCAAGATGAATGGTATTCTGAGCGACCGCGGCTTGCCTTCCATGTTGGAGACCTATTCGAGTTGGTTTGTACCTCAAGTCACAAACTATGATCCGAACGCCGCGCTGTTGTTCCCACTCATGCGACAGGGTGGTGTACACGTCCAGATCGGATATCCGTGGATCTTCACCACCGCGCACAAAGCCGCAGATTATCAGAAGGTTATAGACGTTTTCGAACAATCGGTGGACGCCTTGCAAAGTGTGGGCATTCTGACATCTGGGGAAGCGCAAGCTCCTCAGAAGACACCTGATGCCCCCTCGCCTAAAACTGTAAGCACACCGCCTCAGATCGAAGCCGCTCCTACGAAGGCAATCCCGTTGACTGCTGCGCAGCGTGAAATCTGGATGACAAACCAGTTGGGCGAACTGGCGTCATGCAGTTTCAACGAAAGTGCGTCGCTGGACCTGATCGGCCCGCTTGACACCGAGGCGTTGCAAGCCGCTCTGAACCAAGTCGTCGCGCGCCACGATGGATTGCGTCAGGTATTCCACCGCACAGGTGAAACCTTCGACATTCTTGATCCGTTTGAAGTGCCGTTCGAGCTTCACGATCTGAGCAACGAAGGTGACGAAGACGCGTTCCGCAACTTGCTCGCACAAGACTCTGCCGCTGAGATAGATATCGTTACCGGTCCACCTCTGCGCGCATTCCTTGTGCGAAAGGCGCCTGAGCACCATGTTCTCGTTATCAATGCGCATCATTTGGTGTGTGATGGCTGGTCCATAAACGTCGTGTCTCAGGATCTGGCCACACTTTACACACACGAAGTCATTGGAACTGAGCCCGACTTGCCTCTGTCGCCGTCCTTTGCAGCGATGGCAAAGACAGCGCATCAAACGCCCGTTCCTTTGGAAACGAAGGAGTATTGGAAATCCCAGTTCGACGACACACCAGAACTGCCTGAACTACCAACGGACAGAGCCCGTCCCGCCCTAAAATCATTCTCCGGAGCAACGTGCAGTCATCATATCTCTGAGGACGTCACGCGTGCCGCTCGAAAAGCGGGAGCAGCACAAGGGTGCACTTTGTTCGCTACCCTATTTGCATCACTCCAAATCGTTATTGGGCGGCTTAGCGGCTCTGACGATGTCGTTCTAGGTGTTCCCACGGGTGGACAGGCGCTTCTGGAAAACAGTGATCTTGTCGGACATTGCGTCAACTTCCTGCCTATCCGGGCTAAACAGCAACCGGACGCGACAGTTGCTGAACATCTGACGTTTGTCCGTGATCAGGTGATGAACGCTTTTGATCATCAGGGTTATACATTCGGAAGTCTGGTACAGGATCTTGAGATCCCACGCACTCTTAACCGACTGCCTTTGACGGAGATACAGTTCAACCTCGAACGGCTCGGCGAAAGCATCGAGATGGGCCCGCTTCGGATGTCCGTTGCACCGAACCCCAAGACGTCCACAAACTTTGACCTGTTCTTTAACATCATAGAACGCAGCGATGGTCTTCGGGTGGATGTGGATTACAACACAGATCTGTTTGACCAGACAACGATCGAACGCTGGATTGGGCATCTGGAAACCGTCCTTTCCGAAATTGCGGCTGATGCCCAACAGAGTGTGTCCACAATTCCAGTGCAGACCCCGGAAGAACGCACCTGGATCGCCGAAACATTAAACGAAACGGCCGAAGCGCTCCCCGGCATTCAAACCATCCATCAACTGTTCAGCCAAAAGGCCAACGAAACTCCAGACAAGGTCGCATTGGAATTTGGCGACCAAACAATGACCTATGGCCAGCTGGACGCACGCAGTGACATAATCGCTACCGCGCTTCGGAAGTCTGGCGTTGGCACCCGGGGTCGTGTTGCTGTAGCCCTTGCGCGGTCACCGGAATGCGTTGCGGCGTTGCTTGGGGTGATGAAGTCAGGCAATGCATATGTTCCGCTGGACCCTGCCCAGCCAACAGCGCGTTTGCGTATGATACTGGAACAAGCTTCTGTATCCGCTTTGATCCACGATCAAGTCGACTTGCCTGACTACGCAAGCGATTTAGAAATGGCATCTTTGCCGATATCTGACATGACGGTCGAGGAAGCGTCTGTAATTGTTGACGTCAGTGGCGACGATAGCGCGTACGTCATGTTCACTTCGGGATCAACTGGCGCACCAAAAGGCGTGGAGATCGGTCATAGATCCGCAGTAAACCTGCTGATGTCCATGGCGCGGGAACCCGGGTTCGACGTGAATGGCGTATTGCTCGCGGTCACGACGACGACGTTTGATATCTCTGTGCTCGAATTGTTTCTGCCACTCCTACAAGGCGGTCGCACAGTCATTGCCTCCCAGGAAGATGTGTTAAGCGGCTATAACCTTGTTGCCCGCCTTGATCGCGGCGACATCACGCATATGCAAGCCACTCCAACCCTTTGGCAAATGGTTCTTGAAGCCGGCTTTGAACCAAAGACCGGCTTTACAATGCTGGCAGGCGGCGAACCTTTGCCGCCCGATCTTGCTGCGAAACTCATGTCAGGCGGCGCGACCCTGTGGAATGTATACGGGCCAACAGAAACGACGATCTGGTCCGCTGCATCCCACGTCCAGTCGGCTGACCAAATTACGATCGGACACCCGATTGCCAACACCTCTATGTACATTCTTGGGGGCCAAGATCAGCTGCTGCCACTGGGCGCAGTGGGAGAGCTGAATATCGGTGGAACCGGTTTGGCCAAAGGGTATCTCAATAGACAGGATTTGACCGACAAAGCGTTTCGCCGAGTAAGCGTCAACGGGAGAAATGAGGTCTTGTATAAAACCGGAGATCTTGCACAGCGTCTTCCCGATGGCTCGATCAAGGTCCTTGGACGAAGCGACAACCAAATCAAATTGCGAGGGTTCCGCATCGAACTTGGCGACGTGGAAACTGCCTTGCGCGCAATTGACGGCGTCACTGCCGCTGCAGCGGCAGTCAAGACCACCGAACACGGGGACAAAAGGCTGGTGGGCTATATCGTCGCTGAGACGGGCCATGATCTTTCACAGACGACCCTGCATCAGTCAGTCTCGCAGAAACTGCCCGGCTACATGGTTCCCAACGCATGGGTCTTCCTGAGCACCCTGCCCCAAACAGCGAATGGTAAGACGGACCGAAAAGCGTTACCCGGCCCCGATGTGTCCGCGACCGTTACGGCATTCCATGTTGACCCGAAAACGCCGACAGAAGAGCAAATGGCGAAAATTTGGTGTGACGTTCTGGGCGAAGAGAAGATCAGCACAACGCAAACCCTGTTCTCTCTGGGTGCGGACTCTCTCACGGTTTTCCGGATCGCAGCCCGCATGATTGACGCCGGCATGGATCTCGAAGGCCGTCACCTTTTGCAGTACCCGTCGATCGCGCAACTCGCCACCTTCGCCGACAGCAAAGAACGCAACGCGACGACGGTGAAAAAACCATCGCTTAAGGATTATCGTAGAGGGAGCCGGACGCGCAGCGGCGTCTAGTTCGCGCTCTCGGCAAGGAACAACGAAGTTCAGCGTTACGTTGAGGCCGAGCGGCCTTGTCATCGGAGGTCGCTGCCTGAATCACATTTGGCGCGCCCTGCACACCGGTTGCTTATGCTGCGCAACAGGCCTTACGAGCCAATTGCTGGCTAGTGCTCTCCGCTCCAGTCGAAAACATAGGTGTCTCCGACGACGCTGAGATGATGTATCGCGGTGCTTCCAGACTTGTCGGCGGGGGTGATCTTTTTAATGAGCTTCTCTTCGTAACCACCGGCATCAAGTCGCGTCACTTCCATCAGATTGAGACCATACCCGTAAATGCCAAAACTGCTGTCTTGTGTCGGTCGAAAGAGACGTCCATCGTGACGAAAAATCGCTCCCGCGTTGCGCGCGCGATCGGCACCAAAGACAACCGGGTTGTCGGGATGCGCCTCGATATGTTTCAGGTCCGGGCCATCAACGGCATATAGGTACAACTCGCTAGAGTGATCTTGGAATGCATAATAGTCCGAAAGGTTTGTCAGCAGCCACCACTGTCCATCATCGTCCTTGAAAAGACTAGACTCAGCCAGTCGGTGTCCCTCAAAAGCGGTTGCATGTAATTCCCAATCCGTCGGAAAATGCGTGGCCTTCCAAACTTCCAAACGACGCGCTTGTTGGGTCTCTGGGATCATAAAGATATCGCTACCTTCGGAAAACACATATGGGAAAGACAAGTGATACGGGCGCTTCAGGGCCGTCACTGGCGCTGAAATTCCGCTATCTTTCAGCTGAGCAGCCTCAATCCATCCAGTTCCTGCCCCGCCGTTCATGGCTTCATAAAACAACCACAACACGCCTTCGTGCTCGAAAAGAAATGGGTCGGCCATAATCTGAGTGTGAGCCTGCACATCACGAGATTTTTCTGGATCGATTTCAGTGACGTTTCCATGTGCTTGAGCGATACGCCAATACTCGCGCCCAGGTCCCAAACGTTCACTAAGCCGTTTGAGCAATTGCCGAGACATTTCCCGCAAAAAAGAGACTGCGTAAAGAACCGCATCCTTGTGTCCAGGTGGTGCCGGGCATGGTGTTGGTTTTTCTGAAGAAACTGCCTCAAAACGTTCATCGGACACCGCGTTAATCGTGTGCTCTAGAAGGAGTACGGCCTTTTCCGCCGCAAACGCTCCAGTCACAACGGCGCCAGGTTTGAGGGTGTAATTCGCACCGCGTATCGCAGTTGGCGCTCTGAGGGTTTTGCTCCGCTTCACTATTTCAACTCGGATCCAAGGATGGTCACGCAGAGTAGGCATCGCTTTGGCCAAGTTTGGTTCTGCGCTGCCTCCATAGGTCAACGCCCACTCCCCATGCTTGAAAGCAGTGAGCTTGTCGTCTGGTAACCCAAAAGCGCCAAGAACGATCGCTAGATCATACCCTTTGGAAGCGGGCGCCTCGTCCTCCGACGGGAGATCGTTTAATACTGTCTCGGCCTGCTTGGTGTCATAGGACTTTATCCGCCAGCGCACCAAAATGCGTTCACATGCGAGAACCGCCCGTAGGATCGGAGATGGTGCTGTGTTTGCGCGTCTCTTTGTTCCTACAACACGTCCGCAGAAAACAACATTTGCGTTTGCGTTCAAACGGTCGATCAAAAATGCCTGTGCATCGCTTAAACGCTGATCAGGGTCGACGACCAAAACAATGCGCAGTGGTTGCCGCACAGGTTTTTTCATCCCCTAAAAACTCTTAGTCGAGCAGATCCAAAGGTAATGCGCGTCATTTCGAAAGCAGTACTATCGATCATGTTTGCATTACCCCAAGCATTCAAACTCAGTTCCATAGTCCATTTGGGTCATTTTCAGCGTTCGCCATAGGCGCCTAGTGCCGCTTTAGGTCGGTCACTCTGCGGTTCCATCTGACTACCGGCCCGCCTTGCCAAGCGTTGTTTCAGGACGGTAACGATGCGATCAACGTCTGCGCCCAGTAACGCTTCACCGTGCCAACCCTTCAGCTCGAATACGCTCGTATCCGCCGGAAGCACCTTGGACCAACCAAAGAGTACTTTGATAGACCGCTGCGTCTGGCTTTCTGTCTTAAAAACAAGCGTCTCACCGCTATATGGCTCAAAAGACTCTTCTGCCATGCTCGACACCAAAAGCTCATTTATCGCCCATTCGGCCTCTTCTTCCGATGTTGCCGGGTGGATTTTACCAAGATGAAGCAAGACGGACTTACTGATAGCGTAGCTCTCGAAAAACTCAATCCATTGAATGTCGCCTCTTAAGCGTCGACCAATGTAGTGGCGCAACCTTCGGAGTTTAGCACGAGCACGGATAAACATGCGCCGGAATGCCGGCATTCCGTCCATGGCGTCAGGCGCCCAACTATCGAACATCGCAAGCGGAGCTGCGGAACCTGTCCGTTCCTCCAATGCTTGAGCAATTCGCAGTGCCAAAGTACCGTCGACACATTGGCCCATGAGTATGACCGGTCTGTTGTTCACCAATGGTTCAATGACAGCCGCCGCGGCAGTGGCCAGTTCGTCAATGTCCAAACGCGTTACCTCTTCGCGTAACACCATTTGGCTGTTCAGGTGCAAGTTAAGAACTTGCATGTCGCCCGCCACGCGCCGAGCAATTGGAACAAATAGGAACGGTTGATTGACTGATACGATAAGCGGCGAGTCTTTCGCTCCCGGCCCAAGCGTGATCACGTTCCAGATCTTTTTGGCTTCCTTCAGAGACGTAAGACCGTTTTGCTTCGAAACTGCATCACGTAGCCCGGCTGATACGCAGTCAGCGATGCCCTCAAGTGTGGGTGTCTGAAGGAATTCCGCGATTCCCGGAGAAAAACCAAACTCGGTCCGTACGCGCGAAAGTAGCCTCATCGCGAGAAGCGAGTGCCCGCCCAGATCAAAGAAGTTTCCATCGCTGGACGTCGTTGGAATGCCTAAGACGTCAGACCATATTTCGCGGACCCGCAAATCGCAGTTATTGATACTATTTTCTTCAGACTGATGCGTATCAACCAACGCACGGAATTCTGGACGGCTCTGAGTTTCGATAGAGGCGGTCGGACGCTTTACCACGATATCTTCACGAACTGCCGTTTCTATCGCTGGACTTGGGCGCTCAAAGGCCACGTCTGCTATCTTGGCATCTGGGGTTAAGAACGCGTGTTCGAAACACTCTCGCATCAATTCGCCAAGTGCTTGTACTGTCGCCTGATCAAACCTGTCCCTGTCATAGTCGACAATGAGCAACCAACCGGACTTTCGACCGAAAGCCTGGAAGCTCAAATCATGTGTAATTTCCGGCGTCACCGATGGAATGGACCCGATCTTGACAGAGCCGTAATCGATCTCTTCCAGAAACACTTTTTGCAACCCGAAGTTTACAGAATAAAGTGGCGTGCGTGTTGAATCCCGTTGTTGTTGTGCACAACGAACCACTTCATCAAATGGCAGGTCCGCATGCGCCAAAACATCGTTCAAATTGATGCTCGCTGATTCCAAAGCATCCGCAAACGTCGGATCATCCGGAAGAGGTATGTTCAGCAGGATTGGGTTAATGAAAACGCCAATAAGTTCTTCCAACTCTACTGCGCTGCGCCCAGCAAAAGCGCAACCAAAGGAAACATCTGGGTTCATTGAAGCGCGATACAACGCAGAGGCCATAACAGCGCAGCCAAAGACAAAGGGAGTGACTGACGCATCGTTTGCAGCTCGGGTAAGGCGATCATAGAAATCGTGACCAAGTGGCAGGTCCATGCGACCACCGGCTCGTTGCTCAAGTGGGCTTCGTGAGCGGTCCGCTTCGATTTCAAAGTACTGATAGTCGCTAAGACGTTCACGCCAAAAACGGATGCTATCCGCGCCGGACTCTCCTGTCCGGCAATCCTCCCGCCAAAGAGCATAGTCGCCATATTGAAGCATTAGCTCTGGAAGTTCCGCGGCTTGGTTTCGCTCAATTAGATCAACGAGTTGACCCAACTCGCGTCCAAGCACCCGGATAGAGTAGCCGTCAAACACCATATGGTGGGCAACGACAACCAATGTCGCACGGTCTTTAGCAGTCTCAATAAGTGTAATTCTAAAAAGACAAGGTTCAGAGGTATCAAATGGTTCTTGTGACAACTGGCTGGCGATCTCGTTAACACGAACCACTCTCGCAGGCTCCGGCAGATGACGAACGTCGATCTTGCCGACACCGAACGTTACGTCACCTAGCACTTGTTGGGTCAGTTGCCCATCAGTCTCAACAAACCGTGTTCTGAAAATTTCATGCCGTTCGATGATCTTGTCAAAAGCATGCTCTACGGATTCAACCGAGAACGTGCCGGTCAGTTCCCACATTACGCATATATTGCTTGACGCGGATCCAGGATGGAGCTGATCAAGAAACCAAAACCGGACCTGTTCAGGAGTGGCCGGAAACTCACCGACGACCCGTACAGCACCATCAGCGGCGGGCATTTGAAATGCCTCGGGTAACCTCGAAAAAACACAAAAACATGTAAAACCTTACACTAATCAACAACACACACACACTACCCGATCAGAATTTCATTGGCACTTAACCGAGTCAATAACTTGAAGCGGCAAGCGCAATGGATTTGACCGGAGTCTGGTATTTCTTATTCGGGCGTTGAATGAGCGCTTGTTCACCAGCCCACCTCAAAAAAACCCAAGAAAAAATGGTTTTCGTCGGTGACCAAAAGCCGCGGCAGAGGTAATATGGAGGAATAGTTCAAACAACGCTACGCTGACTGCAATATTCAAGCTATCGAGCGGTTTGTTTAAGAGTGAGGTGGTTTTATGTTACTGCAGCAATTGCGGAGATTCCCGGCAACAAAAGAGTACTTGCGAAAAAAGTTGGAAACAATCGGCTTCAACACGGCGGATTGGATCCGAATTGAGATGTATCGTGACAGCTTCCGATTCATTGACGAGCTCGGTGCTGAAAACCTCGATGTTCTAGAGATTTCAGGCGGCGTGCAATGGAAACGAGAGTTTGATTTCGGATCTTACGAGTCAGCGGATTTTCCAGAATTCGATATTTGCATTCAAAGTCTCCCCAAGACCTATGACCTTATCATCGCAGACCAGGTGTTCGAGCACTTGCCTGAGCCCCGGCAAGCCGCACGAAACGTGTTTGAAATGCTACGACCAGGTGGCACATTCATCGTTGCAACCCCGTTTCTCATACGCATACACGATTCTCCGATAGACTGTAGTCGTTGGACGCAGACAGGCCTGTCCCACTTACTGCAACAGGCTGGTTTTCCAGAAGATCACATCAAGACAAATGCTTGGGGCAACCGCGCGTGCGTAAAAGCAAACTTTAACAAGTGGGCTAAGGCAAGACCCTTCTCGTCCATGAAGAACGAACCTGATTTTCCGGTGATGGTGTGGGCTTTTGCGAAGAAACCGAAATAGACGCAACACGCTGATTCAAGCAAGCCAAGTGAAGAACAGGCTTGTTCGAAGTCATAAAGAGCCACCTGAAGCCTTCGCTCGCGAAGACTTGGAGAAAGAGCTAGTCATTCAAAAACTTGATAGAGTTGTCGACTATGTAAGCTGCAAGAGTTTCTTAGAAGCAGATGGGGTATTATGATGGAAGTCTACCCTGCCGCAGCCGCATTTTTCCTCATCTGGCTTTGGGGAGTTTCTCGTAACTCGGATAATGGGATTGTCGTCGGTATCGCAGCATTACCATTCGGAATGTTCGCAGCAGTAAACGCGTCTGGGTTTTCGCTGCTTCTTTCCAATCTTCTGGCCATGTTTACTGTTATGGTTCTTATGCTCCGCTACATGAGTTGGCAGGGTCCGAAACCAGCATTACGCATTCCTGTATCGGGGATATACCTCTTAGTATATGCGCTTTATTCGCTGTTTTCGGCCATCATACTCGTACGGCTGTTCCAAGGACAGTTTCTCGTCTTTCCGATGAATGTGAGTAGCACCGGCATTAAGGTCAGTTGGTTGTTTCCATCCACGATGCGGCCGATAAGTCCCGGTAATTCAAATATTTCCCAAGCGTTTTACATCCTATTATCATGTGGGTTCTTCCTCGCCGTTGTTTTCGTTGCCCGCCGGCGCGGTATCCAATTCATTGAGAGCGGCTTGGTATGGGCAGCCAGCATAAATATCGCCCTTGGAGTGCTTGATCTGCTCCAACTTGATACCGTTCTCAGCGCCATACGCACAGCGGATTACACGCTTGCAAATGAACAGACGCTCTCTGGCATTGCACGTGTGATCGGAGGCTTTTCTGAACCCGCCGCATTCGGCGCTTTTTCTGCAGCATTCGCTACTTACTTCACGATGTCCTTTTTGATCAGTGGTCGTCGTCGAGACGGAGTTTTAGGGTTGTTGAACTTGGTGTTCGCATGCCTCGCTTTGTCGACGACAACGTTTGTGGGCTTGGCTGCGGCAGCGGTTTTAGTTGTTTTACATTCACGAACATTTCTTAACGCAAAACTGTCTAGGACCTCCGGGCACGCCTTTGTCATTTGCGCAGCCTTGTTCGTTTGCGCCCTGTGCCTGGTTGTTTTGTTCACACCCGCGCTCGAAGTGTCGGCAGGTATCTTTGAACGTCTGTTTTTGCAAAAAAGAGATAGTCTGTCAGGGCTGGAACGCGGGGCATGGACCAGCGCCGCTGTTGGGGCATTTTTTGAGACTTGGGGGTTAGGAGCTGGCGTTGGATCGTTGCGCGGAAGTGGCCTTTTCTCTGTTTTATTGGGAAGCGTCGGTCTGCCTGGAACGGCGGCATTCTTGGCGTTTTTGTAT
This sequence comes from uncultured Aestuariivita sp., assembly GCA_964402685.1. Lineage (GTDB taxonomy): Bacteria > Pseudomonadota > Alphaproteobacteria > Rhodobacterales > Rhodobacteraceae > Aestuariivita. Next base: position 1,873 of record CAYODE010000031.1, on the reverse strand, counting down.
TTTGCGCTCGGGCGGGCAGCCGGCTTCTCTGATCCCGACACTTTTAAAGCATTCTATGCCAGTCGGGTCTGCGCATTGACGATCCTTGCCTCTTACGCTGTTTCTGCAACGGTTCCCGACCCAACTTTGATCCTTGTGCTTTTCACGGCAATGGCCGTCGTTGCGCGAGAACAATCAGTCGCGAGATCGGAAAATGCCCGTTTTTCCAACGGACCACCTGAGGTAACGGCTTCCAGTTAGGGTGTGGACTTCATCCCGAACAAGACAACTCCGCCGCTTTTGAATACTCTCTGGTGAGAACCTCAAAATCGGCAAATTGTTCCAAAATGAGTTCACGGTATCTGAAATGTACACTAGTCTGGGTGGGCAAAGCACAGCACCGAATTCAGGTGGAAATGGTGTAGCAACTCTTCCGGCAAGCTACCGCGCGAGCAAGATATGAAGGTGTTCCGAGCAAAGTATCAAGGACCAACCAGACGCAATATGCTCACCATGCTCGCTTCAAGTGGTGTAGCGTTGGCTCCCGGCATGGTCGGAGGAACGCAGCCTTTTGCAAAGATGCGGGCGCGTCCTACCCGCGATTTTCTCAACAGCATCGGGGTCGTCACGACCTTTCCAGACCGTGGCCAACCCATTGAACGCACAATTGAGATGGTCCGATATTGCGGCTTTCGCTGGGTCCGTGCAGGCATAGAGGGTCTGAGCGAGAACGGTCCGAACACGATCGAAACCATGCTGCGACTACATCGCCGAACCGGCGCTTTGTTAAATTGGGGTTTGGTCAGCGGGAATAGTGACCTCAATGAGTTATTGGAAACCGGGCTCGTCCTGGCACGTAACGGCGCACTGCTTGCGTTTGAAGGGAGTAATGAGCCCAATAATTGGCCTGTCACCTACCTGGGCGAAAAAGGGGGCGGCACCGGCTCTTGGTTACCTGTTGCCCGGTTGCATAGCGACCTCTACAACTCGGTGAAAGGGCACTCCGAACTGCGCAATTATCCTGTCTGGTCATTGTCCGATCCAGGTGCGCAAACCGATAACGCTGGCCTGCAGTTTTTGGGTATCCCCGACGGTGAAAACACGCTCATGCCGAGTGGGACCCGTTACGCCGATTTCGCCAATGTTCATAACTATATTTATCACCCAAACGCACCAGAATTGGCTGACAATAAGGTTTGGGACGCCTCGGACCCTTCGCCGTCATCCCTCGTGAATGGCCTCTATGTCAACTTCGGTCGTACGTGGCTTAAGGGCTTTGAAGGCCATTCAAACGAAGAGCTTGCGGCGCTGCCACGGGTAACAACGGAAACTGGGGTCACCATATCGCAGAAGGTGCCTGAAAGGCTTCATGGCTTACATCTGCTCAACCTTTACCTTGCACAGTTTGCCCGAGGTTACACCCACACATCGGTTTACATTTTGCGCGATCGAACCGACGAAGCCGGCAATCAGAGCTTTGGCTTCTTTGCTCCGAATTACAAACCTCGCCTTGCGGCGAGATTTCTGCATAACCTGATCACGATACTTACCGAAGGAGCCGCGCCACCAGGGGCTCCCAACGCACAAGCTGAGGTCGAAGTGTTTCTAGAGGGACGAAACCCGTCCATTCATGATTTTCTTCTGCAGCGCGAAGATGGAGTGTTCCAATTTGTTGTGTGGGGAGAAATGCTCCAGGGCAGCACAGAGACCCTTTTGCACTTTGCCCGTCCACCGGAAAGACTGGAAGTGTTCAATCCAACAATAGGCACAAGGGCTGTCCACACGGCGTCTTTGCCGAATGCAGTGTCCCTTGAACTTTCGGATCATCCGCTGGTCGTACAATTCACTGCTTAGAACTGACCGGTTGTGGCGCTTCTTTTTGCGACCTTGTTAT
>CAYODE010000030.1:23842-27042 GCA_964402685.1 uncultured Aestuariivita sp. | reverse complement strand
GCTTCTATCTGGGCACTGTTCTGGGAAATACCGACAATATCGAACCCGAAAGTGCCACCACCATCAGAGAACTGAAACCGCACGCTGCTTGGATCGGCGCTCTCAACGACTTCCAGAGTATTGACCGCGGCCAAAGCGCGGCCCGCCAACAGCACGTCGTCGCTAAAGGCGCTGAACCCGTCAATTGTGTCTTCGCCATCGGAATAAACAACAGTGTCGAAGCCGCTGCCGGTGTCGACCCTGTCATTACCAGTCCCTGTAATGAGGCTGTCGTTGCCGTCATTGCCGCGCAAGTCTCCGCCCACATCGGAAAGGGTCAAAGTATCGTCAAACCGAGACCCTCGGAGGTTTTCGATATTGGTCAGAGTGTGGGTAAAGGCCTGGCCATCCCACGTACCCGTCGCTGTTTGTGTGAGTAGGTTTGCGTCCACACCCTGAGAAATTCCACTGCGATCGTACCGCACCAAATCGATACCCGCGCCGCCATCAACCGAGTCTGTCCCGGCCCCCAAAATGAAGCGGTCGTTTCCAGCGGTGCCCACGATGCTGTCGTTGCCGTCACCGGTTCGGACTTCCAACGTCAGGTTTGTGGGATCTCCGGTGACGTTAACGTCAAGAGTGCCGCCATCGTAAGATGCGGTTCCTGCCTCCAAACCAAGAGCGCTACTGTCTGACAGGTTGACCAGTACATCTTGATCCTCAAGGCCCAAGGTCAGCCGAACAGTGCCCACACCCGTTGTGATATTGACCGCGTCGTCGCCCGCGCCAAAAAACAGCCCGATAAAGCCCGATTGCGACGCGTGCTGGGTAATATTGAACGTATCGTTGCCAGTCGTCTCCACAATGCCCAAACCAAAGGTGCCAATGGCAGCTTGAACGTCGATCAAAGTATCGATTCCCAGCCCGTCACCTTTGTCGATGGTGTTTGTCGTGTTGTTGGCATTGATATTCGCCGTCAACCCAGAGCTATCCAGCACGGTGTAGACAAGCTCATGAAATCCAAACTGCGTGTTGTCGGTGAAGCGGATCTCATCATTGCCCGCCGACGCCACAACTTGGTCATAGCCGCCATTCAACGCGTCGTTGCCCAGCAGGTTGAATATGTCGTCCCCCGCCGTTCCGGCCACGGTCTCCCCGAGCTCGGTTCCAGTGAAGGTCTGCCCATCCTCTAACACGCTCGCGCGGATCTGCGCGGCTTCAACCAAAGCCCAGAATTCTATTCCGTCATAATCGAACCCAAACGAGCCGCCTTCATCTGTGAACTCGAACCGAATGGATACTTCACCCCCTTCATCAGTCGAGGAGATGACTTGCAGCGAGTCGACAGCCGCAAGCGCGCGGCTGGCTTCCGCCAGTTGGATATCGTCAAAGATGGGATCGAAGTCCGGCGAAAAATCATCGCCATCCGTCAGAATTACGGTGTCGCGCCCTTCGCCGACAACCAATGTGTCGTTACCAGCGCCACCATCATACGTGTCGTTTCCGGCACCACCGCTGAACTGGTCGTCCCCGCCTCGCCCGATGAACGTATCATCATTCGGAGCAAGCTCAGAATAGTCCAACTGGTCACTTGCTTCGGATCCTTCGAACGTCAGAGAATATTCAGCGAAAAGCGCATTAAACGGCGCCTCATCAATTTCCCCGTTGACCAGCGACGCGTCGAACGCGTCCAGAAACTCTGAAAGCGGCACTTGCAAACCAGTCACGTCAAAATAGTCCGGATCCGTGGAGGTGCCGATCTGAAGACCTGTGACAATGCCCGTTCGCGCGACGAAGTTCAGGTTCGACCCGATCAGTGCAAATGTCCGACCGTCATCAGCAGTATATAGGATGGACGTTGGCGCCGTGGTCGTGGGGGCACGTGCCGCGAACCCGCCGTCCGTCTCCTCAAAGACGGCTGCATAGGGCATGTCCGAAAGATCCAGATCAACCGGGCTGGTTGGTACATCCAAATTCGACACAGACCCCGCTGTCGTGATGGTCAACGACCCATCCGGTTGATTACGCGTTACTTCGACTGGTTCAGCGCTCCCACCCGGGTTACCTTGGGCGTCGGTCACATCGATCTCGACGAAAAATGTATCGGTGTCCGGCACATCGGACGGATCAAACTCGGCGGAATAGGCGCCCGTTTCGTCAGCAGTGACTGTGCGTTCTGCGACAACCTCGCCTTCAGGCGGGGCGAAAGTGACAACAACCGTGGCATTTGCTTCTGCCGTGCCAGTGATGACTATCGGGTTAATCTGCTCTTCAACGTCGAGGACGTTGTCCCCGGTGACAGCATCGATGCTTGCACTGTCCAGAACCGAGGCGACATCTATCGTAATCGTCGCTGTATCGGTTCCACCGTTGCCGTCATCCACTTCAACATCAAAGCTGTCGGTGCCATAGAAATCAGCATCCGGCGTGTATTCGAAACTGCCATCGGTCTGAAGCGATAGCGTGCCCGATGACACATCGCTGATCACGGTGTACTGCAATCCTTCATCGCCATCGATGTCGGTCGCCGACAGCGTATCGCTCAGCAGGGTGTCCTCGTCCGTGGACAACGTCTGGTCTGCGAGGACAGGATCATCATTTGCAGGGTCAACGGTGATGTTAACCGTGGCTTCGACCGGCGCTGCAATATCGTCAGTGACGGTTACGGTGAAGCTGTCACTGCCGTTATAGTCGGGATCGGGCGTGTACGTGAAAGAGCCGTCAGAATTAAATTCGAGCGTCCCATTTGACGGTCCATTCTGAAGCGCGTACGTCAGTGGATCATCGTCCACATCCGTCGCGGCAACAGTGCCTGAGACCGCTTGATCTTCGGTGGTCGTGACCTGGTTTTCACCAGGAACAGGCGCGTCATTCGCGGCCTCGACTGTCACCTCAATCGTTGCCGTCGTTGTCCCGCCATTGCCATCATCCACGGTCACATTGAACGCATCCGACCCATTAAAATCGGCGTCGGGCGTATAGGTGAACGTGCCGTCTGAGTTTACGACAACCGTCCCGTTGGACGGTTCATCTTCCACGTCGGTTCCCAAAGCGAAAGTCAGCGCGTCGTCTTCCGGATCCGAAGCCGTGATCGTCCCATCAAAGGGCGTGTCTTCCTGAACGGAGATTTCCTGTGGCGGGTCGGGAACAATTGGCGCGTCGTTGACCGGTGTGACATCCACCGTCACCGTCGCTGTGTCAGTTGCGCCCTCGTCATCACT
>CAYODE010000030.1:0-23742 GCA_964402685.1 uncultured Aestuariivita sp. | reverse complement strand
TGACCGGCGTCACATCCACCGTCACCGTCGCTGTGTCAGTTGCGCCCTCGTCATCGCTAACGACTACGACAAAATCGTCCGTGCCAAAGAAATCGGCATTCGGCGTATAGGTGAAAGACCCATCGGTATTCACCACAACGGACCCGTTCTCCGGTGCGTCACCAAGCTCCGTGCCCAACGCATATGTCAGAGTGGCGTCGTCATCATCGACATCCGTTCCAACCAGCTGGCCGTTCAGCTCCGTGTCCTCGGCAGTGCTCGTTTCGACATCCGCCAATGCCGGCGCGTCATTCGTCGCCGCAACAGTGACCTCAATCGTGGCCGTTGAGATCCCGCCATTGCCATCGTCAACGGTCACATTGAATGAATCTGACCCAATATAATCGGCATCGGGCGTGTACGTGAACGTGCCGTCTGAATTTACGACAACCGTCCCGTTTGCCGGCTCATCTCCTTCATCCGTCCCCAATGCAAAGCTCAACGCATCGTCTTCGGGATCCGAAGCTGTCACTGTCCCATCAAAGGGCGTGTCTTCCTGAACGGATATTTCCTGTGGCGGGACGGGTACAATCGGCGCGTCATTGACCGGAGTGACATTGACGGTAACCGTCGCGATCACTGGATCGGAAAAACCGTCAGTTACGCTCACCTGGAAACTGTCAGTTTCATCAAAGTTAGTCGTCGGTCTGTATATAAACGAACCGTCGGAATTGAATTCAGTGAGCGTTCCGTTCGATGGCCCATCTACCAACGCATAGGTTAAATCCCCTTGGGGGGAATCAATATCTGTTGCAGTCAATTGACCACTCAGATCTGTGTCTTCCAGCGTGCTCAATTCGACATCCGCCAACACAGGCGGGTCATTTGCAGGAACGACATCAACCAGTATCGTTGCCGTCGATACACCGCCATTCCCGTCATCCACTGTGACCGTGAACTCATCGGAACCCGTCGCATCCGGATCGGGTGTGTAGGTGAACGTGCCGTCGGCATTCACGACCACCGTCCCGTTCGCCGGCTCGTCCCCCTCATTGGAGCCAAGCGCAAAACTCAACGCATCGTCTTCCGGATCCGAAGCGCTAATCGTCCCATCGAACGGCGTGTCTTCCTGAACCGTGACCGACTGGGGCTCTTCCGGAACGACCGGCGCATCGTTAACCGGCGTAACGTCGACCGTTACCGTCGCTGTCCCTGTGGCGCCTTCATCATCGCTGACTTCAACAACAAAGCTGTCAGACCCAAAGAAATCGGCGTTCGGCGTATAGGTGAAAGACCCATCGGTGTTCACCGTGACCACACCATTCTCCGGTGCGTTTCCGGGCTCGGTGCCCAACGCATATGTCAGAGTGGCGTCGTCATCATCGACATCCGTTCCAACCAGCTGGCCGTTGAGCTCCGTGTCCTCGGCCGTGCTTGTTTCGACATCTGCCAACGCTGGCGCGTCGTTCGTCGGCTCGATCGTGACAAAGACAGTTGCCTGCTGTGCGGGCGCAACTCCGTCGCTGACCGACACAGAAAAACTATCCTCACCTGAAAATTCTTCATCGGGTGTATAGGTGAACGTGCCATCAGAATTTACGACAACTGATCCATTGGACGGCCCATCCTCTGCCCCTGTATTCAGGGCAAACGTCAGGACGTCGCCATCGGGATCGGATGCAGTAATCGTCCCGTCGAACGGCGTGTCCTCCTGACCGGTCACCGCCTGCGGTTCATCAGGGACAAGAGGCGCGTCATTAACGGGTGTGACGTTAACGGTGACAGTTCCGGTACCAACGGCGCCCCCGTCATCGCTTACGGCAACGACAAAGCTATCAGACCCGAAGAAGTCCACATTAGGCGTATAGGTAAAGGACCCGTCCGGGTTCACCGTCACACCGCCGTTTTGAGGCGCGTCACCTTCTTCAGAGCCCAGCGCATAGGTGAGCGTCTCAACATCGTCATCGACATCTGTCGCCGCAAGCTGACCGTTGAGTTCAGTCTCTTCCGCTGTGGACAGACTAACTGGATCTAGAACCGGCGCATCATTGACGGCCTCCACTGTGATCGAGACGGCGGCCGTCGCTTCACCATCGAAACCATCATTGACCGTAACGGTAAAAGAGTCCGTCCCGACGTAGTCTGTGTTCGGCACATAAGTGAACGTCCCGTCTGGATTCACCGAGACCGACCCATTCTCAGGGCCCGTTGCCAGTGCGAATGTCAAAGCGTCGCCTTCGGCATCCGTCGCGGTCACCGTGCCAACAACAGGATCGTCTTCCAAAATCGTGATAGCCTGATCGACGGGTTCCGGGGCTTGGTTGGGCGGAGCGACATCAATTGAAACGGTCGCGGGCGCGGAGGTGGCGCCGTTTTCGGTTTCCTCCACAACGACATAGGTGAACGTATCTTCACCGACAAAACCTGGGTTTGGCGTGTACTCGTACTCGCCCGTGACCGGGTCAAATTCTGTAATCTGTCCGTTCGCTGGCTGCGTTTCGATCCGGAAGGTGACCGGGTCGCCGTCTTCGTCCGACCCTGCCAAAGTTCCGGAGAACACCTGCTCACTGGATCGGAAACTGACGGCGCGATCTTCGCCCACTGGCGCCGTGTTCTCTTGAACGGCCGCGTTTCGGGTGGGTGTCGATGTCTGTGAGACTGGGGCTGCGTCCGCGGTATCACTGCTCTCGATAGCGATGGGATCAGTCGCTGGGGGGTCTGCCTGCGGTGGTTCGGGCGCCGGTGGCGCTGCTTCGCCGCCGCCTGGCGCGCCAGGGTTGCCCCCTTCGCCAGGTTGCACAGGGCTCTCGCCGTCAGTGGTGCTGTCCTGCGGTGGTGGCGCGTCACTTCCGTCAGGCGCGGCATCGGGAACAAGGGCCTCGCCGGATTCGACACGCGCTTCGCTTTCGGCCAGGGCCTCTACCGCTTGGACCAGAAGCTGCGCAAGTTCTGGCGTTGCCGCCACATCTCTGAGAACTTCGCGTCCTGCGTCGTCGCCAGGCGACACAACCCAGGCCGTTTCAGTGCTTTCGATCAGGGTGATCGGGTTACCCTCAAGGTCGTTCAACTCAATCCGACCAACCGACCCATCAGGGTCCGGTTCAAGCGATACCAATACCTGGTCACCACCAGGCCCAGAGACGATCTGCACAAAGACGGTCGTACCGCGGATACCCAAGGTGGCCGCAGGGGTTTCAACGTCGATACCGCCCGTCGTGGCAACTTGTCCGGCGATGAACACAAAACTGCCCTGGATCAGGCTGAACGTCGCCGAGTTGTCCGATCCCGCATCGGGGTCAAAAATCAGCTCGTCCAAAATCATCCGCGAGCCAGCTGTCAGCGAAAAGATTGTCCCGTCGACAAATGTCAGCGATAGCGTCCCGCTCGCGTCCGTCTGAACGACATCATTTTGGAAAACCACATCGCCTTCGTTCAAAACAACCACCGTGCCATCGGCCCGGGTGACGGTTGCCGTTCCCTCAATGGTCTCTACAACGCCGATGGGTTCGCCCTGATTGGGCAGGGAGGCATCCGTCGCAGTCTGAGCCTGGGCATATCTCAGGTCCTGACCGGCCCCCGCCAGACGCACAACGTCAACGCCGCGCAGCAGCGCGCCTTTCGTAGAAACAAGATCTAACGGAGTCGCATATTGAAAATAGCCAACCACACGAATGACGTCAGAGCCGTCGTGCGAAATCAACAGGTCCTGACCGTCTTTCGAATAGGCGCCACTGAACATCGCCACATCATTGGGGATCGTGGTCTGCCCGGGTTGGGCTGCAATGACAACTTCGCCGGACTGGCTGTCATCCGCTCGAATAGACTTAAAGAGCATCCTTAATCCCCCTTGCTTGCAAAGATGTCTTTGCAAGTTCTTCTAAGTCCGACTTTTCACTCACCATTGGCGCAGAAGAATTGCACCGGTTCGCAGTGAGAAAGCCGTGTAAAAACCCAAAATCAGCCCAAACGCTTCGCTTGCGGGCAGATCGCAATTTTGAAGAGGCGAAGCTCGCTTTGTCGCTGCTGCCAGCCACCGCCGGGCGATATAGAATTTGAAACACAAGCATGCCCTAACGCTCCCGCAATGCTTCGTGCTGTGCGCGCAGAACCGGCTGGATCAAATACTCCAAAACGGTTTTACGACCGCTTTGAATATCGATACCTGCCATCATACCGGGCGAAATCTCCAACGGACCCGCATCCCCCTGCAAAGCGGTATCCTCGGTCCGCAACATCACTTGGAAATAGGGCACGCCTTCAGGTGATTGCAGCGCATCGGCACCGATGCGTTCGACGCGCGCCGGCAGGTCGCCATAGCGCAGGTAGTCAAAGGCCGAGATTTTGACCGACGCTTCTGCGCCTACACGTACGAAGGCCACGTCGCGCGGGCTCACCTCGGCCTCGATCAGTAGGGAGTCGCCCAAAGGCACAATTTCTGCAACCGCCACCCCAGGCTGGACAACCGCACCGACATTGGGAACGTTGATGCGATTGACCGTACCGTGAACGGGTGCGCGCAGCGCCGTACGCATGACTCGATCACGTGCCGCGGTGATGCTTTCCTCAACCACGGCAAGATCGCTTAACACAATTGCAATCCGTTCCTGAGCCGCCAAACCGTAAGAGGAAGTGACCGTGCGGATTTGCGTTTCCACCTCGGCAATGCTGGCCAAAGCGCGCTCTTCCGACGCGGCAAAAATCAACAAGTCGCCCTCAACCTCAGCCCAATCCGCGCGCAGCCGCAGGATCTCAATTTCCGAGAACGTGCCCTGCTCAAACAATCCCTCGGAAATCTCAACTTCCCGCTGCAGAGGAGCTGCGACCGCAACCAACCGATTGCGCTTGGCCACCAGTTCGCCCAATTCGGCGCGCCGTTGCGCCAGCCGATCACGCAGGACGTCCAACTCCAGAGCCAACTGGGTGCGTCGCGTTTCAAACACGGCCGTCTCTGCCTGGATCAACCGTTCGCTCAGGCCAAGATCGACCGGGAAGGTCAACTGATCGTCGCCGACTGCTTCCGCCTTTAATCGTATAAGCTCGCTGGACAGGGCGTCGCGGCGTTTTTCCAGCTCCCCCAGACGCGATTGCACACTGGTATCGTCGATCTGGAAGAGGATCTGACCGGGATCGACAACATCGCCCTCCTGCGCGGCGATCTGAGTTACAATTCCACCTTCCAGCGATTGCACGGACTGCACCTGAGAACTTGGGACAACCCGACCCGACGCGCGCGTGACTTCTTCGATCTCAAAAAACGCTGCCCAAGCGATAAAGCCGCCGAACACGCCCAGGATTAGCAACAGAAAGGCCCAGAGACCGGATCCCGCATCCTTGCCACCGGGACGGTTGATAAATGCCTCGTCTGTCGCACGCAGGGAAAACATCAGCCAGTCTCCCCCATGTTCTGAGCCGCTCTTTGGTTCAGCTGCTGCAGCACAGTGGCTTTTGGCCCGTCCATGACCTTCCGCCCCTGATCAATCACCACATACCGGTCCGAGATCGCGGCGAGCGACATGCGATGGGTACACAGGACCATCCCAACACCGCTGCGTTGGAGCTCGGAAAGACGCTCCACCACCAAAGCTTCGGTCAAGTGATCCATCGCGTTCGTGGGCTCATCGAGAAACAGAAATTTCGGCTTGCGCAACAAAAGTCGCGCCAGAGAGATCGCTTGCCGCTGTCCGCCTGAAAGGCGTTCCCCTTTTTCGCCCGTAAAGAACCCCAACCCCTCTGGCAGGCTGGCCACAAACCCGTCTATCCCAGCAAAGTAGAGCGCGCGCATCACATCGGCATCAGATGCGTCAGGAACTCCGATCGCTACGTTTTCACGAATGGTGCCGGTAAAAAGAACCGGATCTTGCGGCAGATATCCGATTCCGGCTCGCAATTCGGCGGGTTCAAACTGTGCGATCTCATACCCGTCGATCAGGATCGATCCGGTGTCTGATTGGTAGGTGCCGTTGATCAGCTTGCCCAAAGTGGACTTGCCAGAGCCGATACGCCCCAACAGCGCTGTCGCCGTCCCGGGTTCAAACCGGACAGAAATATCGGTGAGTGCGGCGACCTTGGCGTCCGGATAGGCGAAACTCACGCCCTGAAGCTCGACGTCCCCCCGTGCAACCATAAGATCACTGCGCACGGATGGGCTTGTTTCAGTTTCCGTGTCGACAAAACTGTTAAGCGATTTCAACGACCAGATTGCGAAATTGGCGCGGAAAATCGTCTGCGCGATCCCTGCCAGCGGCGCCAGGATGCGCCCCGCCAGGATGTTGGCCGCAACCAAAGCACCGATCGTAATCTGTCCGTCCGCTACAAGGAAAACACCCAAACAGATGATGCCCACACTGACCGCTTGCTGGGTAAAAACCGTTGCCGCACTGGTAAAAGTAGACCAGTTCCGGGTTTGCGCTGTCACCCGCGATGAGGCCGCGACCGCGTTTTCCCATTCCCGCAAAAGCGCGGGTTCGGCCCCTACGCTCTTGACCGTTTCCAACCCCGACAGGGATTCAAACAACACCACGTTGCGCTTGAGGTTCATTTGCTGCGCCTGGCGCGCAGAGCGGGCGATGGGCACCTGGGCAATGACCGCGATTGTCAAAATGACCGGGATCGCCGCAACGGGGATCCAAACCAGCGGCCCCACAATCATCGACAGCACGATAAGAAACACACCGATGAAGGCCAGATCTATGAGCGACACCAGTGTCGACGACGCAAAGAAATCGCGCACAGCTTCGAAATCACGCAAATTGGTGATCGCTCCTGCCGCACCGCCGCGACGGCTCAGTAGTTTTTGGTTCAATGCGAGCTGGAAAAGTCGCGATGCCAAGGACAAGTCAGTACGACGCGAGACCCTTTGAATGATCGCGCTGCGCATCAGGCGCAGGATCAAATCCAGGGCCAGCGCGAGCGCGACACCGATAGCCAAAGTGACCAGCGTGACAAAAGCAAGGTTCGGTATGACGCGGTCAAAGACGTTCATCACGAAGATGGGCAAAGCGAGGCCAGCAAGGTTCACGCCAAGCGCAGCTAGAAAGACCTGAAGCCATGCGCCTTTGTGGCGCCCCAACTCCGACCACAGCCAATGCCCTTGATCGCCGGGATCAATCGCAACCGCATCCGGGCTCAGTCTGGACGTTGTAGCCGCCTCTTTCGGGCTTGCCATAATGACTTCGCCCCGGACAGATCGACTTAGGGTTCTGACGCGGACTTCTTGTTCCGCACCGCTTTCAGGGTCCCAGACCGTCGCTCGACGTCCCTTGCCATCCACATGTGTCAGGATCCGAAAGTCACCGCCATGCGTGAGCAAAACAACTGGCAGGCTGCCGGGATCGATGCGGCTCACGCTGCGAGGCACACGTTGCGTTTTCAGGCCGACGGCTTCCAGCGCACGCATCAGGCCCTCGGGCCCTTCCTCAGCAAATCCGTTGGGCAGTCGGTCTTTCAAAGATGTTTCTGTGAACGGCCGCGCATGATGGCGTGCCATCCATTCCACAACAGCAATCAAGCCCGCTGACGCGGGCTGGACCTGGGTGTCGCGCAGCTCCGCCACGCGCGGGCTATTCTAAAGGCGGGACAGTCACGTTGAATTCCCCGCGCGGTGAAGATTTGACTCTCTGCTCGAAGTCTGCCTCCAGCACACGCCCCGCATGCGCCAATCCGAAATGATCGGCCAGGGTGTTTTGTGCGGCGAGTATTTTATATTTTTGAAATGCCAAGTTGGCCTCGGCGTTTATGCGTTGCACCTTTTGGTTAAACAGCGCGCGTTCAGCGTCCAGCACCTGTAACAAAGGACGCTTTGCCGCTTCGAATTCGCGGCGAAACTCTTCAACGATACGCACATTCGTCGACACGGTCCGATCCAGAAGCGTCTTGCGCTCGGAAACGGCCCGGAACTGGTTCCATGTACGGCGCGCAAAATCGCGCACTTCGGATTCCAGTTGTTTCATCTGGTAGTGCGCCCGCATCTGAAGATCGCGATTACGCGCAATCGTGGCGGATTTCTTGCTCTGGCTGTGCAGTGTCCAGTTCAACCGAACGCCCGCGGCCGTGCGCGAGTCACTGTCTGATGACCCTCCACGGTCAATACCCGCGTCCGCGGAGGCGAATAAGTCAACGCGCGGCTTCCAATCGGCCTCATCAATGGCACCTTGATACGTGAGCGCCTTGAGATCATTGCGGGCCAGTTTGAGTTGCAGACTATTGGTCAAGGCATTGGTCTCAAGCGACGCCCGTGAGGGCGGCAAATTGACCGCGCCGTGGATGGACATCGCGCCCCTCGGGGGCACACCAATAATCAGTTCGTACTGTGCGATGGCATCTGCCAAAGCTGCATTTGCTTCAGAGCGGGCCAGTTTCGCCGCAAGCAATTTGTCGTTTGCACGAAATCGATCCGGTTCTGACAACTTGCCTGCGGTCACCTGCTGTTCAACCTGGCCGACGATGCGCTCATGTACTGCAATGTTTTGTTGCGACAACGCGACAATATTCTGATGTCGGACGACGTCGATGTAAGACTGCACCGCATTCAAAGCGAGCGTTTCGGTGGCATCCGACAGTCGAATGATCTCGGAATCCAGTAACGTCGCCTCGCGGTACAACGTGTTGAGCGACCGCATACCATCCAACAAGGAATAGGTAATCGTCGCCCCGCCCCCGCGCGCGAGCTTGAACTCATCGTTATCACCTACGGTCAGGTTGTTTGGATCATCAACCCGTTCCTGTGCAACTTCTGCGAATATCTCGACACGCGGTTTGCGATCACTCTGAGTGATGATCACTTGCTTCTCTTGCGCCTCAATCGCCGCAATGGACGCGTTTCTGGCATTGCTGTTCAAAAGCGATTGCGTCACCGCGTTTTGCAGGCTGTCAGCAAATGCGGTTGGGACAAGGCCGAACGCTGTCAAACCAAAGGCAAAAGCAACAGTGTACATGCGCCAAAAAGGCAGCTTCAAAAAAATCATGGGACGCACTGACCCCTGTTATTCCGTAGGATGCCCGACTTAAAAACGCACGCCGAGTCGTTAAATTATCAGCGGACTATGCCAGCTAAGAGGCCAAAAACAAAACAAAATTTTGCCATAGATGCCAAAGCGCGACAACAGAACAACACCAACTCACCGTCGCGTCCATGGATGGCGCATCAATTCCGTCTTTTACGTCGAATTGTTTCGCAGAAGCCGGCCCATCGAGGAAGCAAAGACATTCCTGTCGAACAATTTCGGGAATAGGCTAAGACCGGCATACTCGAAAGTGGGGCATTGCTTGTTGATTAGACTTGATCCTCAGCTTTCTCCCACGAGGATGCGCAGTTTATTTGGGATCTCCAGACCGCGCCAAATACGCAACAACCAATCAACTGCCAGAAGAAACCCAGATTGGTCGCGGATTAGGCCGAACCTGGGAAAATCGCTTCTAATCGGGGCGCCCAATGAGTTCCGGCGCACCAGTCATTCAATTCGGCCAAGTCTAACTGATCCCAACGGCGCTTCTGTGTCGCCGCCCAAACAAGGGCAAGATTGCAAGAAACGGCGGGCATCAGACCATCTCCGTATCCCCGAAGCAGTGGGTGCAGCGTGGCCATGCCAGTGCCCAGCATTAAAACCGCGTCCGCATCGCTATCTGACAAATGAGCGTAACTGTTGAAAACAGCGTCTCTCCCCATGGCGTAAATTGGATGGAATGCAGCGTCCTCCAGCATGGGGCCGGCCTTGGTCACCACCTCAAAACCGTGCGCCTCCCAATAGGGTGTGCTGGCACGATTAAGGTCATCCGGATATGGCGACAGCAACGCAATCTTCCGGGCTCCAAGCGCCCGTAAAGCCATCACAGAGGCCAAGGCAGCGGTGACAAATGGCACGCCATACTGCGTTTCGATCCGATCGACGAGGGCGTCTTCGGCCTCTTTGCCAATCAGATAGGAGGCACCCGTACAGGCCGCTGCGATCACGTCAACCGGTGCGTTCGCAAACTCCGCACATGTGTCCGCGTATCGTTCAGTGTAATCCACCAGGCGGTCACGGATCGTTGCCTTATCTGACATCAGCCGCGCATTCAGCATCGACCAGCCAGGCGGCATCAGCGCCCAGAATTCCGGTTCAACCGTTGTGTTGGCTTGCGGCGTCAAAACGCCCATCACACCCGCCGCGCCATATTCCAAGCGCTGCGTCATGTCTGGCCCAGCTTGCGCAGGGGCTGCGGATGGGTCGGGATCGTGATCGTCCGTTCTTCTGTATAAAACGCCTCGCACGATGCACCGCCTTCCCGCCCAACGCCCGAGGTTTTGAAACCGCCAAACGGCGCGCGCAATTCCCGCATCATGGGCGTGTTCACCCAAACCACGCCGGATCGCATCTGCTCGCTCATGGTCATGACAGTTGGTAAGTGATCCGACCAGATATAACTGACCAAACCAAAGCTGGTGTCATTGGCCATGGCCGCGGCCTCCACTGCACTATCGAAGGGCAGAAACGTCGCAAACGGCCCAAAGATTTCGTCCTGCGCGACCTGCGCCTGATTGGACGGCACGCTCACCGCCGTAGGCGCCACGAAGTAGCCGTCGCCCAAATCGTCCCGCCGCGTCCCACCGGTCAAAAGCGTGCCGCCGTCCCCGTGCGCAATATCGACAAAGCTCAGCACGCGATCCCGATGCGCCACGCTGGCCAAAGGCCCGATCTCGGTCTCATCTGACAGCGGGTCTCCCACGCGGACCCGCGCAGCGCGTTCCACAAATCGCCCAAC
The DNA here is from genome assembly GCA_964402685.1 of uncultured Aestuariivita sp. Classification (GTDB taxonomy): domain Bacteria; phylum Pseudomonadota; class Alphaproteobacteria; order Rhodobacterales; family Rhodobacteraceae; genus Aestuariivita. The sequence continues at coordinate 13,023 of CAYODE010000030.1, read as the reverse complement.
AAAATCGTCATAGATCGAGCGTTCAACAAGAATACGCGACCCGGCGAGGCATTGCTGGCCATTATTGGAGAAGATCCCCAGCAGCGCGCCATCCAACGCCCTGTCGATATCAGCAGAGGCAAAAACAATGTTTGCAGATTTGCCCCCCAGCTCCAGCGTGCAGGGAACCAGATTGCGCCCGGCCGCGGACATGATCGTCCGCCCGGTTTGTGTGCCGCCGGTGAAGCTCACCAAATCCACGCCGGGATGATCGACCAGTGCCGCACCGGTGACAGCCCCGCGCCCATTGACCAGATTTAGAACGCCTTCCGGCAGTACCTCTTGCAACAGTGCAACCAACCGAGCCAAGGCAAATGGCGTCTGTTCCGACGGTTTCAACACCGCGGTATTGCCGAACGACAAAGCGGCAGCGATTTTCATTGTGGCCAGGGCAACCGGAGCATTCCATGGGGCGATCAGCGCCGCGACCCCCACTGGAACGCGTGATACCGTTGTCATGAACCCAGGCGTTTGGTCATAGCGCTGTCCAGCAGACTGGCTGATGTATTCCGCGAAGAAACGAAAGTTATACGCCGCGCGCTGAATATGCCGCTCCCGCAATTCGCGCAGCACCAACCCCGTCGCGGCGCATTCCAAGCGGGCAAGCTCTTCCGCGTTATCCAGAATGACCTGTCGGCAGCGCTCTAAAACGTCGACACGTTGCGGTACCGAGAACCCGGGCCACGGACCGCGATCAAACGCTGTACGTGCGGCCTGTACCGCTTGATCAACCGACGCGTCATCATCTTCAATCAGGGTCGAGATCCGGGCTCCGGTAGCGGGGTAGTAGACCGGCAATTCCTGCCCCCCGCCAGATGTCGCGCGACCGGCGGCGTAGCCTCCAACCTCAGCAGGTGGCACAATCGGCAACTCAAAGCTCATGGCATATACGCCCCCCCGTTGATGTGCAGGGTTTGTCCCGTCACGTAAGCCGCCTGATCCGATAGCAGAAACAGGATCGGTCCTGTCACATCCTGCGGCAGCGCCACCCGCTGCATCGGAATGACCGAGGCATAGGCATCGATATCCACACGCGATGGCGCGTCCTCGTCCGACCTTCCGGTGCCACCGCGCAAAAACGCCGTGTCCACTGCGGACGGTGCCACGCAATTGACCCGCACATTAGGCGCCATTTCCAACGCCAGTTGCCGTGTCATCTGGGCGATACCCGCCTTGGCAATGCCATATGGACCGTATCCCGGCCGCGCGTAGTGACCCAAACCAGAACCGACTTGCACCATGGCCCCTCCTTTGGCCATGCGCGGACCAAATGCGCGCGCGGCAAAGAAAGCGGCGTTCAGATTGCCCGCCATCACCTCGGCCCAGTCTCCGGGGGTCCGATCTGCAAGGAGACCGTCACCCGATACAAACCCGCACAAGTTCACAAAAGCCTCTATCGGCGTGGCCAATTTCGCTGCCGCGCGTTCGATATCTTCTGCGTCGCTCGCATCAACCGGATGCGCTTCAACACCATCAAGCGGGTGTGCATCAATCGAGCGCGCCAGATCAAAAACAATGGGTATCCAGCCAGCGTCTTGGGCATCTTTTACCAACTGCCGCCCAATACCGCCGCAGCCCCCCAGTATCGCCAGTCGCTTGGTCATCATAATGCCTCCGCCCGCTTCAAACCCTCGATCATAGAAGAACGCCGTAGAAATTCCCTTGCAAGGTCCGGATCACGCGCGATCCGCTGCAGCTCTGACAGATGTGCCAACCGCGCCGTTTCATCCGTCGCATTCATCCTCGCCCGATTTTTGTCGGCCTGTCCGACAATGTCGTCCTTGGCAATCGGGCGACGCTTGCGCTCATACGTCTCCAGCACCTCTTCCGGCGCACCGTTTGCGATGTCTATCAGCAAATCGGCCAGAGCCCACGCATCGTGAATGCCTCCGTTCATACCCATGCCGCCTTTCGGGCTGTTCAGATGAGCAGCATCCCCCGCCAGCAACATCCGTCCCTCCCGATATTGGGAGGCGACACGGCGATGGATTTTGTAGATCCGTTTTTCAACGATTTCCAAATCGCCCGCCTTCGGGAGGATTTCGCCGATCTGCGCGCGAATAGCCTCATCCTGCAACGCGGCTTCCGGGCTTTGTCCCTCGCGCGGATGCAACGAAATCCGCCAAACATCAGGCAACCGCAACAGCGAGAACGTTCCGCCAGACTTCCAGATGTAGTTCACACCCGACAGACCCTCTATATGCTTTTCGAAGGGGAAATGCGTGGTCGCAAGAACCGTGTGCTCGGGATAGGCCCCGCCTTCCCATTCCGCGCCGATCGCTCCGCGCACAATCGACCGCGCCCCATCACATCCTACAAGGTAGCTGCCGCGGACCACCTCTCGCCCGATGCGGGCGGAAACGCCGCAGCTGTCCTGCTCAACATGCAAGACGGGGCTGGAAAAATGCACGATCCCGTCGGGAAGACGACCCAGCAGGGCACGGCTTAACTCTGCTTGACGGCACTGAAGGCGATAGGGATGCCCCGTCTCATCGGCCAGAACCGACAGGTCAAATTCCGCCCGCTCGCGCCGCTCCAACATGCGGATTTGCCATGTCGGTGTAATACGTCCCTTGGCGATCAGAATATCGGTGATCCCGGATGGATCGAACAGATCTAGGGTCGGAGGATGAAAGGTCGAGGCACGCAATTGGTCCGAAATTTCTGGCTCTGCCTCAAAGACCTGCACCGGCACGCCCGCTTCGTGCAGGCGCGACGCCAGCGTCAAACCAACCGGACCGGCCCCTACGATCAAGACGGGATCAAATTCTTTGGACACGCCCATTCTTTTCCTTCCCCACGGCGTGACTTAGCACAGGTTTGGCCGGTGTCACGGCACCAGCCACTGTCCTGCCCAATCATCCTCGATCCGGTAGGTCGCACGACGATGCGTTTCTCCCAACTCAACCAGATCAATCTGTTGAACATGACAGCGCAACACGCGGAACGCGGCCGGATCGCTGAGAAGCTCATAGGCATAGGCGTGGTCAATCGGCGCTCCGGGCGCTGGCGTCTTTCCATAGGCCTCCCGCGACACCGGGGGGACCCGGTGCCACGTATCGGACACGTCTGCCCCGCTTAGCACATCGACACGCGCATCGAGGCGGATTTGCAGACGTGGCTTTTCATCCCAAACCACAAGCTGGGTGTAGGGATGCGCCCCCAGCGCGCTGACCTTTGCCGACGCAGCATCGGTGTGCACCTCAACCAGGTTTTGAGATTTTTGCGCCGCGCGCAAAACAACTGTGCGAACCTGCGGAAACCCGTCGGGAGAAACCGTTGAGAAACTGACATGCCGCGCGCCAGACCGCCGATCAGCCACCCCGCGGCTCAACCGCTGCCACGCGTGATCCAGAAACGCGTTCAGATCAGATGGATCACTCATAACCCGTCATCTCCAGATACCCCCGGCCGCGGTGACTGCCTTCAATCTCCACCGGCCCTTCCCAATAGGGCAAAGACACCGCCATCCAAGACGGCGGATAAAGCGCAGCCACCGTCACATCCACCCCTTTATCAGGCAGTTCCACCTGCCAGCGCGTTGGCACGCTCCGACCTGCGACTTGCGTCTCGCCAAGCGGGTAAGCCCGAAACGCGCCGTCCGGAAAACTGATCGTAGATCCATCCGGCTCGATCCACGTGGCCGAGGAATAAGACGTCCCATCCGTCTGACGCAGTAAAAACCCCATCATCTTTTCTCCTGTGGCAAACGACAGCGAAAACCAATCCCAGCCTGACTGATTGTCCGACAGAGGTTGAGATGACCATTCCCGATCCAGCCAGGCCTGTCCGGTCACCGGAATATCACCTTCCGGCAGGGTCAGGACGCCGTCCACCGCGAAGAATGGTTGTGAATAGTAATAACTCGCCTGCCCCTCTGCGGATTTGACCGAAAAGCCGTCCTCACCGTGAAAGACCAGCGGTCCTTGCGCAGAAAGTTGCAGGTCATACCGAAACTCCCGGCCTGACGCGGTCAAGCGCATGTTGTCGAAATCGGGCCCGGCCATCTGCCAATCGTCGATCCAGGCGCGGAACGGATCCGGTGTTACCCCCGCCTGCCCAATGCCGCCCCGCGCGACGCGCTCTGCTACATGATGCGCGTTGGGCGTTGTTACGGCGGCATGGGCAAACCAGATTTGTGGATCGTCCCAGCCCGCGCGGGTTTCAGGCGCAAGTGCCGATCGAAAGAGTGTCCACTGAATGCCGTAGGGCATGCCATCTGGACCGGTCAGATTGGCAGTGAGGTACCACCATTCGATCCGGTAATCCGGATGCGCACCATGATCTGAAGGAAAGTCGAAAGCCGGATTGGGTTGTGGCACCGCAAAGCCTTCAGCCTCCGATCCCAAACCGGCAAACCCTTGTGCCAAAACGTGTACGGGCCAAAGCAGGCAAAAGGCCAACAACAGTCTAACGTTCATTGGCAAACACCTTCAGCAAATCCCCGGTCGGTGTTCGTGCCAAACGGATCGCTGGCCACAGCGCGGCTAGCGCCGCGGCGACCAAGGCGAACCCACCCAACCGCGCGTAATCGACCGGGAAAAGGAACATCGGCAGTTCCCATCCAAAGGCTTCCACATTCACGATTGCCAACAATACCCACGCCAAAGCTAACCCCAGCGGCAGGGCCAACAATGTGGTTAGAACCGCAAGGCTCACCGCCCGCACCAACTCAAGCCTACCCAAAGCCGCGCGGGTCAATCCCAGGGCCCAAACCGGCGCCAGTTGTGGCACCCGCAGCGCTGCAAGCGTCAGCAAGCTCATGAGGATCGCAAAACCCGCAACTGCCAGGGTCAAAACGTTCAACGCCCCTGTCACAGTAAACGTTCGTTCAAACACGTCCATGGAGAACGCCTTGATCTGCGCCTGATTGATCATGTTTCCCTCGGGCATGCCAAACTCATCAATAAGGGCCTGCCGTAGTGCTTCGGGATCATCGCTGCGCACCCCAAAACGCGTTGCGATTTCTTCCGGGAAAAGCTCTGAAAACACAGGCTCCGCGATGACCGCCTGGCCGATCGGGTTCCCGTAATCCGCCACGATCCCGACGATCGGCATCACCAGTTCCGGCCCAACAGCCACGCTGTCGCCAACCCAGAGACCCGCACGACGCGCCAATTGCTCATTAATGACGACGGCCTCTCCAGCCGCCACTTGCGTCCACACGTCCCCGCGAGAGGCCAGAAACTGCCAGTTTTCGCGATACGTGGGACCAACCCGTGCGCCGAAAAGTTCCGTCGGTAATCCTGCAATCCGCGTCTCGACCGAATTCACCGGCAGGACCTCGCGGACACGCCCTTCAAGAAAGGTCTCCAATTCAGCGCTTTGCTGGGCGTTCTCCACACTGACAAACAACTCGGGCGCCAGCCGCTGGTCCAGAAACCCAATGAAGGTCAGACGAAAACTCGACACCATCGTCAACACCCCGATGTTTGCTGCAATCGCAAGCAAAAGCGCCATCAGCGCCAAATTCAGGCTCGGCAATTGCTGGCGCGTGTCAGCCCAGAACCACTGCCAGGTCACGGACTTCGCCTGTGTTTCCGCTTTACGCAGAACCGCCCGCATCAGCAGCGGCAACGCCAAAGCCGCCCCCGTCAGCAGGCAGGCCAGCAACGCGAAACCTGCGACCAATCCGCTTCCTAGCATGGCCAAGCCAGCAGCAGCCATCAGAAGGGTTCCTGCAACCAGACCCAAACGTACAGCACCCTGCCCGGACGCCATCACCCAGGCACGCGGACGGGCACTGGCCAAAAGCGGCATCCGCGCGATCTGCCAGAGCGCTCCGGCGCTTGCAGCCGCTGTCCCGATCAACGCAATGGCATATCCGGACGCCCACCAAACCGGACGTAGTTGGATGGAGCCGGCGACATCCGCCCCATACAATCCACGCAGAGTGGCGGCCACGTCTGGCAACAGGACGGCGGCGATCAGATAGCCCAAGACCACGCCTATGGTGCCTGCAATAAAGGCCAGCACCAGGAGCTCCACCACCATCAGCCAAACCAGCTTGCGCAACGGCATCCCAAGGGCGCGCAAGGTGCGCACCATGCCGCGTCGCTGCTCAAACGCCAGACCAATCGCGCCATGCACGATGAAAATGCCGACGGCAAAGCTCAAGAACCCAAAGGCCGTCAGGTTCAGATGAAAACTGTCGGTCAGACGGCTGACATCGCTGACCTCTTGCGCGGGCCTGCGCACCAGATCTGGCGCCAGTTGGTCCAATGGTGCCAAGCCCAATGGTTGCAGCGTGGAAACAATCATGCGGCTCAGGCGCTCTGGCTGCCGCAATAAGGTCTGCGCCGTCCCGATATCGGTAACAGCGATCCCCGGTGCGACACTCGGATCAACCACCACACCGATCTCGACCTGGTCCGCAAGCCGCGCCGCCGTCTCGGCATTCGCAAAGAGCCCGCCTTCCGTGACAAAAGACACCAGCCCAGCCCCGGCTTGCACTTGGACGGGAGATAATTGGCCAGGGGTGGTGAGTGGATCCAGCCCCAGAACCCGGACAGAACCGCCGTCCAAAAACAGCCTCCCCTCAAGCACCGGAGAGACCTGCCAGCCCGCCAGACGCAGATCGATATAGCGGCTTTGCGCGACCGTCTCACCGATCCGGGGCAGCAGATGGTCAAACCGCCCTTCGCCCAAGGTGTCTGCGGCGGCGTCATAGCTGGCGCGCGCTTCGGAATTGATCGCCTGAACGCCCGACCACAAAGCCGTCGCTAAAGCCAGCCCTGCCACAAGCGTGAAGAGCTGCAGCGGATTGCGACGCCAATGCGACCACAGCGCTGCGAAGCCAGCTGCGGTCATGCCAAGCGCCCGTGGCTTAGGTTCAGCTGGCGTCCCATCCGCGCGGCTACATTGGGCGAATGGGTCACGACCATCAATGCAGCGCCCGTTTGTGCCACCAGCTCCAGCATCTGGCCCAACACCTCGTCTGCCGTATCCTCGTCCAGATTGCCCGTGGGTTCGTCCGCCAGAACAAGCTTGGGCCGCGTCATCAACGTACGCGCAATCGCTACGCGCTGCTGCTGGCCGCCAGACAGGTTTTCGGGGTATTTTCTCAAATGCGCGGTCAGGCCCAGCGCTTCCGCCAAAGTGTTGAGACGGGACATATCCAGATCCCCGGATAGACGTGCCTGAAAGCCAATATTTGCAGCCACGTCCAGCGAAGGGATCAAGTTGAACTGCTGAAAGATCACACCCACATCACGGCGGCGCAGTTCGGCCCGACCCTGATCATCAAGATCCGCGATCTCTCGGCCCTCAATACGAATACTGCCCGCGTCGGCGGCGTCCAATCCGCCCACCAAATGCAGCAGCGTGCTTTTACCCGATCCGGATTCCCCTGTTAGCGCAAGGGTTTCACCAGCGTCCAAGGTCAAATCTACACCCTGCAAAACCGGAACTTGCCCATCGGCTCCCGGATAAGACTTGGTCAGGTTTTTGACATCCAACAGCAAGACACTCGCCTCTTTTCAATGCCAGTTGACGCCTTGTTCAGATCATACCGACGCGAGGCGCACAATCACGTAAGCGGCGGCCACGATGTGCAGCAGTGTCAAAACCACCGAGGCACCGTGCAACGCCTTGAACCGCGCTCTGTTCCCGCTGTCTGTCGCAGCGTTAATGGCAGGCATCAGCATCTGACGTGCAGGAACGGTTGTCAGGGCAATGGCTGCCAGGACCCCACCGGACAACGGATCAACCAGCAAGGCAATTATGGCGCCCAGCGCGGCGGTTCCCAAACAAAACAGATAGAAATGTGGAAACGCTTTGCGGATCAACGGCCCCGCTGTTTCGGCTGGTAGCGCCGAGAAGACGAAGGCCGCAAATCCAAAGGAATAGAGCACCATACCCCCAAACAGCAGCGCTGTGACCAATAGCAGAACTTCATACATCGTGCATCCTTACCTTTCTTGTTCCATCGGTCCACCGCTTGGCCAAAGACGCGGCACGGCGTAGGGGACCCGCGCGCGATACATGTCGAATTCCGCGCCAAAACGCTTTTGAAAACGGCGTTCTTTCAAACGCGGGGCCAACAAGCAATATGCTGTCAGAACCAGCGCCAAGGCCAACTGGTCTGGTGTCCACACCGGCACTGTCCAAAGCGTGAGCGCGAACGCCATGTAGATCGGCTGTCGAATGATCCGGAACAATCCGGTTGTCGGCATGTCTGGAAACTGTGGGGCGATCTTCTGAGCCAGTGACATCCAACCCAACGCGCCTGATTGCACTTCGGCACCTGCATCGTAGCTTGCCTTCATCAGCAAGAACCAACTCAGCCCATAGGCCACGCACAAACCAACAAAGGCCGCGCCCTCCGCACGCCACCACACCACACCGCTGGGCGTCCACAAGGCGAAAAGAGCCAGAAGCTGTAGCGAGGCGATGATCGCGAATGTCGTCGTGCCCAAAGTACGGGCATGGCGTTGCGGCGCGAACCAGTTCAACGCCTTCTGCCCGCGCGACGACAGCAGAAGCGAGTGTACGACAGGAAACTGCAGGACCAGCGCCGTGTTAGCGATATACGACAAGGGCTCTGGCACGCGACCAAAGCTCTCGCTCATACCGAAAAACATCGCCCAGATCATTGCAAAAACAGCGGCCGCAAAGATGGTGTGGCAGACGATCCCATAACTCCATGCAAGCAAGATACGTCGCCACCCAGGAGGTGGGCGAAACAAGCCAGCAATGAGCTGCCAGAATCGTCGAAATAAGGCGGGATCAAACTCCATTTCAGGCGAAGTAGAGGGCAAGCGCCCAACGACCACCGCCATTGACCAAAGGTCGCAGCGTCACGGGGGAGTGACTCCAATCACTACGCGCGGACTTCCGGTCGCAGAGTTAGGCAACCCGCCGCCCGTGGCACCACACGGACCGTACCACCGGCACCTGGCCGACGCGCGCAACCCGCACCAGATCGGCATGGCGGCCCACGGCAATCTCACCGCGATCCGTCAGTCCAGAAGCCTGCGCTGGTGCGCCTGTAACGGTGGCAACGCCGCGGGGCAGATCACCCCACAGATCAGCGAGCAAAAACGCCCCTGTGAGCAGAGCCGATGGAACGTAGTCCGACGACAGAATGTCCAAAAGACCGGCTTCAGCAAGATCCGCTGCGGCAACGTTGCCGGAATGGGACCCGCCACGGATCAGGTTTGGCGCCCCCATCGTCACGGCGATCCCATGTGCGTGACAGGCTGCGGCTGCTTCTTCGGTTGTCGGAAACTCAGCTAGGCGGATGCCATGAGACGCGGATACCGCCACCTGCTCTTGTGTGGTGTCATCATGGCTGGCCAGAATGGCCCCCAAACGTCCCGCCTCTGATACCGCAACTTCTTCATGCCGATCCCCGTGACGGTCCCGCAACGTGCGAAGGTTTTCGACATGTTCGTCGAACTCCGCATCGGTCATATTATTTTTGCCCTGCACATAAAGCTTTAGTTTTGAGATATCCCGGAACTGTCTTTGTCCCGGCGTGTGATCCATCAGGCTCACCAATCCAACCCGATCTTCGGGTGTGAACTCGGCAAGCTCTTCTTCCAACGTCTCGGAACAAACCTCTGCACGCAGATGCAGGTAGTGTGAGATCCTCAAGGCACCGGCCTCTCGCATCTCCATCAATTCGCTTGCCAACGGACGGGCGTATTTCAAATATCGCCCTTTGCCATTTGGAATCGACCCCACACGCATCGCATCAAAAACCGTGGTGATGCCAACGCTGGCCAATTCCCCGTCATGCGCGAGGATGGCTGGCCCATGCGGCCAGTCCACGCGCGGGCGTGGCTGAATATGCCGTTCCAGATTGTCAGTGTGCAACTCGATCAGCCCGGGAATGATCAGATCGCCTTCACAGTCTACTGCGCCTGGCACGGTACTCTGTCCGGATGAGATATCCTCAACACGACCATCAGAAACAGTCATCGTGCCTTCGATGACGTCGTCTTTCAGAACCAAACGCGCGTTTGTCAGTACCATGTCTTGCACGGGTCTATTCCTTCTTTGAAAGATCAGGCCGTCTGACGGTCCATGATCTGTAAACAAGCTGCAACGCTTCGCTCTAGCGATGCCGAGTTATCAATGTCCGTGACCTTCAGCATTGGCGCAAAATCTGGCACCACCCGCGACAAACGCTGCGCGATGTCCGCGGCGGTTTCTCTGCCCCGGGCGGCCAGTCGTTCCGCCCGCACGTCGTCACTTACCGTGATGTTTAGGACATGCATGTCTGGAAAAACTCCGGCAGCCTCTACCAGCATACCGCGCGACAGGTTCACCATCGCGTCCCGCCCCTCAACCAAAACATCACGTACTGAGTTCGGAACGCCATAGCTCAATCCATGGGCCGTCCAATGCAAGGCGAACGCACCGGCGTCTAACCGTGATTGAAATTCCGCCAAGCTCACCGGCTCAAACGGTTCGTCTCCTTCATGAGAGGGTCGGGTAATTGCCCGGCGGACCCAGTGCAGCTCAGGCCGAGCCTTGGCCAACGCAGCTATAATCGTGTCTTTGCCCACGCCTGACGCGCCAACGACGGCAAAGAGGCGCCCGTGTTTCATGCGGCAAGCCCCGGAGTAAACTGGGTCACATCAATCTCCCGATCGGCCACCCGATCGCGGGCAGCTTCATCGTGGAAAATGCCCACTATTGCTGCGCCCCGCGCCTTCGCCTCTTCGATCAGGCGCAACACCGTCTCCCGATTTGTCACATCCAGAGAGGCAGTGGGCTCATCCAGCAGCATCGCAGGATAAGTATGTGCAAAACCGCGCGCGATGTTCACGCGCTGTTGCTCGCCGCCAGAAAACGTCGTGGGCGACAGTCCCCAAAGCGTCTCGGGTATCCGCAACCGCGCCAACAGATCACGGGCCCGTGCCAGAGCCGCTTCACGCTCTGTTCCAACGGCCAACAACGGTTCGGCCACGACGTCCAATGTTGGCACACGTGGCACCACGCGCAGAAACTGGCTGACGTAGCCCAGCGTGTCACGTCGCAACGCCAATATATCGCGTGGCTCGGCCCCGACGATTTCGACGCCACCGATCTGAACGGATCCGCCATCTGCCAGGTAGTTGCCATAGATCATCCGCATCAGCGTGGACTTCCCAGCGCCTGATTGCCCTGTCAATGCCACGCATTCGCCTGGCGCTACATGCAAGCGGGCGTCCTGCATCACTTGGATCCGCGCGCCGCCCTGATTGTGCAGGGTAAAGCTCTTTGACAGTCCTTCAATCGCAATCATATCAGTCAACCCTTTGTATAAATTCGAAATTTCTCACACCTGCAAAACCGAAGATACAAGTAGTTGTGAATAGGGATGTTGCGGATCGTCCAGCACCTGATCGGTCAGACCTGCTTCAACGACATGCCCGCCCTTCATCACCATGATCCGGTGCGCCAACAACCGGACCACGGCCAGATCGTGCGTAACGATGATTGCCGACAAGCCCATCTCGCGCACCAATCCACGCAGCAGATCCAATAGCCGTGCCTGTACGCTGACATCCAACCCGCCGGTTGGTTCGTCCATGAACACCAGCCGTGGGCCCGTCACCAGGTTCCGCGCAATCTGCAGGCGTTGCTGCATCCCGCCGGAAAAGGCCGAAGGACGGTCGTCAATCCGATCTTCGGTGATCTCAACGCGGCCGAGCCAATCTGTTGCGGAGTCCCGGATGTCCCCATAATGCCGCGCACCCACAGCCATCAAACGCTCGCCGACATTGCCGCCCGCGCTCACCGCCATACGCAAACCGTCACGTGGGTTCTGATGCACAAAGGCCCAGTCGGTGCGCCCCAACATACGCCGCTCTGGCTCGTTCAAGCTCAGCGTGTCCCGAGGACCCTGCCCGCGCATATCATACATCACACGACCGCCGTCCGGTTCGAGATGCCCGGCAAGACAATTCAGGAGGGTCGATTTCCCGGATCCGCTTTCGCCCACGATGCCCATGACTTCGCCAGGGTAGAGGTCAAAACTTACATCCGCGCAGCCGATCCGGCCCCCGTAGGTTTTGGTGATGTTTTGCACTGAAAGAAGGGGGGTCATGACGCATCTCCGATAGGCGCAGAAAACTCAGTCGCATTCAAAACCATCTCACGGATGCCAAGGACGAAATCACCGTGCTCTGCCGCGGTCTTGGCCTTAATGGCGGTCCATTCCTCATCTGCCATGAAAGCCGCCCAGCATCGGGTCATTTCATCAACATCGACCCATGATAGAAGGTAAACGAACTCCAACTTTTCATCGGTTTCGCTTGTCCACATCGCTTGAATCCGAAACCCATATTGCTCACGCATGATCCGCGCAGCATGGTCGCGAAACCGGTCCAGAAATGGCCCTCTGTTCGATTTGGGGACTTCATAAATGCGCAGCTGGTTGATCATGCGGCCTGCTCCCGTCGGCGGGCACAATAATCGGTGTCGGAACAAACAAACATCCGCCCGCCTTGGTCATCGACGATGACCTCATCAAGATAGCTGTCCTCGGCGCCGCACAGCGCACAGCAATGATCGGCTTTGGACGGGTCAAACGGATGATCTTCGAAATCGAGCGAGACAACCTGTGTGTAAGGTGGGATCGCATATATCCGTTGTTCACGTCCCGCGCCAAAAAGTTGGATCGCTGCCATCTCCATCTTGGGGTTGTCGAATTTCGGGATGGGCGACGGGTCCATCACATAGCGCCCTTCCACTTTCACCGGATAGGCGTAGGAGGTCGAAATCGCCCCGTGCCGCGCAATATCTTCATAAAGCTTCACATGCATCAGCCCGTATTCTTCCAAGGCATGCATTTTCCGCGTCTCCGTCTCACGCGGCTCAAGAAAGCGCAGCGGCTCCGGGATCGGCACCTGATAGACAAGGATTTGGTCTTCGCGCAGCGCGTCTTCAGGGATCCGGTGGCGGGTCTGAATGACACTCGCCTCATCCGTATGCTCGGTCGTGGAAACCTGCGCCGTGTTTTCAAAGAATTTTCGGATCGACACCGCATTG
>CAYODE010000029.1:4377-27893 GCA_964402685.1 uncultured Aestuariivita sp. | reverse complement strand
CCGCACCACGATATCTACTCGATCGAGGATCTCGCGCAGCTGATCTATGACCTCAAGCAGATCAACCCGCGCTGTAAGGTGACTGTGAAGCTCGTTGCCTCAAGCGGCGTCGGGACCATTGCGGCGGGTGTGGCCAAAGCCAAGGCAGATATCATCCTCATCTCCGGTCATAACGGTGGTACTGGCGCGTCGCCTGCGACATCGATCAAATACGCAGGTCTCCCTTGGGAGATGGGCCTGACCGAAGCACACCAAGTGCTTGCGATGAACAATCTGCGGGACAGGATCACGCTGCGCACAGATGGTGGATTGCGTACAGGGCGCGATATCGTCATGGCGGCAATGATGGGTGCCGAGGAATACGGCATTGGCACTGCGGCTCTGATTGCAATGGGCTGTATCATGGTGCGCCAATGTCAGTCGAACACCTGCCCCGTGGGCGTTTGTACTCAGGATGAAAGCCTGCGCGCCAAGTTCACTGGTACGGCGGACAAGGTGGTCAACCTGATCACTTTCTATGCGTCGGAAGTGCGTGAAATTCTGGCGTCCATCGGTGCGCGATCGCTGGATGAAGTGATTGGGCGCGCAGATCTGCTGACGCAGGTCTCGCGGGGATCGGCGCATCTGGACGATCTGGATCTCAATCCGTTGCTGATCACAGTCGATGGTGCAAAGGACATCGTTTACGACCGCTACAAGAAGCGGAACAAGGTGCCGCATACACTGGATGCCGAGATTGTGCGCGACGCTCATCGCTTCCTCGAAGAAGGTGAAAAGATGCAGCTGTCCTATGCGGTGCAAAACACCCACCGGACGGTCGGCACACGCACGTCGAGCCACATTGTGAAGAACTTTGGCATGCGCAATGCGCTGCAACCGGATCACCTGACGGTGAAACTGCAAGGTTCAGCAGGGCAATCTTTGGGCGCGTTTGCAGCGCCTGGACTAAAGCTGGAAGTGTCTGGCGATGCGAACGACTATGTCGGCAAAGGCTTGTCTGGTGGGACAATCACCGTACGACCACCGATGGCCAGCCCGCTGAAGGCGGATGACAATACGATCATTGGAAACACAGTGCTGTATGGCGCGACCGATGGTTATTTGTTTGCTGCCGGCCGGGCAGGTGAACGATTTGCCGTTCGAAACTCTGGCGCGAACGTTGTTGTGGAAGGCTGCGGATCGAACGGGTGCGAGTACATGACTGGCGGTGTCGCTGTCATTCTGGGCGAGATCGGTGCCAACTTCGGCGCTGGGATGACCGGAGGGATGGCGTATCTCTACGATCCTGAAGGCACAGCCGAGATGCTGATGAACATGGAAACACTGGTAACGTGTCCTGTCACCGTGGATCATTGGGAACAGCAGCTCAAAGGCTTGATCGAACAACATGCTCAGGAAACGCTCAGCCGTAAGGCCGCGGATATTTTGCAGCATTGGGATCTCGAAAAAGCGAATTTCCTACAAGTCTGCCCGAAAGAGATGCTGGTGCATCTGCCCGCACCGTTAGGTATCGAAGAAACGGCTGTCCCTGCGGAGTGATCCGCTTTAGCAAAGACACAGATATGACCCCGTTGCGATACCCGCGACGGGGTCAATTGCTACAAGAGGCTGGTCCCGGCCCTAACTCAAATTTGGCGCTTAGGTCGGGGTCGCTTTCGATACCGGTCACGAACAAAGCGCTGTATAGCTGATGCATGGCAAAACCATCGGGCAAAAAGAAATCAGCCAAAGCATCCCGCTCCCGTAAACCGGCACAGAAAAAGCGGGCACGCACAAAACGGGCGTCCTTTCGGCTGCGGCCGTTTCGGTGGATCGGGTTTGTTCTTCTACGGGCATCGACCATTGTCGTTCTCATCGCATTGGCACTGGTTTTGGCGTTTTCCATCATCAACCCTCCAACGACACACACAATCTGGTCCGAAGGACGTCGCTTGGGGCAGGTTGATCAGGAATGGGTGCCATTAGAAGCCGTTGCGCCCGTGGTGGCGCGATCTGTCGTTGCCGCGGAGGATGCAAATTTCTGTCAGCATTGGGGTTTTGATGTTGCGGCAATCCGGGCCGCTCTGGAAGATGGATCGGGGCGGGGTGGATCGACGATCAGTCAACAAGTCGTCAAAAACGTCTTTCTTTGGCAAGGTCGATCCTGGATTCGAAAGGCGCTGGAGGCGGCAATCACACCTGCCGTCGAGGCCATTTGGTCCAAGCGCCGGATCGTCGAGGTATATCTGAATGTTGCAGAGTTTGACGAAGGTGTCTTTGGTGTCGAAGCAGCGGCGCGGCATTACTTTGGCGTCGGTCCTGATGCCCTGAGCGATGTTCAAGCTGCGCGTCTAGCAGCCGTGCTGCCTTCCCCCAAAAATCGGTCTGCTTCGAACCCGTCCTCTTTTGTAAGGCAGCGTTCGGCAGCAATCCGTGACGGAGCTGCCACTATCCGGGCGGATGGCCGCTCTAAGTGTTTCGAGGATTGATCATTCCCGCTTGGCGGGGCAAGTAGGTAGGAAAAGTAAAGAAAACATCATCACACATGGCCCGTTTGTTCCACGTCCCACTGTCCCCGTTTTGCCGTAAGGTTCGGTTGAGCCTGGCGGAAAAGAAGGTGGAAGTGGAACTTGTCGAAGAGCGGTATTGGGAAAAAGACCCCGATTTCTTACGACGGAACCCCGCAGGCAAAGTGCCAGTGTTGAAGCTCGATGGCAGAATGATGTCTGAAAGCACGCCGATCTGTGAATATCTTGAAGAAACCAGACCGGATCCGGCGCTGATGCCAAAGGATCCAGAAGGCCGCTTTGAAGTGCGTCGGTTGGTGACGTGGTTCGACGACAAATTCCACAGTGAAGTGACGTCCAAGCTGCTTTACGAGCGGGTCAACAAGAAGGTCACTAAGGAAGGATATCCGGACAGCACAAACGTGAAAGCCGGAGCCAAAGCAATCAAGTTCCACCTTGATTACATGGCGTGGCTTTTAGACCACCGTCGATGGCTTGCGGGCGATGTGATGACGTTGGCCGACTTTGCGGCTGCTGCGCATCTTTCATCCCTCGACTATATTTCGGATGTGGATTGGAATCGGGCTCCGGTTGTGAAGGACTGGTATGCCAAGATCAAATCACGACCGGCGTTTCGGTCCATCTTGGCCGATCAGGTCTCGGGGTTTCCGCCGCCTGTGCATTATGCAGATCTGGATTTCTAATCTCGGGGCTCTGCCCCCGTCCCTTCGGGACACCCCCGGAGGTATTTTCGAACCCAAAGAAACATGGACGAGCTAAAGACACGGCTGGTTGCACAGGCCCTTGAAGAGGGGTTTGTGATGGCGCGGGTGTGTCGGCCGGATGCCGTGCCTGATGTGCCTGAGCGGCTGGGGGCATTTTTGGAAGCCGGATACCACGGTCAAATGGATTGGATGGAACGTCGGGTCGAGTGGCGCGGCAATCCTTCGGAACTTTGGCCAGACGCACAATCGGTCGTGATGCTTGCGGAAAGCTATACGCCGGAACAGGATCCGATGGCGCGGTTAGCCTGGCGGGATCGGGGCGTCATCTCTGTGTACGCGCAGAACCGCGATTACCACGATTTGGTCAAAAAGCGGCTCAAGCGATTGGGTCGCTGGCTGATCGAGCAAGGGGGTGGCGAGATCAAGGTTTTTGTGGATACGGCTCCCGTTCCGGAAAAGGCGTTGGGACAGGCGGCTGGACTCGGATGGCAAGGCAAACACACAAACCTTGTAAGCCGTGATTGGGGCAATTGGGCTTTTTTAGGCTCTGTTTTTACAACACTTGTATTAGAGCCGGATGACCCGGAAATAGATCATTGCGGTTCATGCCGGGCGTGTTTGGATGTCTGTCCAACCGATGCTTTTCCTGCCCCGTATCAGTTGGATGCGCGTCGGTGCATCTCCTACTTGACGATTGAACATCATGGTCCCGTGGACGAGGCGCTGCGCCCCCTGATGGGCAACCGGATTTACGGATGTGACGATTGTCTGGCGGTTTGCCCTTGGAACAAGTTTGCGGTTGAGGCGCGCGATCTGCGATATGCGGCGCGTGACAATCTTGTTGCGCCGCCACTGGCGGATCTGGCGAGTCTGACAGATGCTGAGTTTCGGGCCATGTTTTCCGGTTCCCCAATCAAGCGTATCGGTCGGAACCGGTTTGTGCGCAACGTTCTTTACGCCATCGGAAATTCTGACGATCCGACGCTGGCTGACGCGGCGCGACGATTATGCGAGGATCCGGACCCAACCGTTGCGGACGCCGCGCGCTGGGCCGTCATGCGATTGACGCAAACAGACGCGACGTGACGCCTTTGCGCCTTACATGACAATCCAAGCGAGTTGAGGGAGGCCGAGGAATGGCCGTGCTTTTAGGCGTCGATACCGGCGGCACATATACCGACGCTGTTTTGATCCGGGACGAGACAGAGGTTTTGGCCAGCGCCAAGGCGTTGACGACACGCCACGACCTTGCTGAAGGGATTGGTGCAGCCGTACAGGCCGTTTTGGCCAGTTCCGGTGTGTCAGGTTCCGAGATTGGGATGGCGGCCTTATCTACGACGCTTGCCACAAATGCGCTGGTCGAAGGTCAAGGCGAACGCGTGGGCCTGATTTTCATCGGTTTCCGCGCTGCAGATCTTGAAAAACATGGTGTTTCTGATGCGTTGAAAGGCGACCCGGTCTGTGTGTTGGACGGCGGGCACGATCACAGCGGAACCCAGGTGCGGCCGCTGGACGAAACGGCGCTTTTGGCCTTTTTAGAGCCACATAAAGACACAGTGTCAGGTTGGGCGGTAGCAGCCCAATTCGCCACGCGCAACCCAGCACATGAACTGCGTGTGGCCGAACTCATCGCCGCGACGACCGGCGCACCAGTGACTTGCTCGCATCAGTTGTCGGCCAGATTAAATGGGCCCAAACGCGCCGTGACCGCGATTTTGAACGCGCGATTGATCGGCATGATCGATCGTCTGATTGAGCGGGCAGGCGATAGTCTGTCGGCGCAGGGGATCGATGCACGCGTGATGGTGGTGCGCGGCGACGGCGCGTTGATGTCAGCCGAGCAAGCCCGGCGCCGCCCCATCGAGACGATCTTGTCCGGACCTGCGGCGTCGATTGTGGGCGCACGCTGGCTGACAGGTGTTGAGAATGGTTTGGTATCGGATATTGGCGGGACGACAACGGATGTTGCCGTTCTGAGAGATGGTCGACCGGCGATTGACCCGGATGGGGCGCGCGTGGGCGGGTTCCGCACCATGGTCGAAGCCGTCGCCATGCGAACCACCGGTTTGGGCGGCGACAGTCAGGTGCATGTTGAATCCGAAGGGCTGGAGGGAGGAGTGCGCCTGGGCCCGCGCCGCGTTGTACCGGTGTCGCTTATCGCTGTGGACGCACCCGACTTGGTAGTTGCGACGCTAGAGCAGCAATTGCGCAGTACGACACCCGGCGAGTTGGACGGCCGGTTTGTGCGCGTCGTGCGAGGGATCTCGCAGGCTGGTCTTGGTGATAGAGAAGTTTCGCTGGTTGAGAGGATCGGAGAGGATGTTCATCCTTTGCAGACGGTCTTGCGTACCCGTATGGATCACGGAGCGCTGAACAAGCTTGTAGCGCGTGGGGTGGTGCAAGTCGCAGGCGTTACGCCGTCAGATGCCAGCCACGTATTGGGGTTGGTTGATGCATGGGACGCTGACGCTGCGCAGATGGCATTGGAGTTGATGGCACGCAAGCGGGTTGGCACAGGGGAGCGCCTTGCCGGCAACGCTGAACATTTGGCTCAGATGGTCGTGGCGCAACTGCAGCAACAAACCTCTCTAGCTTTGTTGGAAACTGCTTTTGCGGAGGAAGGCGACACGTTTGGCGCTCCGCCAGACATTTTGGCACGGCATGTTTTGCTGCAACGTGGTTTGACCCATCATCGCGGGCTTCTGGCACTGGATGCGGGCCTGAACGTCCCAGTGGTCGGGTTAGGCGCCTCCGCGCCAACCTATTACCCCGAAGTTGGGCACCAGTTGGGTTGCAAGATGATTTTGCCCGATTATGCCGGTGTCGCGAATGCCGTTGGGGCCATCGTTGGACGCGTGACAGTACGAAAGGCTGGAACTGTTACGGCACCGTCAGAGGGCCGGTACCGCGTGCATTTAGACCAACCCGAGGATTTTGGCGATCCGACCGCTGCACTGATGCGATTGGAGACCCATCTCAGGGATGCTGCCGAGGGGGATGCCCGCGCAGCTGGCGCAGACGACATCGAAATTCGTGTGTTTCGGGATGTCAAAACGGCACAAGCCGAGGCGCGTGAGGTTTTTGTCCAAGCGGATCTAATTGTCGAAGCGACCGGTCGGCCACGCGTAGCGGTGGGTTAGTGCCACTATCAATAGACCCCAACATATCGACCAATGCACCTCTTAAGCACCATTATTTTGTGTTCTAATACACAAAGTAGTGGACGCGGACGAAACCGATGAATATGCTGAAAACACTCAGATGATTATCTGAGGGGTATTGTTCAAAAAATCACCGGTCTTCGCATCGGTACGAAGGGCGTGTCGCCAAAACACAAAAATCCCTAAAATTGCTTCATTTCTTGTTAAGAACCACTATTCCCGGCGCCGATAGTGGGGGAAACGACCAACCTGGCCGGAGTTTGGCTGCAAAACTACTACGCAAGAACGACGCGCCTTAACCCGTCGCCCTTACGTATTGCCTGGTTAATTGTTCAGGAAGACCAAACGCACGTGCAGCGCAGGCGATGGTTTGCCTTACTCTGCCGCGTCGCGTTTTGGCAGTACCCAATCGGGACGCACGAAATGGCAGGTGTAGCCATGAGGAATGCGCTGCAAGTAGTCTTGATGTTCCGGCTCAGCCTCCCAGAAATCGCCGACGGGTTCCACTTCCGTCACAACCTTGCCTGGCCAAAGACCGGACGCATTGACATCCGCAATCGTGTCTAACGCGGTCTCTTTTTGGGCTTCGTCCACGAAATAGATTGCAGATCGGTAGCTCAGTCCAACGTCGTTGCCTTGGCGGTTCAGCGTGGTGGGATCGTGGATCTGGAAGAAAAACTCCAGCAGACGACGATAGGTCATCACATCGGGGTCAAAAACAATTTCGATGCCCTCTGCATGTGTCCCATGGTTTCGGTAGGTAGCATTCGGTACATCGCCGCCTGTGTACCCAACACGGGTCGATTGCACGCCCGGCATGTGACGGATCAGCTCTTCCATTCCCCAAAAACAACCACCGGCCAACACTGCGCGTTCCATGGTCATGCGACATCCTCCACTTGATCCATGTATTCTCCATATCCTTCGGCTTCCATGTCGTTGCGGTGAACGAAGCGTAAAGACGCCGAGTTGATGCAATACCGCAGCCCGCCGCGGTCCCGGGGACCATCGGGAAACACGTGCCCCAGGTGGCTGTCACCATGGGTCGAACGCACTTCGGTGCGGATCATACCCAGAGAGCGATCGGACAACTCCTGAATATGCGCGGGTTCAATGGGTTTGGTAAAGCTGGGCCAGCCACAGCCGCTTTCATATTTGTCGGCGGATGCGAACAAAGGCTCACCCGACACGATATCGACATAGATGCCCGGCTCTTTGTTGTTTAACAGTTTGCCGGTACCGGGGCGTTCCGTCCCGCTTTCCTGCGTGACATAGAACTCCTCGGGCGAAAGAGTGGCGATAACATCAGGGTTCTTGGTGTATTTGGTCATAGAAAACCTCGGTATTCAGCTGCTGCGCTTAAGATGGCGTTTTCCACGCGAAAGGGAAGGCCCCCTGACAGAAGGGTGAGGTGATCTGGAGTGGCGTTCATTGCGTACATATCTGTGTAGTAGGGAGACACATCATGGCTCGGATTTTGATGACCATCGCTTTGATGCTGACCGCGCAGATCGGTTTAGCCAAAGGGTTAACTGGCACGTTCCCGTCAATTGATGGCGGCACGCTCAGCTTGGAAGACTGGCGCGGGCAACCGGTTTTGGTGGTCAACACGGCGTCTCAGTGCGGGTTCACGTATCAATACGATGGGTTGCAAGCGCTTTATGATCGTTATCGTGCCGAAGGATTGATCGTGTTGGCAGTACCATCCGATGATTTCAATCAAGAGCTTGCAAGCGCCGAAGAGGTTAAGGAGTTCTGCGAAATCAATTTTGATCTGGACCTGCCAATGACGGACATCACGCACGTGCGCGGAAACAAGGCGCATCCGTTTTATCAGGCCGTTCGCGCCGAGACGGGGTTTGAGCCTAAGTGGAACTTCAACAAGGTTTTGTTGAGCCCCGAAGGCGACGTTGTGAGTGCCTGGGGATCAGCGGTGAGACCGGGCGCGCCGGTCATCACCCGTGAGATTGAGAAGCTTTTGAACTGAAGTCTAACGCCCTGTCCCGCGACCTCACGCCCTCAAAGCATCGCGGCGCAATCAGCGTGGGCCGGTTTTTGACCGATATGGTGCGGGTTTAAAATGAGGTGCCAACTGGCTGGATATCCGGGGGCTTGCGCGCGCGAGTAGGAGCACCCGTTTGGTGCCGTGTACCATTGCCCTTGGAAGGAGTCCGGCGGACGATACGACCCCAACGGGTTTTTCATGTTTGTGGCTGGTCCAAAGGCAGACGAGATATCGTTGCCCCCTTCAAACAAATCGATAAGCGCTTCGGCCATGTTGGCGTGTGCGGTGTTTGTAGACGTTGCTAAGGCGACAGCAAAAGCGACAGCTTTCGTTAACATGTAGGGCTCTCCAATGATTTGGCAGTGCGCTCCAAAACACCTGAGAACTCTTTCGAAACTACGAAAACTTGGTGGCGAAACTACGGTATTCCCTGAACAATCAATTGAATTAATAGTAAAATTCGATCGACTTCCCTTGATCACCCGCGACCGGGCGCTTGGCTTTGGGGCCAAGAAAAGTGGGTTTGTTCGCCTTCATGACTTGGCGACACTCCAAAGCTTTGGCGGTAGCATTTCGAAAAATGGGAGCTGCTTCTAAACCCACAGGCCATGCCCACCTCGGTAATTGGCATGCTGGTTTGTCGCAGTAGATCGCGGGCCTTATCAAGGCGAAGCTGAAGGTAATAGCGTTTTGGCGAACTGTTGAGATGCTTGCTGAACAAGCGTTCGATTTGACGGCTGGACAAGCCTACGACCTCTGCAATTTCGTCTGGACTCAAAGGGTCCTCGATGTTGTTTTCCATGATCTGTAGGATCAGGGCGAGTTTGCCGTGTCTGACGCCACCTCCAGCCTGAGATCGCCTTTGGGCATGGCTTTCTTCCCGGGGATCTGTGTAGACCATTTGATCTGCTACCCAATTGGCGACCTCTGGCCCATAATCCGCGTGAACCCGATACAGCATCAAGTCCATCGAGGCGGCGCCTCCGGCGGTCGTAAAGACACGACCGTCCACCGCGTAAATGCTGTCTTCGACAATCACATCAGGCAGTAATTCGGTCAGGGCGTTGCGGTATTCCCAATGCGTTGTGACCCGTTTGCCACGGATCAAGCCGGCCAGCGCCAGCGTAAATGTACCACTAGACAAGGCGCCGAAATCGCCCCCGCGTTTCGTCTCCCGTCGTAGCCAGTTCAAAACTCGATTGGTGCTGGCCGCGGCCACATTTTCACCGGCGCACACGATGAGTGTTTCGTCTCGGGCCAGATCGGTCAGCCCACTGTCAGCGGCAATTGTGATGCCGTTGTAAGCTGCCACAGGCTGACCATCCTCAGATAAGATCCGCCAGGAGTAGTAGGTTTGACCTGACTGGTGCCGGTTTGCGAGAGATAAGGCCTCCAAAGCTGACGAAAAACCGATCAGGGAATACCCGGGCAACAGAAGGAAAACATACCGTTTCGGTTCGTGCCGATCGGTCATGCGTGATGATCACGCAGCCAGAGCAGCATCAAGAAGTGTCTGAAGCCGCGCCTTTTCGGGTTCGTTTTCAATGCGCGCGATCTCGGCCTCACCTTTCATAGCGACCAGCGTCGAGCGGCGCCGCACCTGCATGCGTTCGACCCATTGCGACGGGCCGTAAGTGTCAAAATCCACGTCCACAAAGGTCAAAGACCTGTACGCAGGGTTTTCGGCTTTTAATGCGGCCAGGATCTCTTCCTTGATTTGGCAGGTCAGCGACCAGCTGGATCGGAAGTTATAGATGACCGTTTGTCCAGACTGCCTCAAGTCCGCGCGCATGCCCCACTTGTACCGTGTGGCCTCATAGGCTGCCCGCGCATCCGTAGGTAGCACAAATGCGGCTGCGCCAAGGGACAGGAAATGTCGCCGTTGCATGTAATCTCTCCATTCAATGCGCGGTATAATGCTTTCGTTTCTGTAGGCGTCCAGTTTTTTCCGAAATTTACGGTGTTTTTGGAGTTTGTCTGGCCAATTGAACGGCCAAAATGCCGGCAGTGATGATGGCGACGCCTAGAATGTCGCGTGGACCCAGCGCTTCACCCAACAGCACGGCGGCGATTGCGACGCCGAAGAACGGGTTCAGGAAGTGAAATGTTGCGGCGCGGATCGCACCGATCCTATTGACCAATAGAAACCAAACCAAGGTGGCCGCCAAGCCTGGTACAATTGTGGTGTAAGCGAACGCCCAAAATAAGGGCCAAGAGGGATCGAAGCGTGGTGTTTCGAACAGTACCGCCACAACGGCTAAAGCCGCACTGCCCACCAGCATCTGCAAACCCACAATCATCAGAAAGTTCCCGCCCGACATCGCCCCTCGCAAGGCCAATGTCGCGAAGGCCAGGGCCAATACGCCAATACCACAGAGCATGACACCATAAAGATCTACACCGGCCGTGATACGGGCACCCATGATAAGTGCAACACCGGCGAGACCTGCAAACAGACCTATGATGCCTAAAGCCCCGAGCCGTTCCTTGAAAATCAACCATGTTGCGAGCGCCACCAAAAGCGGCATGGTCGACGCGATGATGGCCGCAAGCCCGGCCTCGACCGTTTGCATCGCGACAAAGTTCAGACCCAGATAAAGCGCGTTCTGGCAAATCCCAAAAAGGATCGTCGCGTACCACTGCGCACGCGTCAGACGCCATGTTTGTCCCATCCAAGCCGCAATTGCGACGCCCAGCAGACCGGAAATCAGAAAACGCAGCGCCAGCGCATAAAGCGGGGAGGCGTCTGCCACAATGATCCGTGCCGACGTGAACGCCGAGGACCACATCAGCGCGAACGCCAAACCCATCGCTATTGCACGTAAGTCCATGTTTTTACCTACCCAGTTCGGCGCGACCCTTCAGGAATTCCTGAACAAGTTCAAGGTGGGAATAGAGGAACTGGGCAATTGGATTACTGTACTAGGCTTTGGTGTGATCTGCATAGATCGACCGTCGCATCAGGGACTTGATCGCCTCGGCCTGTTCTGTGGGACCCAAATTCTGGACCGGGATCATACGACCAGAGGAGAAGAGATCGGCGATGCCATGCGCTGCGGACCAAATCGCCATGGCATCCATCATCGCTGCACTGTCTTCTATTGGGTGATTGCCCTTCAGCGCCTGTACCCGATCTGCCATATGCATGAACGCATCGCGTCCTGCGGCAATGAGTTCCGGATTGGCCCGATCAACCTTGTCTGAAGCAAAGATCAACCGAAACAGAGCATGGTGTTGGGTTGCAAAACGAGCGTACCCGACCCCTGCGCATGCAAGCCGGTCCTCGGCGTCTTTTGCGTCTTGTTCGGCTTCGACCATGCACGCGATAAAACGCCGATTGCCCACGACAGCCAGAGCCGTGAGCAAGCCCGAGATATCTCCAAAATGATGGGCCGGAGCTGCGTGGCTGACGCCGGCGCGTTTGGCGACTTTTCTAAGGGAAAACGCCTCGATCCCGTTTTCTTCCAGTTCGGTTTCGGCTGCATTCAGCAAGGCTGAGCGTAAATCGCCGTGATGATAGCGCGGCTTTTCCACGTCTGATTGAACAATGGACATAGGATGTCTCTAAGGCAGTATCTTGCCACTGTCAAATTATAACTTGACACTGCCAAGATGGCGATCTACTTCACGTCTTGTCACTGTCAAGTTTCTGTTAACCTAGAAAGGAATGCGAAATGAAACCCCTCATTCTCTCTGCTGCGATTGTGGCTGGATACGTGGTCCAGCACTCACCCGCCTTGTCGGACACCGGATCGACAGATGCGTTGGGCACATGGCAAACGCCAATCGGCGAACAACCCATGCCGGATGGTCCTTCAGCCTTTGTTCGGGCGACCACAATTTTCACAGAAACTGCGCAAGACTTGATCTTTGAAGCCTTTGCCGATCCGGAAGGGACGGTCCCCTTAATGACGTATCGATCAAGCGGCCCATGGAAAGACATGGGAACGTCAGAAGACGTCCCAGGTGCGCTGGCGGTAAATATGACAAACGACTATTCACGCGTCGAAATCTTCGTCGACGCGCCCGAGATGTGGGCAGCGATCAACCTGTCGGCATGTCCGCTGGAAATCGGCGTTGAGGTGGACATCACGGATTGTGTGTCAGGCCCACCGTTCACTGTGACCGACTGCGTGGACCTGGACATTGTGATGGTCGATGAAGAGGGTCAGCGCCTGCGATTTGGTGGCGGTGATGTAGATCGTTGTGTAACCCGTCCCACGACCCTGTCCGACATAGCGTACATGCGGGTCGAATGAGTGGTCATTGATCGGGTGGACCCAAAAAAAAGAGCCGCCCAGATGGGCGACTCTTTCCGAGGGTCTTGAGAACGTTTAGCCGTTCACGCTGTCTTTCAACGCTTTCGCGATAGTCATCTTGACTACTTTGTCAGCGTCCTTCTTGAACTGTTCGCCTGTGGCGGGGTTGCGCACCATGCGCTCAGGACGTTCACGGCAATAGATCTTGCCCACACCAGGCAGGGTCACGGCACCGCCGCCGGACACTTCCTTGGTGATGATGCCTGTGATAGCGTCAAGCGCTGCACTTGCAGATTTCTTGTCGGTGCCCATTTCTTCGGCCAGTGCGGCAACGAGTTGGGTTTTTGTCATCGGCTTCGCCATTTTTCCGGTCTCCTTCGTCTGCCCGATTTGGGGCCTCGTTTGGTGATTGTAACGTTATATGGTGGATCAACACAACGAATAGTGGTGGTTTGCAAGGGAAAAAACGTCGATTTTCCCTAATTTATAGGGGTTAGAGGAAGGCCGTTTCGTCAAAAGACCGCAATTTCCGACTGTGAAGGCGTTCCAACGGCATTCCACGCAAGGTTTCCATGGCCCTAATTCCGATGCGCAAATGCCGCGAAACCTGGGTTTTGTAGAAGTCGGACGCCATGCCCGGAAGCTTTAACTCGCCATGAAGCGGTTTGTCAGACACGCACAAAAGCGTTCCGTAAGGGACCCGGAAACGGTATCCGTTCGCCGCGATTGTTGCGCTTTCCATGTCCAGCGCGATTGCGCGGGATTGTGAGAGGCGCTGCACCGGGCCGGTATGCTCGCGCAGTTCCCAGTTACGATTGTCGATTGTCGCTACCGTGCCGGTCCGCATCACCCGCTTAAGCTCATAGCCTTGCAGCTGTGTGACTTCGGCCACGGCATCTTCTAACGCGATCTGGATTTCAGCCAAGGCCGGGATCGGTGTCCACACTGGAAGATCGTCATCAAGGACATGATCCTCTCGCAGATACGCATGGGCCAGAACAAAATCGCCCAAGGCTTGCGAGTTTCGAAGGCCAGCACAGTGTCCCACCATCAGCCAAGCATGCGGACGTAAGACGGCAATATGGTCCGTGGCGGTTTTGGCGTTTGATGGCCCGACACCGATATTCACCAGTGTAATGCCGCCCCCGTCGGGCCGTGTCAGATGGTATGATGGCATTTGCGGCAGTTTTAGCGACTGTTCGATTGTTTCGTCGGCACCCGTGATCCGCGCATTTCCCGTGCTCACAAAGGCCGTATAGCCACTATTAGGGTCGGCCAATTGAGCGCGGGCGTACGCTTCGAACTCTTCGACATAGAACTGATAGTTCGTAAACAGTACGTGGTTCTGGAAATACTCGGGGTCCGTCGCGGTATAGTGGCTGAGCCGGGCCAACGAGTAATCGATACGCTGTGCGGTGAACGGGGCCAAAGGTCCAACACCATCCGGCGGCACATAGGTGCCGTTGACGATGTCATCATTGGTCGTCGACAAATCCGGCACATCGAAGACATCCCTCAACGTAAAATCTGTTGCTCCCTCCTGCGGGACGGTGATCGAAGCGTCATTCGCCACAGCGAAGTGCACTGGAATAGGCGTGTTTGAAGCTCCGATCACCACAGGTTGCGCGTGATTACGGATCAGTAGGCCGATTTGCTGAGTCAGGTAATTTCGGAACAGGTCCGGTCGCGTGACCGTCGCAGCATGCGTTCCCGGAATGGCGACATGCCCAAAGCTCAGCCGGGTGTCGACCTGTGCAAAAGATGTCGTTGTCAGCCGGATCTCTGGATAAAACGCCCGTATGCGATGTGCAGGTGCACCGTCTGCCAGCACCTGCGAGAAGCGTTTGCATAGGAAAGAGGTTGCCGTGGCATACAGCTCTTCCAATCTGGCAACGGCCGCTTCCGCAGACTGAAATTCCTCTGGTGCCGGAATATCGGGGGTGTCGATATGTGTCATGAAAGCGGTTCGAACACGGGGATTTCCTTGAATTCCCGTACGTCGATCAACCCCTTGTCCGAGATCCGTAGTTCGGGAATCACGACAAGAGCCAACAGCGAGTGCTGCATATACGCATTGTTGAGTGTGCAGCCGCAATCGATCATGGCCTGCACCATCTGATCGGCTTTCGCGGCGACTTCTTGCGCTGGGCTGTCCGACATGAGACCGGCAATGGGTAGTTCAACCAGGGCCAACTCTTCTCCATCCCGGAAAATCGTGATGCCACCTCCCACGTCGGACAGTCGATTTGCGGCAAGTGCCATCTGCTCCCGGTCTGTTCCGACAACGATCATGTGGTGACTGTCATGCGCCACCGTCGACGCCATCGCCATGCGTCCTTGATAATTGAAACCGGAAACAAACGCATTGGTTACCCCACCTGTTGCCCGATGCCGTTCGACAAGCGCGATTTGGCAGGTGTCCCCCTGGGTTTCGACCAGGCCGTCGCTGACCGTCAGTTCCTTTTGCAATGCTTGCGTCGGCGCTTGATTTTCCACTACGCCGATGACGTTCGCGCGCACCGCATTTGCACCAGTTGGTGCTGAAATCGCGAAATCAACGCTTTTTAGAGCCTGTTTTACCCGCACTGTTTGCCGCGCGGTGTTTGGCCAAGGGTAGTGCGGGCACTCGGCCAAACAGACGCCACTTTTTGCAACAAGCTGCCCGCGCGCCCAGACCTGTTCGATCGGCAGAGTCGTCAAATTAGACGTAAGGATCACGTCCGCGCGTCGCCCCGGCGTGAGGGATCCCAGTTCCCGTTCCAATCCGAAATGCGTGGCGGTGTTGATCGTCGCCATTTGCAGTGCAATCAAAGGATCACATCCGCATGCGATGGCATGACGAACCACGCGGTTCATATGCCCATCGTTCACAAGTGTGCCCGAGTGGCAGTCATCTGTGCAAAGGATGAAATTTCGCGGATCCAGACCTTTTTGAGTGATGGCAGTGATCTGTGCCTCGACATCGTACCAGGCGCTGCCTAGCCGCATCATTGACCGCATGCCTTGACGAACGCGCGCAATCGCATCTGCTTCGCATGTGCCTTCATGATCATCCGCCGGCCCGCCCGCCACGTAGGCTGCGAAATCAGGCCCTAAATCAGGCGATGCATAGTGCCCGCCGACAGTTTTGCCCGCGCGTTGTGTCGCCGCAATCTCGGCCAGCATTTGTCGGTCGGCATTAGCGACACCGGGAAAATTCATCATTTCACCCAGCCCGATGATACCAGGCCAGGTCATCGCCTCGGCGACATCGTCTGCGGTGATTTCGTATCCTGTCGTCTCAAGCCCTGGGGCAGATGGCGCGCAAGAGGGCATCTGAGTGAAAATATTGACGGGTTGCATCAAAGCTTCATCATGCATCATCCGCACGCCGTCCAGACCCAGCACATTTGCAATCTCATGCGGGTCGGTGAACATGGTCGTTGTTCCGTGAGGGATCACTGCGCGGGCAAACTCTGCGGGGGTCAACATGCCGCTTTCGATATGCATATGCCCGTCGCACAGGCCTGGGATCATATGACGGCCTTTGACCTCAACAATTTGCGTGTTTGGGCCGATGCAATGACTGGCGTCTTTACCGACAAAGGCAATCCGGCCTTTTGCAACGGCGATGTCATGCTCTGGCAGCGCTTCGCGAGAGTGAACGTTCACCCAAATGCCACCGCGAAAGACAAGATCAGCTGGCGCGCGCCCGGCCGCGACATTGACCAAATCGGTGGCCACATCAGGCCATGAAGGGAAAACAGAGTGGTCCATGGGTCAAGTGTCCCGAGATTAAGGTGAGGTGCAAGGCCCATTCCCGTTGCGTCTGTCACAGCTGCCCGACAGGGTGGGTGTATGGATTATGATTCTATCGACGCTGACAGCTTTGGCCGCTCCCTTCGCGGTATCGGACTGAATTTCCTGGTTCGGAATGTGCCGGCAGAATGCGCGTTCTTAGAGAGTGTTTTTGGGATGGTATCCCATCAGGTGACGGATGATTTCGCCATCGTCACATATGCGGATCAGGTGTTCCAGCTGCACCGCGACGGGACCTATCACTCCAACCCCTTGTTAGGGCTCTTGCCGGAACAACCTCCACGGGGCGCCGGGATCGAAGTGCACCTTTATGACACAGACCCAGACCATGCGGTCGAGAAAGCCCGTGCGCTGGGCGCCATGATCCTCCAAGAGCCAACCGACAAGCCCCATGGTTTACGTGAGGCATATATCCTGTGCGAAAACGGTTATGCTTGGGTGGCTTCGCGACCCAAGTAAGGGTCGGCTTCGATCTCATTTGTTAGCCAATCTGCGAATTCCAGTGCGCCGGGGATGTCTTCTGCTTGCGGATTGAGGATCAGATAATAGGCCTCTTCCATCCGCGCGGTCAGATCCAGCGGCTGATGCAAACGACCGTCTTTGATCAACTCTGCACAGATCGCGTCGTGGCCCAGCATTACACCGCCGCCTGCCATAACAAGCGATAGGCAAAATGTATAGGTTGACGCGTAGGTGATCGGCAGATTATGCCAGTTTAGAGCCTGTTTTTCAGCCCAGAACGCCCAGTTGGATGTCAGGTTCGCGCAGTCATAAAGCGCTTGATCCTGTAGTGTGTCGAGGCGGACATTCAGATCCGGATGGCACACGGGATAGACCGCGCCGCGGTGCAGAAATTTCGCCTGAACACCCTGCGGCTTTCGCAGGGCAAAGCGGATTTCGATATCGATATTGTCAGTGGGTCTATCAGGCTCCCAGATCTCGGCCATGAAGTTTAGCCGGACGTTGGGGTATTGGGCTCGAAACCGCGGCAAACGGGGCGCAATGAATTGCACTGCAAAGGTCAGGTTGGCGTGGATGTTAAGTGTACGTTCGGTCTCCCCAACGACGGTTCTTGTCCCCTGTCGCAGCGTGGCAAAGGCATCGCGTACGATGGGAAGATAGGTGCGCCCGGCCTGTGTGAGTTCTAGCGCGCGCGGTCGCCTGTGAAACAGGGCTCGACCCAGATGCGATTCGAGCGATTTGATCTGTTGGCTGACCGCGCTTTGCGTCATGTTCAAATCCCGTGCCGCGCCCGTGAAACTCAACTGCCGAGCGGCCGCTTCGAACGTACGCAGCCAGCCCAATGGTGGGAGATCTTTTGCCATTGCATTACCTAATCATAAGCTGAACTAATGCTTATCCAGCGAATTATTCGTTGGTCAAGTGCAGCAAAGCGCGGCACGGTTTGCGAAATCGGAGGAACGCCATGTCTGTCACTGAATTGCGACCCAATATGGATCATTGGCAAGAACGCGTCGATCTGGCGGCTGCGTTTCGCTGGACGGCGCGGTTGAATATGCACGAAGGCGTGGCCAACCACTTCAGTCTCTCGATCAACAAGGACGGCACCAAGTTTCTGATGAACCCCAACCAGCGGCATTTTAGTCGGATCAAGGCAAGCGATCTTTTGGTGATTGACGCAAACGATCCTGAAACGCTGGATGGACCAGATGCGCCAGACGTCACTGCATGGGGTCTACATGGTGGGTTGCATCGCCATTGCCCGCACGCACGGTGTGCAATGCATGTGCATTCGATCTTTGCCACTGTCCTGGCCAGTCTGCAGGACAGTCGCTTGCCCCCAATCGATCAGAATTGCGCAACGTTCTATAATCGCATCGTGATTGATGAAAACTATGGCGGATTGGCCTTTGAAGAAGAGGGTGAACGCTGCGCCGGTCTCTTCGACGATCCAAAGAAAAAAGTCATGGTGATGGGTAATCACGGGGTCATGGTGATCGGTGAAACTGTCGCAGATACCTTTAATAGGCTCTATTATTTTGAGCGTGCAGCCGAAACTTATGTCCGCGCCCTACAAACCGGGCAGCCACTACGCGTGCTGCCTGATGAGATTGCCGAGAAGACCGCGCAAGAGCTAGAGGATTACCCGGAACAGGACGAGCGACACCTGGATGAATTGAAAGCCATCCTTGATGAAGAGGGATCGGACTATGCCTCGTGAGGTGGGCGCCGAACACTCTTCGGCCGAGTGGAATTATCATCCCGATCTTCCGCTGAAGGATTCGTCTGTGTTTCATTGGCCGCCGTCGCCGGGCGGGTTGGCGCAGTGGTTTGCACAGAACTGGCTGACGCTTTCTGAGCGCGTGATCATGGTCCTGA
This sequence comes from uncultured Aestuariivita sp., assembly GCA_964402685.1. Taxonomy (GTDB): domain Bacteria; phylum Pseudomonadota; class Alphaproteobacteria; order Rhodobacterales; family Rhodobacteraceae; genus Aestuariivita. The sequence continues at coordinate 9,119 of CAYODE010000029.1, read as the reverse complement.
CGGCCATTGCTTTATGGATCTGGGCCTATCCTTCGCTTGAGTCGGCACAAACCCTGGCATGGGGTTGGATCCTGCAGGTATGGGCCGTGACCTTCGCCATGACTTTTCTAGTCGCCGGCGGTCTTCATTGGTTCTTTTACATGCGCAGGGGCCAAGGTAGCCGTTTGAAGTTTGATCGCCGTGATCAGGCCAAAGGTAACAAGCTTTGGAACTTCTCCAACCAGGTGCACGACAACATGTTCTGGTCTTTGGGGTCGGGCGTGCTGCAGCTTACGGCATATCAAGTGTTGGTTTTGTGGGCCATGGCGAACGGCTGGGCGCCTGTGATCACATTTGCGGAAAACCCCGTATGGTTCGTTGCCGCATTGATCCTGTTACCGGTCTGGTCGGCGTTCCATTTCTACTGGATCCACCGCCTATTGCATGTGCCGTTCCTCTATAATCACGTCCATTCGCTGCATCATCGCAATGTAAACGTTGGGCCGTGGTCTGGCATGTCAATGCACCCGATTGAGCATCTGCTCTATCACTCTACAGTGTTGATCCACTTTGTTGTTCCCCTGCATCCCATCCACCTGGTGTTTGCCATGGTCTACAATGGGCCGGGTGCAGCAATGACGCACACAGGTTACGAAGATCTGCTAATCATGGACAAACGGCGCCTGGCCTTGGGCACGTTTTATCACCAACTGCATCACCGGTACTATGAATGTAACTACGGCAACCAGGAAATGCCGTGGGACCGTTGGTTTGGCACATTTCATGATGGCTCTGCCGATGCCACGTCCGAGACAAGGGCCCGAAAAAAGCGTATGTTCGGCTGATGGCACGTACTGAATGGAATCATGTACCAGAGGTACCGATCCAGGTGTCCCCCCTCTGGCAATGGCCGCCCAAACCAGCGGCGGCTTTGCGTTGGTATTTCGACAGTTGGTTTTTTCTGACGATCAACATGGCCATCGCGGCCATTTCGTTCGCCGCCTTTCTATGGGCAAGCCCAACATTGGAGACGGCGGCGCAGCCCGGATGGTGGATGCTGGCGATCTGGCTGCGGAATGCTGTGATCGTCACCGTTCTTGCGGGTGTCCTGCACCTATGGTTTCACAAATACGCGGCGCAAGGGAGCGAACTTAAATACGATCCGCGCCCTTTCCCACGCCAGGGCCGTGTGTTCACGCTGAACTCGCAACTTCTGGACAACATGATTTGGACGATCGCGTCAGGTGTCACAATCTGGTCCGCGTTAGAATGCCTTTTGTGGTGGGCCATGGCCAATGGTTACGCCGCAACCATTACGTTCCAAAGCAACCCGGTTTGGTTCATCGCGATCTTCTTTTTGATCCCGGTTTGGGAGAGCTTCTATTTCTATTGGATGCACCGGTTCCTGCACACGAACGCAATGTATCGGTTCCATGCTTTACACCACCGCAACACCGATATTGGGCCGTGGTCCGGTCTGTCGATGCACCCGGTTGAGCATGCGTTTTACTTCGGCTCAGTGCTGATCCATTTCGCTATCGCATCGCATCCGGTGCACATCATTTTCCATCTGATGTTCTACGGGTTATTGGCGATCACCAGCCACACCGGGTTTGAGGGCGTCTTGTTCCGCAACAAGAAGCGGCTGCACTTGGGAAATTTTCATCACCAGATTCACCACCGCTATTTTGAATGCAACTACGGCAATCTGGATGTGCCATGGGATATTCTTTTCGGCTCGTGGCACGACGGGACGGATGCGGGCAAGGCCGCAATGAAAGAACGATTGAAGGCCCGATCGCGCGTATGAATACCCAGTCAGCTCGGGTCGGCGAAAGGGTCGGCCAGTTCAGTTTCCGAACTGACATCACCCTCACTTACATAATGGCAGGCGCCTTTTATCCGTGGAGACAAAAATGCAATACGGCCTGAGTGATGAGCAGGAGATGATCGCGTCAACGGTGCGCAGCTTCGTTGAAAACGAGATCTACCCGCACGAAGACCTGGTGGAGCGGATGGGCGAAGTTCCGCAGGAAATCGCGGACGACATTAAGCGCAAGACGATCGAGTTGGGGTTCTATGCGTGCAACTTTCCAGAAAGCGTTGGCGCCGCGGGCTTGAACCATCTGGAGTTTGCGCTGGTCGAACGTGAACTTGGGCGCGGGTCGATGGCTTTGAACCATTTCTTTGGCCGGCCTCAGAACATCCTGATGGCCTGTGAAGGGGAACAGGTCGAACGGTACCTGATGCCAGCTGTACGCGGCGAGCGCATGGATGCGCTCGCCATGACCGAACCGGGTGCCGGGTCTGATGTGCGCGGTATGAAATGTTCGGCCGTGCGCGACGGCGGAGATTGGGTGATCAATGGCACCAAGCATTTCATATCAGGGGCTGATCACGCAGATTTTCTAATTGTCTTCATTGCCACAGGCGAGGATCAGACACCGCGTGGACCAAAAAAACGCATAACGTGTTTCCTCGTTGATCGTGGCCATCCGGGTTTCACCATTCGCGATGGGTACAAGTCGGTCAGCCATCGCGGCTACAAGAACATGATCCTTGATTTTGATGACTGCCGTGTGCCGGACGCCCAGGTTCTGGGGGACGTGGATGGCGGGTTCGAGGTCATGAACACCTGGCTTTATGCCACGCGGATCACGGTTGCCGCGATGAGCGTCGGTCGTGCACGTCGTGTGTTCGACTATGCGTTGACCTACGCAGCAGAGCGCGAGCAATTCGGCCAGAAGATCGGCAAGTTTCAGGGTGTAAGCTTTCAGCTTGCAGACATGATCACTGAAATCGATGCAGGAGATTTATTGACCCTGGCCGCTGCGGATCGGTTGGACAAAGAGCTTCCCGCCAATCGGGAGATTGCGTCTGCCAAGCTTTACGCCAGCGAAATGCTTGCGCGTGTGACGGATGCAGCGATCCAAGTGCATGGTGGGATGGGATTGATGGATGACTATCCGCTCGAGCGGTTCTGGAGGGATGCCCGCGTTGAACGGATCTGGGATGGGACGTCCGAGATTCAGCGCCACATCATCAGCCGCGATATGTTGCGCGCGCTAGGTGCATAATGCGGTCCTTGGCGCGTCTGCTTGCCCCCAAAACGATTGCGATTGTCGGAGGCGGCGCGTGGGGTGCGGCGATCATTGGTGCGGCGCAACGGGTCGGATTTTCGGGCAAAATCGCTTTGATCCACCCCAAAGGAAAGATGCTGGAAGGGGCCACAACGTATTCCAACATTGCGGACGTGCCTTGGCCCGTGGACGCGGCCTTTATCGCGGTAAACAGGCATTCGACACTTCAGATTGTGTCTGACCTCGCCGGTATGAACGCTGGAGGTGCTGTTTGCTTTGCTTCCGGCTTTTCGGAGGCCAGCGCAGAAGACGCGAGCGGTACCGATTTGCAGGACGCCCTTGTTTTGGCGGCGGGTGACATGCCCATCCTTGGGCCCAATTGCTATGGTTTTCTAAACGCGCTTGATCGCACGGGGATCTGGCCAGACCAGCACGGCATGGAACCGGTCGACCGTGGTGTCGCCATTCTAACTCAAAGCTCCAACATCGCGATCAACCTGACGCAGCAGGCTCGGTGTTTGCCGATCGCATATATGATCACTTGCGGGAACCAAGCGCAGACGTCTCAGGCAGATCTTGCTGATACGCTTCTGGATGATCCACGCGTGACGGCCATTGGCCTTCACATCGAAGGGTTTGGTGACATCGCGTCCTGGGATCGTTTCGCCCGCAAGGCGCAAGCGAAGGGCATTCCCGTTGTTGCGCTCAAGGCAGGGAAGTCGGAACAGGCGCAAAGGGCGACGGTGTCGCACACGGCCTCTTTGGCCGGAAGCGACGCAGGTGCGCGAGCCTTGTTGCGACGGTTCGGGTTTGGTCAGGTTGAGGACCTTCCGACCCTTCTGGAAACCTTGCGGCTTTATCACGTGTGTGGGCGTCTAAAGGCGCCCACGATCAGCAGTATTAGCTGTTCGGGTGGGGAAGCAAGCCTGGCGGCTGACATGGCCCATGATCACGATCTGCAATTGCCGCCTTTGACAGACGCTCAAGTCTCAGACCTCAGAGACGCACTGGGCCCGATGGTGGCCCTCGCGAACCCGTTGGATTACCACACCTACATCTGGCGGGATGCAGACGCGATGACCAAAGCGTGGCGGGCTATGGCCGCAGACCATGTCGGTTTGACGTTTTCCATTGTGGATTACCCGCGCACGGATGCCAGCGACTGGGACTGCGCGACGCAGGCCGCGTTGAATGTCCGGGATCTGACTGGCAACGCCTTTGCCGTTGTGGCGACCTTGCCAGAACTTATGCCTGAAGATGTTGCCCAACAGCTGCTGCAAGGGGGTGTGGTCCCCATGTACGGCTTGCGGGAGTTTCTGGTGGCGGCTGAGCTGGCTGCGTCTCAGCCAGAGCTTGACGTGGACCCACCGCTTCGCGCGCCTGCGACGTTAGGGGACGTAACTCTTGTCGAAGAACACGCGGCGAAACAGGCATTGGCAGCTTACGGTGTGGATGTTCCGACTTCTATTCAATTGGACCGAACCGCCGACGTGGTGTTGCTAGATGTTCAAGGCCCTCTAGCCGTTAAGGGTGTTGGCTTGGCTCATAAATCCGAGGCTGGCGCGGTTCGACTGGGTGTGACACGTAATGATCTGCCCGACATTGTGGCCGCGATGCCAACCGACCAAGTTTTGATCGAAGAAATGGTCGAGGATGGGATTGCGGAATTGCTGATCGGTGTGA
>CAYODE010000029.1:0-4277 GCA_964402685.1 uncultured Aestuariivita sp. | reverse complement strand
GACCATGCCGACAGTCTGGACGAGATTGAGATCAACCCGCTTATCGTCACAGCAGACAGAGCCGTGGCAGCCGATGCGTTGATCAGGAAGGCAAACACATGAGCAAATTTTCGATCGGGGCTGTCTTTTTTCCTGGTTTCGAGATGTTGGACATCTATGGACCGCTCGAGCTGTTCTCGATGCACCGCGATGTGTTTGAAATTGTCGCTGTAGGCGAACGAAAAGAGCCGATCCCCGCAAGCGGCGGACCCTCGACCCTCCCCGATGAGGTGTTTTCCGATAATCGCCAGTTTGACATGGTCATCGTTCCGGGTGGCCGTGGTGTGCGTGAAGAAAAGACCAACCCCGAAATGGCTCGCTGGCTGGTTCAACAGGCCGAGGGCGGCGCCTCGATGACATCTGTCTGCACCGGATCATTGCTTTTGGCGGTGGCCGGACTGTTGGACGGCCGGCGCGCGACAACCAACAAAATCGCATTCGACTGGGTGGCCGAACACAGGCCGCAGGTCGATTGGCAGCCAATGGCGCGCTGGGTCCGGGATGGAAAGTTCATCACAGCGTCAGGCGTATCAGCTGGCATGGATATGGCGGTCGATATCATCCGGGATCTGCAGGGTGAAACAGCGGCAAAAGAGGCGACTGAATGGGCGGAATACGTCGCTAATACAGATCCCGACAATGACCCGTTCGCAAGGAGTGAGACATGACGGATCCGATAAAGACGCGCCGCGACGGTTCCATTTTGGAGGTCACGCTGGATCGGCCCAAGGCGAATGCGATTGATCTGAAAACCTCGCGCATCATGGGTGATGTTTTTGCCGAGTTTCGGGATGATCCGGATTTGCGTGTCGCCATTCTGACTGGGGGCGGCGACAAGTTCTTTTGCCCGGGTTGGGATCTAAAAGCGGCGGCTGATGGTGATGCAGTCGACGGCGATTATGGCGTTGGTGGCTTTGGCGGCCTGCAAGAGATGCGGGACATGAACAAACCGGTGATCGCCGCGGTGAATGGCATTGCCTGCGGCGGTGGGTTGGAGCTCGCATTATCGGCAGACATGATCATAGCTGCGGACCACGCCACGTTTGCCTTGCCCGAAATCCGGTCAGGCACGGTCGCGGATGCCGCCAGTGTGAAACTGCCGAAACGCATCCCCTACCATATCGCGATGGAACTTTTACTGACGGGCCGGTGGTTTGATGCCGAAGAAGCCCATCGCTGGGGTCTGGTGAACGAGATAGTTCCCGCTGATAGCTTAATGGAACGGGCGTGGGATCTGGCGCGGTTGCTGGCGAGCGGGCCACCTCTTGTCTATGCGGCGATCAAGGAAATCGTGCGCGACGCGGAAAACGCAAAGTTCCAAGATGCGATGAACCGCATCACCAAGCGGCAGTTACGCAGCATCGATGTGCTGTATTCAAGCGAGGATCAGATGGAAGGCGCGCGCGCCTTCGCCGAAAAGCGTGATCCGGTGTGGAAAGGTAAGTGAGCCGTCAAGCGTGACTATTTTGATTTAAACCTTTTGAAAGAGCGCCACAAAGGCGCGATCAGATCTGTGATCACTTGTCGACTTAGGTCCGTAGATCGGAACGTCTTTCAGGGTCAAACCCGAGATATGCGGCTCTAACGCTGCGAATTTGGCTGCAAAGCCTGCGCTTTCGTAATGTCGCGCATTGATCGACAGGGCGAACTGAGCGCCGTGTCGGGCCACTTTCAAAAGTTCGTCTATTTCGTTCGGCCCGACATGGCCCGTTGTGAAGGTTCCGGAGGAGATCACACCCGTGTAAGCGTTGGGCGGCACAGGCAAACCCTGTGTAAGATCTGCTTCGATCGCATCCCGGTAGACATCCTTGCGCATGGCCATCGCGAGCATTTCTGCGCTGATGTCAGTTGCATCGATTGGGCCGACACCAAGCTCCGCCAAAACCGCGCCACAAATGCCAGTTCCCGCACCGACATCAAGAACGGGCCCCGCGCCGCTTGCTTCGACAAAGGCGCGCGCGGTTTCTATGTGGAGCACATAGTCGTTCTGGGCAACAAATCCGCTGTCATAGCTATCGGCCCATTCTGCATAAAGCGAACGCGAATCCTCAGGTGTTTTCAGCGCGTAGGCTGCATCGAGATCTGGGCCATTCCTTACCATAGCCCATCAAGCCCATGACGGGCGATTCGGATCAAGCGGCGTCAAAATCCAGCACAAGCTTTTCGGATGTTGGGCGTGCCTGACAGGCAAGGGTAAAACCGGCCTCAAGTTCCCAAGGCTCAAGCGAATAATTCACCGCCATTTCGGCGCTACCCTCGGCGACTTTGCAACGGCATGTGCAGCACATGCCGCCCTTACACGAATACGGCAGTTCCAGGCCCTGACGGGCCGCCGCATCGATGACTGTATCATCTTGCGCGTCGAATTGGATCAAACGTCGCGTGCCATCCAGCATAACTTCAACCTGAACACCGGAAGCTGCGGCTGCCGTTGCTGCTGCTGATTTCGGCAGACGCGGTGCCTCACCATCTTGGGTGAAGCGTTCGAAATGGACCCGATCTTCTGCGATGTCGGCAGACGAGAGCGCAGCGCGTACGTCATCGATCATTTCGCCTGGCCCACACAGGAAGATGCCCTCGGCTCCCGCCAGATCTACTGCTCCTGCGCGATCCAGCGCCGCAACCTTTTCACCGGTGATACGGCCATTCAGAATGGCCACGTCCTGCGGTTCGCGGCTCAGCACGTGGATCAATGTCAACCGATTCAAAAAACGGTCTTTAAGCGCATCCAGTGCATTGCGGAACATGATCGTATCCGTGCGCTGGTTGCCATAAATCAGCGTAACCTCACCGCCGCGTTCCAACACGTCTGATGCAATAGATACCATTGGTGTGATCCCGGATCCGGCGGCGATCAGGACAACCTTTTTCGCGCCTTTGGTGACGAACCGGCCCTCGGGCGGCATGACTTGCAGCGTTTGGCCCGCCTCCAACCCTTGGGCGAACGTCGAAAACGCACCGTCTTCCACTCTCTTGACGCCGACGGTTAGGGGTTCACCCGCGCAGCTGGCGATGGAGTAAGAGCGCCTGATGTCCTGTCCACCAACTTCCGCGCGTAGTGTCAGGTATTGACCAGGCTGAAATGCAAAACTGTCTTGCAAGGTATCAGGAACATCAAAGCTGAGTGCCACGGCACCGTCGGTTTCCTGGCGTACAGCGCTGATCGTCAAATCATGGAACATGAGTGTTTCCTCAGATGCACTTGAAGTAATCGAATGGCTCAGCGCAGCTTTTACAGCGGTACTGAGCCTTGCAGGCGGTCGATCCAAACTCGCTTAGCTTTTCAGTATCAGTCGAATTGCAGCGCGGGCAATGCACAGTCGTTTCGCCGAAAAGAGCCAGTTTAGACCCTGTTTTTTCCTCTGGCGGTGCAATTCCGTAGGCGCGCAATTTCTCGCGCCCTGCCTCACTGATCCAGTCTGTAGTCCAAGCGGGCGACAAGACACGCTCGATGCGCGCTTGATACCCCGCTTCAAGCAGGGCTGTTTCGATGGCCAGTTCAATTGCCAGCGTTGCTGGGCATCCGGAATAGGTCGGCGTGACCTTCGCTATCGCGACACCGTCTTCCAGGCGTACGTCCCTAAGGATACCCAGATCGGCCACTGTAACACAGGGCACTTCGGGATCGGGGACCGCGGCTGCCGCTTCCCACGCGCGACGCGCGTCCAGAGAGATCGCACCCTCTACCACGACGCCCCGGGATGTGCGCGGTAGACCGATTGCATTTCGGCCAGGAGGTGACCCAACCCTTCGCCGTGTTTCCCAACACGACCGCCGGTTTGCGGATATTGAACGACGGGGCGGCTTAGGAGCGCGTGACCAAAGATCTCGTCAATCGTAGCCTCCCACTTCGGTTGGATCTCAGCACGGCCGGGCAGAGCGTCTACACCCTCCGCAGCACCCTCTTCGAACATTTCACCTGTGTAAATGTGCAGCGTCTCAACCGCGTCTTTCATGCGCTGGGCGCTTTCTTCGGTGCCGTCGCCCAAGCGGATAACCCATTCGCCCGCGTGGCGGATGTGATAGGCCATTTCCTTGACCGCCTTACCCGCGACACCGGCAATGACCTCATCATCGCTTTCAAGTGCCGCTTCCCAATAGGGTTTCATGAATGCGGCAAAATACAACTGGCGCAACACCGTGTGCGCAAAGTCTTCGTTGGGCCGCTCGCACAGCAACAGGTTACGATAGTCCCGCTCGCCACGCAGGTAGGCCATATCGTCCTCGGACCGACCGCT
>CAYODE010000028.1:0-27946 GCA_964402685.1 uncultured Aestuariivita sp. | reverse complement strand
TTTCGGGTTTTGGCCTCGCACGCAATCTGCGCATTCCACGAGCCGAAGCTCAGGGCTTCATCGATCGGTATTTCGAACGCTTTCCGGGTATTCGGACCTATATGGATGACACCAAGGCCTTTGCGAAAGAACACGGATATGTGCAAACGCTGTTTGGTCGGAAGATCCACACACCCGAGATCAATGCCAAGGGTCCTCGCGCCGGGTTTGCCCAACGCGCGGCGATTAATGCGCCAATCCAAGGGACGGCGGCCGATGTGATCCGGCGCGCTATGGTCCGGATGCCGGATGCCATATCGGATTTGCCAGCCAAGATGCTGTTGCAGGTGCATGACGAATTACTGTTCGAAGTGGACGAAGATGAGGTCGACGCGACAATTACCCGGGCCAAAGACGTGATGGAAACTGCGTCGGATCCGGCAGTTAAGCTGGATGTAAAACTGATTGTGGATGCAGGCCGAGGACAGAATTGGGCTGAGGCACACTAGGCCATGATTTCCAACTGGACCGAGCTTCGAGACCTTGCCCTGTCCCTAGGTCTGCCCAAGGTCGAAGACGCGGTCAGTTGGGGCAATCCGAACCTCAAAGCACATGGCAAGATGTGGTGTTGGTGGTCACCGATGATCGATGCTGCGGTCTTCAAAGGGTCCGTTGAAGAGCGTGAAACGCTTATGGAAATAGACCCGGAGACCTTTGTGATGCATCCGCATTATGCCCGCAGCAATGTGCTTTTGGTCGCTGCGGGACGAGTCGATCCTGATTGGGCCCGCGCCCGGCTCATGCAGACGTGGCGGGACGCCGCGCCAAAGCGGTTCTTGAAAGATTGGGACGCCGCGCAGGACACGTAAGTCTAAAGCGCGTCCGTTCTGTGCAGTTTGATCTTCAGCCCGCCCAGAGGTACCGGCGGCGTGGACGAAGCAAACGGCAGGCCGGTCGCTCGGGCCAATCCAACTTCTGACGTTACGACACCCACGCGCCAGCCGGAAAACTGGGTTTTCAAAACCTCCCCCAAGGCGGCGTACAGCCCATAAAGCATCTTCTTGTTACCGATGCGTGCACCATAGGGCGGGTTGACCATGACCAATCCAGGAGGACCGTCGGGTCTGGTCAATGCGCTGATCGGTTGGCAGGTAAAGTCGCAGACATGTCCGACACTTGCGCGGTTCGCATTGGCCAGAGCCATTTGCACGGCGCCCTGATCGCGGTCAAAGCCACTGAACCGAAGCTCGGTGTTGGTCGGTTCACAGGTCGATCGAAGCGCCGCCCAGGCTGTAGCATCGAAACTGGCAAGTTCCTCGAAGGCAAAACCGCGATCTCGCCCCGGGGGCAGGCCCAGCGCGATTTCAGCGGCTTCAATGATAAACGTGCCCGACCCACACATCGGGTCGATCAGGGGTTCTGTTCCGGAATAGCCGCACTCTCTCAAGAAAAGCGCCGCTAGCGTTTCGCGCAAAGGTGCCTTGCCCACGGCCTCTTTATGGCCGCGTTTGTGCAGTGATTCACCCGAGGTATCGATACTGAACGTGCAGAAGTTGTCTTCGATCCGCGCTTTGATCTGGAGCGGTGCGTCGGGAGACAGCGTCGCTCCAAATGCTTCGCTTAGGGCTTTTTCAATCCTCTGCTTCGCTGCGCCTGCATGATAGATTTTTGACCGTTTACATGTCACTTCGACCCGAAGAGGGACGTCGGGTTTCAGCACCCTACCCCAGTCAAACTTGCGCGCGCGTTTATCCAGTTGCGCGAGGTGAAACACAGGGAATCCACCAAACCGAGCAAGAACGCGCGTTGCGCCCCGCAGGTGAAGGTTGGCGCGCCAGGTATCTGGCCATCCACCCTGGATGGTCACACCGCCCGGGACCGCGACGGGATCCGTAAACCCCGCTGACCGCACTTCGTCACGCAGCGTCTTTTCCAAGCCAGGTGGCGCGGCAAAAAAGATTTCAAACATGTCTTGGTGGGTCATGGGTTTGGCATATCCTGTTTGTCGAAACCCATCGACCCGATTTTTTGGTTTGGGTTTAGCTGGGTCGCGTGATGCGGGCCACGACTCGCCGGGCGATCGGGGCCACGATCAGGATGGTGGGGAAGGCCACGGACCAACTGAAGGCCCACGACGTCATCCATTGGCCAAAGATCCCATCGACGAAGCCCAACGCACGCAGTGTCGCGATGCCTGAGACGACGCAGGACATCAACCCAGACACCATGAGACCGAAAATGATCGGAGCGAAGCGGGCGGGAATCATCGATGGACTTTCTTGACTAGACAACGGCCATACTGTGCGCCTGACGCCGACAGATGGCCAGTGCGTCTGCGCACAGGAAGTAGTGCATCCATGCAAGCGTCGTTTCAGTTCGCCCGGACGGGTGATAGTCGCCGCTTACCGCTCGCGCGGTATTTTCTGTTATAGATGGTTAAGGGCGCATTCATCAGCATGAGATCCAACCGCTGCTTGCCGTGAGGGTTTGCAGAGTCGCTTGCCGGGCCAACTCGTCAAACGCCATCGCACCGCAATCAGCAAAAATCCTCATCCTGAAACCATACGCGCCGCAACTGTCCAAAGACGGACCAAGGAGGTGTGCCAAGGGTTTGAAAGCGACATCAGGTCGAAAACAGGCAAGATCGGCAGGTCAATTTTCAACACAGTCTCCGCCGTTGGAGAATTGTTGTCTGACTGATTCGTCACATCGCTAACGGGGTTCGACATGACCACCGCACCGGATCCATCCGGCGGCTCCTTTCAGGGTGCCGCCCGGAGCAGAGAACTTGCGACTGGGAACGCTTTGGGCGTGGCCTCCATGGTCGCCTGGGCAGCAGGGTTTCCTGCTGCTGAAGCGTTGCTCCAAAGCTGGCCTCCTTTGGCCCTGATTACCGCGCGGTTTGTGTTGGCGGTTGCGCTTCTTTTGCCGATTTGGATCTTACTGGATGGCCGCGGCGCGGTTCTGGGCGCAAGATGGGGACGCGGGACGCTGATGGGCGGTATCTGCTTTGGTTTGGGCGCCTATCTGCTGTTGCTTGCACAGGCATATACAGATCCGGTTACGGTCGCGCTGATCGCGTCTACCTGTCCTATCGCAGCCACCTTGATCGAAGTCTTTTCCGGTCAGCGCAAATTGCGACGCAATTTCCTATACGGGCTGGGCGCGTCGGTCTTAGGTGGATATGTCGCGACTGGCGGTAGCGGATTGTCCGCCGATCTTGGTCTGGGCGCGGTGTGCGCAGTGGCCTCGTGCTTTCTGTTTGCATGGGGCAGCTTTGCCGCAGTTCGTGATTTTCCGGACCTGACCCCCGTCGGACGCTCGACCATAACCCTGGCAGGTGGCTGTGTGATGACCAGCCTGCTTTTGCTAGCCTCGCATTTCATGGGTCTAAGCGTTCTGCCGACCGCACCGGTGGATGGCGCACAAGTGTCGTGGTTGGTGCTCTATGCTGTTGCCGGTATGGCCCTTAGTCAGGTTATGTTTATTGCATCCGTGGGGCGATTGGGTGTTGCTGTCGCGTCGTTCCACCTGAACACAGCACCCTTTTACGTCATGATCATCTTGTTGGCCTTGGGCGCGGCATGGAGCTGGCCCCAAGCATTGGGTGCGGCGATTGTTGGTTTGGGTGTGATCTTGTCACAACGGGATTAGGGCGCGTTGTCTTCAAGCTCTTCCGAAAGGATGATGGGAAAAAACGTGCCGCCGGACCACACGCCGAACCAACCGTCTTTGTGCGTGGCAAGATCAACGAGCCGATAGAAGCTCTTGCGATCGATCAGCGCTTCAAGATTATCCCGGACAAGGACGTATGGCGATGGTTCTCCCGTCTCGGACGCACGTTCCACACGAATCGGACAGTCGGCGCCTGCACGCGACTCGTCACCAACCTGCGTCAGAAACGTCAGAACTTGGTCCGCACCGCTCCCCTCAACACCAAAATCTACCGCTACGAAAGGCGCATCGTCTACGGTGATGCCAACTTTCTCAACCGGCGTCACAAGGAAGTACTTTTCCCCTTCTTTCTTGAGAATCGATGAGAATAATTTCACCAACTCCAGGCGCTCGAACGCTGACCCTTCATAGTACCACGTCCCATCGCGCGCGATGCGGATATCCAAATCACCGCAAAAAGGTGGATTCCAAAGGTGAACCGGCGGGCGCCCCCTTGGTTTTGCTGCCTTAACCGAGGCAGCAAGCCCGTCTGCAGACGGGGTAACGGCTTTTTGTCCGCTCATAGCTTTTGCCATTTCCATTTGGCGAGATACACTTTGTCTGAGACCGATATATGACCCGAGAAAGGATTGTCATGTCCGATAACGCAGATCTGGTGGCCGAAATTGAGGCCCTCGAGGACAAATTGGCCGAGGCGCGCGCATCGATCACCAAACGTTTCATTGGACAGGAACGGGTGGTCGACCTGACATTGACCGCATTGTTGTGCGGAGGTCATGCGCTGCTGATCGGTTTGCCTGGTCTGGGCAAGACCCGCCTGATCGAGACCCTGTCCACTGTGATGGGATTGAACGGAAACCGCATTCAGTTCACACCGGACCTGATGCCAGCCGATATCCTGGGATCGGAGGTTCTGGACACAGCCGATGACGGAACCCGGTCTTTCCGGTTTGTACCGGGGCCGATCTTTTGCCAGCTATTGATGGCGGATGAGATAAACCGCGCAAGCCCCCGAACACAGTCGGCGCTGTTGCAGGCGATGCAGGAGAAGGTCGTAACAGTGGCTGGCCAAGACCGCCCACTTGACCCGCCGTTCCACGTCTTGGCGACGCAGAACCCGATTGAGCAGGAGGGGACCTATCCCCTACCCGAAGCGCAGCTGGACCGGTTCCTTGTGCAAATCGACGTGAATTACCCGGATCGCGAGACGGAGAAAGACATCCTTTTGGCCACAACGGGTGTGGTAGAAGAGGTCTCGACCCAAGTGTTCGATACCGAACAGCTGATCGCAGCCCAGACATTGTTGCGCCGGATGCCGGTTGGCGAAGGGGTCGTGGACATGATCCTGGATTTGGTGCGCGCTTTCCGCCCGAATGAGGCCGATGTGTCGGACCGCGTGCGCGAGACCGTGGCATGGGGGCCGGGACCGCGCGCCGCACAAGCCCTGATGTTGACGGTACGGGCACGGGCGCTTTTGCAGGGCCGTTTGGCGCCAAATGTCGAAGATGTCATCGACATGGCGCGCCCCGTGTTGAGCCACCGAATGGCGCTGAACTTTGCTGCACGGGCACGCGGTGATAGCCTATCAGATCTGATCGAAACAACTGCCGCGTCTTTGACCCGAACTGAGGCGGCCGCGTGAACCAACCCCTGATCCTTCGTGAGCGGGCCGAGACGGAAGCAGCTCGGCTGCCAGCGCTTTTAGCGCGGGCTGAGCATCTTGCGGGAACCGTATTGCTTGGCGAGCACGGCCGCCGTCGCGCAGGTCTGGGGGACGATTTCTGGCAATACCGTCCGGCACAGGCTGGCGATAGCCGACGGTTAATCGATCACCGTCGCAGTGCGATGGGTGATGTGCAATTCGTCCGCGAGCGCGAGTGGCAAATCGCGCAATCGGTGATGCTTTGGGTCGATCAAGGCGCATCGATGCGGTTTTCTTCGGATGCCAACATCGCGCAAAAAATCGAACGCGCGCGGTTGCTGGCACTGGCAACCGCGATCCTGCTGATCCGTGGCGGAGAGCGCGTCGGGCTGACCGGAACAACCCTGCCGCCACGTCGTGGCAACAATCAGGTGTATCGGCTGGCCGAGGCGTTTTCAGTAGATACCGAAGATGATTACGCCGCGCCCGAGCATCGCGCGATGATCCCACATGCGCGGGCTGTGTTCATCTCGGATTTTCTGGGGGACTTGTCGGACGTAACGCTGGCGCTGACCAAGGCCGCTGACAGAGGCGTGCGAGGCGTCCTGCTTCAGGTCCTGGACCCGAGCGAAGAGGCGTTCCCCTTCCAAGGCCGCACGATCTTTGAAAGCGTTGGTGGGACTATGAGTCATGAGACCCTGAAGGCCAATGATTTGCGAGATCGATACCTTGACCGTTTGGCCAACCGCAAAGCTGAGCTGGCACAGCTGACCCAAGCGACGGGTTGGCAATTGGGCCTCCATCACACTGGTGACAGTGCACAATCGGCTCTCTTGTGGCTCTATCGTGCGCTGGACGGAGGCACCACATGACGGTTCTGGGTGGCATAGGCTTTACAACGCCGTGGTTGTTGCTGGGTCTCCTTGCACTGCCGATCCTCTGGCTGATCTTGCGAGCGGTTCCGCCGGCGCCCATCCGGCGTCGGTTTCCCGGTGTCGCACTTATGCTGGGACTTACCGACGATGAAAGTGTATCAGACCGCACGCCTTGGTGGTTGCTGCTCCTTCGGATGCTGGCAGTTGCAGCCATGATCATCGGATTGTCTGGCCCGGTTCTGAACCCTCAGACAGATCGAGAGGGATCTGGCCCATTGTTGGTGCTGCTGGATGGCAGCTGGGCTGGGGCCGCGGGCTGGTCCACAAAGATCGATCTGGTGGAAACCAAATTGGCGGATGCGGGTCGTGCTGGACGCACTGTGGCAATCGTTCAACTGACCGAACCGGAGGCGCCTGTATTCCAGGCCGCGGACGTGTGGCGGTCGCGCCTGCCTGGCTTCGCACCTACCCCTTGGCAAGCTGATGAGAACCGTGTTGACGAAATGATCGCGGCTTTGGGCGATGCGACCTTCGATACATATTGGATCAGCGATGCGCTGGATCACCCAGGCCGGGACACTCTGCTGGCAGATCTGGAATCGCGCGGCGCCGTGCGGGTGTTCCAAACGCCGTCGCCCGCGTTTGGGCTGGCCCCCGCACGATTCGAAGACGGCGCCATTCAACTCACTGCTCGACGGGCACTTGCCGGATCTGAGCGCGAGGTGAACATCCTGGCGATCGGTCGGGATCCCGCGGGAACCGAACGCGTGTTGGCCACCGCCTCCGCCACGTTTGCGTCGGACGCGACAGAGGCGACGTCGGCGCTTTCGTTGCCGGCCGAGCTCAGAGGGCGGTTGTCACGTTTTGAACTGCAGGGGCAACGGTCAGCAGGTGCAACAACGCTGAGCGACGATAGTTTGCGCCGCAGAGAGATCGCTTTGATTGCGGCGCGAGAAGATCGCGAGGGGCTGGAATTGCTGTCCCCGCTTCACTTCCTGGAGCAAGCGTTGATCCCCACCGCGGAACTTCTGAACGGTGCGCTTCTGGATGTGTTGCCCGCCAACCCAGATGTGATTGTTCTGGCAGACGTGGCCACTTTGTCCTCGGGCGAGGAAACCGCTCTCACAGAATGGATCGAAGCGGGTGGCATGCTGTTGCGTTTTGCCGGTCCACGTATGGCAGCCAGCGATATCAGTCGCAGCGACGAGCACCCTTTGATGCCTGTGCGACTGCGCGCGGGTGGGCGCAGCGTTGGCGGCGCGATGAGCTGGGGGGAACCAAAAGCGCTGGCCGCTTTCCGTGAGGGCTCCCCTTTCTTTGGCCTCACAATCCCTGATGATGTGACGGTAACAGCCCAGGTTGTCGCGCAGCCCGATCCAACGCTGGCCGATCGTGTGGTCGCATCGCTGAGCGACGGGACGCCGCTGGTGACACGCAAGGAAGTGGGTCAGGGCCAAGTGGTGTTGTTCCACGTGACCGCCAATGCCGAATGGTCCACGCTACCGCTGTCGGGCCTGTTCGTTGAAATGCTGGAGCGTCTTGCGGTGTCTTCCTCGGCCAAAATGCCCGAGGCGCAGGACCTGGTCGGAACAACTTGGACGCCTGTTCAGGTGATGGACGGGTTCGGTCGGCTGCGCGATGCGGGTAATCTTCCCGGCGTTGACGGCCCCACACTGGTCACCGATCCGGTTGGACCCGAACTTTTGCCGGGTTTGTACGATACCGAAGACCGTCGTCTCGCCCGCAATGTTCTGGGGCCAGAAGATACGTTGAGCCCTGCACTCTGGCCCGCACGTATCCCTGTTGAAGGGATCACCGTTCGGGCCGAAGTGCCTTTGGGTGGTTTGCTTCTGAGCCTCGCAATTGGGTTGCTGCTGCTGGATGTAATTGCCGCACTTGCCTTGTCGGGCCGCTTGGGGCGCAGCCGTGCGGTGGGTGCAGCCGCATTGGCGTTGGCAATCATCACACTGCCGGTCGCAAACCCAAGCTCGGCACAGACAGCGCCTGATGACGAAGCCTTGGTAGCCACAGCCGAGGTGGTTCTGGCCTACGTGATCACTGGTAATGGACAGGTAGACCAGATTTCAGAGGCCGGTTTGCGCGGCTTGTCCGACACCTTGTTCTTCCGCACATCGGTCGAACCGGCGAATCCGATTGGTGTGAATCTCGAACTAGATGAGCTTGCGTTTTTCCCGATCCTGTATTGGCCAATCACACCTGAGCAGCCCACCCCATCAGCAGAGGCTTACGCAAAACTGAATGCGTATCTCCGGTCTGGCGGGATGATCGTTTTTGACACGCGTGATGCAGACATTGCTCGGTTCGGCTCAGCCAGCCCCAACGGACGCAAACTGCAACAGCTTGCATCCCCACTTGATGTGCCGCCGCTGGAACCGCTGCCCGCTGACCATGTGCTGACGCGGACGTTCTATCTGCTACAGGACTTCCCCGGCCGCCACATCAGCCGCGATGTCTGGGTTGAAGCCGCACCACCCGACGCTGAACAGATCGAAGGGATGCCGTTCCGCAATCTGAACGACGGTGTCACACCTGTGGTGATCGGTGGGAATGACTGGGCCGCTGCATGGGCCACCGACACGCAGGGCAATGCCCTATTGCCTGTCGGCCGCGGCTTTACCGGGGAACGACAACGGGAACTTGCGTATCGTTTCGGCGTGAACCTGATCATGCACGTGCTGACAGGGAATTATAAATCCGATCAGGTCCATGTGCCTGCGCTGCTGGACAGGTTGGGCCAATGACCGGAACCATCATCTTTGATCCGCTGATCCCTTGGCCTGCGCTGATCGCTGTCGCCACAGTGGCCTTGGCGACGGTTCTTCTAGCGGGTTTGCGCGGGCTGTCTGGTTGGGGCCTGCGCGCGTTGGCAGGGATGATGATTGTCGCGGCCCTGGCGGGCCCGGTCTATCAGGAAGAAGATCGCAGCCCGCTGACGGACATCGTTGTGATGCTGGAAGATCAAAGCGCCAGCCAATCACTCGGCGACAGACCGGCGCAAATGACGGAGGCCGCGGAAGAGATGGCTCGTCGGATCTTGGCGCGCTCGAACACGGAATTGCGGCGGGTGCAAATTCCAGATGGGGAAGGCGATGCCGGTACTGAGCTGATGACGGCGCTCACCGAAGCGCTGGCTGAAGAGCCGCGCGCCCGGGTTGCAGGGATCATTGCGCTGACAGACGGACGCGTGCACGATATTGAGCGCGCGCCAGACCTGCCCGCCCCCTTACATGTTTTATTGACGGGGACAGAGACGGATTGGGATCGACGACTGATCGTTCGTAACGCGCCAGCATTCGCGATCATCGGTGAGCCGGTGACGCTGACCCTTCGGATTGAAGACAGCGGTGCTGCTCCCTTTGGCGTGACAACTGCGCCGCTTGAGATCTCGGTCGATGGCGGGGAAGCACAGCGGATTGATGTGCCGATCGGGCAAGATTTGGAGCTTCCGGTTTCATTGCCCCATGGCGGGCGGAACGTGTTGCAATTCACGGTGCCGATGGCGGATGGGGAACTGACAGATCGCAACAATACGGCTCTGGTTCAGATGAACGGGGTGCGGGATCGTTTGAGAGTTCTTCTGGTGTCTGGTGAGCCGCATCAAGGCGGGCGGACGTGGCGCAACCTTTTGAAATCCGACAGTTCCGTCGATCTGGTGCATTTCACCATTCTGCGCCCGCCAGAGAAACAGGATGGCGTGCCGGTGAACGAACTGAGCCTGATCGCCTTCCCTACCCGTGAGCTGTTTCTGGAAAAGATCGATGATTTCGACCTGATCATTTTTGACAGGTACAAACGCCGGGGCATTCTTCCTGCGATCTATCTGGACAACGTGGCCGCTTACGTGCGCGCCGGAGGAGCCGTCTTGGTCGCCGCCGGACCTGACTTCGCCACTGCTGACAGCATCTACCGCTCTCCATTGGCGGCGGTTTTGCCTGCTGAGCCGAGTGCGCGGGTCATCGAAGACCGGTTTTTGCCAACCGTCACAGAATTGGGCTCCCGGCATCCAGTCACGACTGATCTGGGGCGTCCAGAGGACTGGGGCGCGTGGCTGCGGCAGATCGATATTCTGCCGCAGACCGGCAACATCGTCATGACCGGTAGCGACGAACGCCCGTTGTTGATCCTGGACCGGGTCGAGGAAGGTCGTGTCGCACTGCTTGCATCCGATCATGCCTGGTTGTGGAGCCGCGGGTATGAAGGGGGCGGGCCGCAACTGGAGCTTTTGCGGAGGTTAGCCCATTGGATGATGAAAGAACCCGAGCTTGAGGAAGAAGCGCTTTGGGCAGAAGCCAACGGGCAGACGATGCGGATCATCCGCCGTACTCTCGACGAGACAGTCGGGGCAGTCACCGTGACGCCGCCAGTCGGTGACAGTGTCGAGGTGCAGTTAGAAGAAGTAAGCCCCGGTCAGTTCGAAGCGATTTACGAAGGACCGGAGATTGGTCTGTATCGCCTGGTCGAAGGAGATCAGGAAGCCGTGATAGGTCTCGGTCCCGCTGCCCCGCGCGAGTTCGAACAAACCATCGCTACTGGTGAGACGCTGCAACCGATCGCAGCCTCGCTGCGCGCAGGCGTGATGCGGTTGGAAGATGGTCTGCCAACGCTGCGCTCGGTCCGCGAAGGGCGTCCCGCGGCAGGGCGCGGATGGATTGGGCTGACACCGCGCGATGCTTATGAGACCAGCGATGTGACGCAGATCCCGTTACTGCCAGCGTGGCTTGTCCTGCTTTTGGCGACAGGGTTCATCCTGACGGGATGGCTGCGGGAAGGACGTCGTTGATTACCGGTGACTAGTCGATCACACGGATGCTCACCCGATTTGAAAAGCCTTTTGCATCGACCACAGTGAGCGTTGAAAAGCCGGCACCGGGATGTGGCAACTCAATCTCATTGGATTGGATTCCGGAACGGACAGGCAGACCGTTTGCGAGGATTGAATATGGTCTTTCTCCTCCGCGCAACTTCACCGTCAAAGGCCCGTCGGAGAGCATCAGGGTCGATCCGTCCGGTGGAAACGTCAACTCTGGGTGGTTTGCATTCGCATTGCGCGTCTGACGCGCACCAAATCGCCTCAGCGGTTGCGGCAGTTGCGCAGATCCTAAAAGCAAGGTTTCCGGTGGTGGAGGCGGCAGCGCGTCAAATTCTGATTTTAGACTGCCGAACGCCTTGAACAAGATCGGGGCAGCCGCGTCCGCGCCATAAGCGCCGGGGACCGGCGTTCCATCTGGCCGACCAATCCACACGCCAATCACGTGTTGCCCGTCCCAGCCTATGGCCCACGCATCACGATGACCGTAGGACGTGCCGGTCTTGTAAGCCACCGCTTGAGCCGGTGCTCCAGGCGGGGGTGACAGATCTGACAGAATGCTGCCGATCTGCCAGGCAGCGGAACGGGAGATCAGATGAGTTTCACTTGGGTCTGTTCCTGCCTGATGGGAAAGTTGAATAACCTGACCACCCCGAGCGAAACCTGCATAAAGCTGCACCAAATCGCGCAGGCTGAGTCCAATTCCGCCGAGAGAAATGGCGAGCCCAGGTTTGCCACCGGGCACTTGTGCCGCAATGCCTGCGCGCGACAGCGCCGCCATCACGCGGGCCGGACCAAGAGCGTGGGTAAGTTTGACCACCGGAATATTCAATGACAACTGCAACGCGTCCCGCACACGCACGTCTCCGCGAAATTGACCGTCAAAGTTCTGGGGTGCGTAGCGATCAAACTGCACCGGACCGTCGTGGATCAGTGTTGCGGGATGCGCGAGGCCTTGATCAAATGCCAGCGCATAGATCAAGGGTTTCAAAGTCGATCCTGGGGAGCGGATGGCCCGGGTCATATCCACGTACCCTTGGCGGTCGGTGTTTGTGAATTCCGGGGATCCAAGCGAGGCGACGATCTCTCCGCTTTGGTGATCGGCTATAACCATCGCAGCAGAGACGCGCGTTGGCGCGTCGCGCAATGCGTCACGCAGGACGAGCTCCATTCGCTTCTGGATATCCGCATCAAGGGTGAGCTTGTGACTCGATGCGACCGGATCCTCCGCGACGACTTGGTCAGTCAGATGCGGGGCTGGAGCTGGAAACGACTTGGTGCGCAAAGGCACAGACGCTTGGCGCGCAATCGCTGCGTCTTCAATGTCGACGACACCTGCGAATTCTAAGCGGGACAATACGCGATCACGCGCGGTCCGTGCAGCTTCGGAGTTGCGATCGGGGCGGCGGGCTTCTGGTGATTGCGGCAGGGCGATCAACAGCGCCGCTTCGGCATGCGTCAGGCGACGGGGCTCTTTCCCGAACCAAGCGCGTGCGGCGGAGCGGATCCCCTCTAGATTGCCTCCATAGGGCGCATGCAGCAAATAGAGCGACAGGATTTGATCCTTGGTCAATTGCCGTTCGAGCGCGAGCGCCAATCGGATCTGCCGCAGTTTTCCTGGCCATTCTCCGGTACTGCCATTTTCCAACAAACGGGCCAGCTGCATGGTGAGGGTTGATCCCCCTGAAACGATGTCGCGGTGCCAGATCGCCTGCCCCCCCGCTCGTAGAAAGGCGATGGGATCCACACCCGAATGCTGCCAGAATCGGCGGTCCTCATAGCGGATCAGCATTTCTATGAAGATCGGGTCTACTTCAGCGGCAGTCACCGACAGGCGCCAACGACCATCTTCGACGGGAAAGACACGGAGCAATTGTCCGTTTCGATCCAGAACCTCGACTGAAGTTTCCGTCAACACAGGCGGTAACGCGGTTTTGGCAACCCATCTGTCCCCCGCATCCCGCAGGGCGCCGAGACTGGCCAAGGTCAACCCGGTTGCAAACAGAAGGGGTGCCGCGCGTTTCATTCGCTGATCGTCACGCGACCTGTGCTTGTTCGCGCGCGATAGCGAGGCCGATACATGTCTTCAACCGACGCGGCAGGCTGGTGGTATATCCCCGGCGTCACTGCACGCGCCACATATGCCAGCGTGACAGGACTGCGATCACGTAGATCAACAGCTGCAAGGAAGCGGTCACTGCGAAACTCTGTATGTTCCGCTTCCGACGTTTCGAGCCAGTCCAACGCACGGATGTCGCCCGAACGCAGAAGGCTCGGATTGTCGATTTCGATCCCTGCTGGCAACGGATCATCAATCATCAAACGCGCCCCGGTGTCGAGCGACGGGCGCACGTCTAAGACAATGACAAACCGATCCCCCTGCGTGAGGGTGGCAGGATCCAGGTCGACGCCGTCCAGGTCGAAGTATCGGCGCTCAATGGTATATCCAGTGCCCCCCGCGGGCGGCGCAACCAGCGGCACACCGATTGTAGTAAGAGTGATGTCGGTAGGCTGCGTAGTCGTGATGGCATAGCTTTGATCATTCATGGCATCTTGCAACAGGCGGACAAAAGGTCCCGATACCTCCGTCCCATTCACGCGTAACCCGTCAGCCGGAGTGTCTGCCAGCGCATGTGCAGCCAGCAAGGACCATGCGGCCTCTTGTGTGGAACGGCGGCCCTGACGCAGAGCCACGCGATTGACAAGGGCGCTGGTGTTAACCGCCGTGCTGCGCGCCTCGGACGCCAGCGTTAGAACACCCGCGGCATCTCGTAGATTCGTGCCAAAGTCCGAACGCCAGACAGGCAAATCATCGCTGGCCTGTCCGTCGAGGCGGGCTTGCGAGGTGGCAAACAATCGATCCGCTCGAAGTTGGTCGCCATAGAACGCCAAAGCCGAAGCCAATTGTGCCAGCGCCAACGGGGTCGCGAAATTATCGGCCCTTTGATCGGCGTAATACCTCAGATCCCCCATGGACGCCGCACCTTCCCGGGCGAGGACCATCAGCGCATATGCGATATCTTCGCCGCCAATGTCGAAGTCAGGGGCAAAATTCACCCTGTTGCGCAGGTTGTCCAGCGCCATGCGGAACGCGAGATCCGGCACTGCGTGCCCTGCGCCGCGGGCACGGCTTAGAAAATCGACGACATAGGCATCCAACCAGAAATCCGATCCGGATTCAGCGCGCCAAAGACCAAAGGCACCGTTAGAGGTTTGGCGCGCCAAGACCTGCTGAATCGCCGACGCGATCTTGCGATCCATATCTGGTCGGGGACCAAGTCCCGCCGCTTCGGCGACTGAACTCAAGTACAGCAGCGGCATCGCCTGAGAAGTGACCTGTTCGGTGCAGCCATAAGGGTAACGATCCAGAATAGACAACAAACCCGGGGCATCGAACTTGGCCAAGGCGCCGGCTGAAATCAGCGCGCTACCTGTTCCAGCGCGCATCTCGGTAAAAACCTGATTGTCTAGGGTGAAAGTCTCTCCAGCACCAAGGGAGAAGCGGCGCGTTTCGGCGACCTCTGGGTCGTTTGCACGCACCGGCAAAATGAAGTCTTGCGTCAGCCGAGTACCGTCTGGCGTCGTGACTGTCAGCGAAAGCGGATGATCTCCAATCTGATCAGAAGACAACGCGAGGTCCAGAGTGCGTTTCCCTTGGTCAGCCAGTTCAACCTGCGCTGAGGTGTCGTTTAACGAAACAGCCTGCGGAGTGTCGATTTGCACGTTCATCACACCCGCGGGACCTTCGGCATGTACCAATTCAACCCGCATGCGGCTTTCATCCCCAGGTGCCAGGAAGCGCGGCAGACTTACTGTAGCGACAACCGGGTCACGGACGATCACGTCAGCCTCTGCCTGACCGACGCCGCGCGCGCTCCAAGCAATGGCCATCAAACGGACGGTGCCGTTGAACGCAGGCAAATCGAAGTTCACATAGGCTTGGCCGTCGGCACCTATTTTTACAGGGCCGGAGAAGCGCGCCATGAGCTCTTGTGTAGGGGGCGGCGATTGCATGCGCATACCGGCATTGGCGTCGCCACCGGATCGCACGCGGCCCATGGCGCCATTCATCCCGTCGATCAGGCGACCGTAGACATCGCGAAGCTCAACTCCAAGCCGCCGCTGTCCAAAATAGTAGGATGAGGGATCAGGACTTTGGAACGCGGTCAGGTTCAGGATACCGACATCTACGGCGGCAATTGTCATCCAGACCTCATCCCCTTCAACCGCGCCCTCAACAGTTGCGCCAATCCTTAAGCTGCCGCGGGGTCGGACAATGTCTGGCGTGTCGAGCGTGACGGTCAACTGGCGGTCACCGGGATTAACCTGGGCATAGGCCAGACCCAAAGCCCGCGACGGATTCTGGCCTGCGGCCACGTCCATCGGACGGAATACCGTCGCACTAACATAGGCACCCGCGCCCCACGCGTCGGTCACAGAGACCGGTATGAGGTTTTCACCTTCGGAGACTTCGACAGCTTGGCGCGAAATCACGCGATCCGACATCACCGTGACCAGCGCCGTTCCGGCAAAGCGCGGGACAATCCGTAGCAGTGCGGTGTCACCCGGAACGTAATCCGGTTTGTCCAATGACAGCTCCAAGGTGTCCGGAGTATCAGAACTGTCGGCCGGTGCGTACCAGCCCGCGTAGAAGTCTTGGGAGGCGGCCACATAGGCGCCATCAGCGCTTTCAACAATCAGCTCATACCGGCCCCAATCCACCGGCGCGGCAACGCGTAAAGGCGCGCCGTCAATCAGCCCTCTGCCCGTCG
Organism: uncultured Aestuariivita sp.; assembly: GCA_964402685.1. Taxonomy (GTDB): domain Bacteria; phylum Pseudomonadota; class Alphaproteobacteria; order Rhodobacterales; family Rhodobacteraceae; genus Aestuariivita. The sequence goes on along the minus strand of CAYODE010000028.1, from coordinate 12,175 downwards.
CAACGCGGCTACGACGGGTGATTGGTTCCCAGTCCCAGTTTCCATAGAGCTGATACCATTGATAGCGCGTCTCGACCCGATTGAGGGTCCAGGTCACTTCACGCGGTTCGACGGCACCCGGGGCGGACAAGGCGATGACATCGAACTGTGCATCGGTGCCTTCGGCCACAACGTCATCGAACAAAGGTTTGATGCCGATCAGTGCACTTGCCGGCTCAACGGTCGCTGTAATTTGGCGTTCCACCGGGCGACCAGACCCTTCCGCAATACGACCTGTGACCGTTACTTCGAGCGGGAAACCAGTGAACGAACTCTGTGGGACCTCAATATCCACACTCGCGCGACCCGTGCTGTCGGTTGGGCCGCCTTCGAAATACGTCCGGATCGTGCGCGTGCTGTCATCATAGCGACCAAAGCGGTAACCAACCCACGCCTCCAAGCTGCGGGTTGCGCGCAAGGCCACTGATCCTTCGATTGTCAGATCAGATCCGGGAGCACCAAAAAGATACCGGGCGTCGACTGTCAGTGGTGGCATATCGCCGGGGCGCAATGAGGCGTCCGGCAACGACATGTCGAAATCGATGCGTTCGGGCAGGAAGTCTTCGACGAGGACTTGTGTTGCCGCCAGATCTGGTCCGTCGAGATCTGACTTTAACGCGACGCGCCATGTGCCACGCGGCACCGTCAAACCCAACGGGAAGTCATAGACATGACCACCCGCTTGCCCACCATCCGAGAGCCGCCGCGAGTATTCGACACCGTCTGGGCGGGTCAGAATGGCAGTCATCGGCAAGCCTTCGATAGCGCGGGCGTCGCTGGTCCGGGCTAATGCCGTCAGGTGGATGGTTTCACCGGCGCGATAGGCACCGCGATCAGGAGTTAGAAAAACATCCACCGCGCCAGCAGCAGCGCGCCCCTCGACGCCGCGGTCGGACAAATCGAAAGCCGGGTCGGTCAGGCTTAGGAAACCAATATCGTCATCGCCCAGCTCAGCCAGGAGAAGGGCGGGCGCTGAAGATCCAGCGCCCCGGGTCAGACCGGCGTCGAACAGAACCTGCCCGACTTCATCGGATGTTACCTGCCCCAGAATTTCGTTTGCACGTGAAATCAAAGTGACCTTGACCCCCACCCGTGGCAACGCATCGGACAAGCCACGGATATCAACATGCAAACCGTCCGTGCCCTGCATGGCGGATAAGCCCAAATCCGAAAGAACAAACCACTGCGTGGCCCCAGCTTCTTCGAACGGATCAGCATCGGGGTTTTGCGCCTTCAAAGCATAAATGCCAGTCGGCAAACCAGACAGAACCTCGCCCAAAGGCAGCCGTGTAGTCATGTCCTGATTGAGCCTGTTCTGAACATCAGCCGTGCCGCTCCAGACCTCTTGCGCGATGGTGTCGGAGAAACTCTCATCCTCCCATCTGGAGAGCGGTCTGCCGAAATAACCTTCTTGCACCGCGCGTAATAGGTTGCGGTCAGAGACTTTGCGAAGCGTTAGTTCAATGTTCGACAGGTTGACTGTTTCGACAGGGATCGCTGCATCTGCAGCTTTGGGTAGCACGTAGGATCGACCAGGGAAGCGGACCACTGAACGGCGGTCGCGAACATACTGGGTAATCTCGACGTCACGCGCCAGTGTTTCGCCGGACGCCGCAGGCAGCCCAGCGCGCAAAGTGAACTGGTAGCGCGTCCCATGGCTCACGCCGTCCACACAAAGCTGGCGATCCGACGCATCCACTACCAGATCTGAGGATGGCAGTCGGATAAAGGGCTCGTAATCGACACCTGTTTTGACCAAAGGCTCCGAGAACTCGATGCAAATGCGGGGCGCTGCAGCATCGCTATCGACTTGAGTGTCCACCACGCGAAATCCGTACTTTGCGATGGCGGCATCCAGCGCTTGGGCGACGTCGTCGCGCGTTACTTCTGTCGCGGCCAAGCGCAACGCGGACACCATATCGCGTCCTTGGCCACCGCGTTCCAAAACCTGCGCCAAGATCATCAAGGCATTTGCACGGGCGTCAGGCGAAGATCCACGCAAATAGCCATTCATCGCGGCCAAAAGCGCGCGGCGTTCAGTGTTCCGGCGCGCCTGGGAGTTCTCCGGCTCAAGGGCAAGGTTCAACCGAGCATAGTCTACCCAAAGATCCCCGCGATCCGTCTGCGCTACCGCGATACCCAGCCAGCGAAGAGCGGAGTCAATATTGCCGGACTGCTCAGCTGCGCGCGCCGCCCCAAGCAGGGTATCAAGGGGGTCGCCCACATCGGGATGACGGAAGCCGATTTGTAGGGCTTCAGAATAAGCATCGCTCACAACGGCGTCTGACAAGAAAGTAAGCTGATCGCGCCGATCCGTTGCATTTGCCAAAACTTGTGCATCTGTCGGGATCTTTCGCGCTGAGATGGCGCCGACATAGGGCGTTTCTTCGGTTACGGTCGATTTAGGAAAGCACGCATTCGATCGGGTATTGAAAGTAAATGCCGCGCAGGCCGGCGTCTCGGTGCAGACCCGAATGCAGGTTTGCAGATCGGTATCAAACAGCGCTTGCAGGTCTGAACCATAGTAGTCCACATCACGCGTCACACTCATGCGGTGGTCAGGTACGGCTTGGGCCAATAGGGCGGATGCGGTCAAAAGGAATGATAGGGCGGCGACGAACATGCTGCGCATTGGCACTCTCCCAGAAATAAGGTGTCGCCAGCGTGGCACGAGGCAGGCTGTGCTGGCAACTCCACACAATGGCGTATGGAACTTGCGAATGTACCGCCTGGATTAAGTCTATCTTTACTCAGAATGCTGATGTTGGCGGAACGTCCCTTTACATCCGAAGTTTTTCGCACCCGGTACGACCTAGTTATGACCCTTGCAGGCAAACTCGCTGAAGAGCGGCGCGCGCGCCTTGCCGCCGAACGCCGGCTTGAGTTGAAGCAGGCTGAACTGCATGCCGCCAATCGCAAACTTGGGCAACACGCGCTGGCGCTCACACGTCGGATCGGCGCGACCGAGGCCGAAGTGGCGACCGTTCGCGACGAAAACGAGAAGGTCAAATCCGACCTGACACTCGCCAATGAAAAGGTCGAAATTGCCGAACGGCGCTTGTGGCTGTCCATTCAATCCATCCAGGACGGTTTTGCGTTCTTTGATGCAGACGGCCAGATGATTGGCGCAAATGCCGCGTATCTGTCTTTCTTTGACGATCTCGAAGAGGTCACACCAGGCGTCAGCTATGCCCGGATTTTGCAACTTCTGACGGACGAAGGCATCGTGAATACCGAAGACCAATCCCCGGATGATTGGCGGGCGAAGATGTTAGCCCGCTGGCAGACGCCAACGCCGCAACCCACCATCGTTAGACTTTGGAACGATCAATACATCCGCCTAATAGATCAGCGCGGCCATGGTGGCGACGTTGTCAGCCTCGCCTTGAACATCACAGACACTGTTCGTTACGAGGCGCAGCTGAACGAGGCACGGCAAAAGGCTGAAATGGCAAGCCGAACGAAATCAGCCTTCCTAGCCAACATGAGCCATGAAATCCGAACCCCGATGAACGGTGTCGTCGGCATGGCCGAGTTAATGATGGACACCGATTTGTCGGATGAGCAGCGTCTTTATGCGTCGACCATCAAGAATTCAGGCGAAGCGCTGCTGGTGATCATCAATGACGTCTTGGATTATTCGAAGATCGAGGCAGAGCGCCTGACGCTTTATCCCGAACCGTTTGATTTGGAGCGTTGCACCCATGAAGTTGGAACGCTCCTACAGCCCGCAGCACGTGACAAAGGTCTTACCCTTGCAGTCGATTATGATATTTTCCTGCCGACAAAGGTCACTGGCGACAGCGGGCGCATTCGCCAGATCCTGACCAACCTTGCAGGCAATGCCGTCAAATTTACCGAAACGGGCCACGTCTTGATCCGATTGACCGGAATGACAAACCGAGAAAAGGGCACCGTCACGGTCAACTTGACTGTTGAAGACACTGGCATCGGTATCCCCAAGGACAAAATCAGCCACATCTTTGGCGAGTTTAATCAGGTAGAGGACGAAAAAAGCCGAAAATACGAGGGCACCGGCCTTGGCCTCGCCATCGTTCAACGGCTTGTGGATTTGATGGGAGGTGAGGTTTGGGTAGAAGCCGAAGACGGTGTCGGCTCGTGCTTCGGTGTTCTGCTGGAGTTACCAGTCGCCGAATACCCCGTAGATCCACCTAACTTGCCAGACGATTTATCATCCATTCTTTTGGTCGATTCCAGTGAACTCAACCGCGACATCCTGAGCAAGCAACTGACGCAACTTGGTCTGGCTGTCGTGACCGCCGGCACAGGGGCAGCCGCATTGGATCTGTTGCAGCATCAACCGGGTTATTCAGCTGCAATCCTGGCTCAGGATCTACCGGACATGACGACCGAGGATTGGGCAGAGGGTGCGCGTCTCTTAAAGGCGGGCATACCCGTGCTGCTGTCGTCCAACGAACCGTCTTTGCAACGTGGTGCGTATGACGGAATTCTTCCGCGGCCAGTGACGCGTAAAGACCTGTTTGAAAAAGTTAAAATACTTGGTGGGCGCAACACTCCCGAACTCACCACACCCAAGCTGGCAAAGCCAAGTGGCACACGAATGATGCGAATCCTTGCGGCCGAAGATAACAAGACCAATCAGCTTGTTTTGTCCAAGATGCTGAAATCGCTGAATGCAGAATTGCATTTTGCAGAAAATGGCGAAGAGGCGATTACGGCCTATTCACAGATGAAACCGGACATGATTTTTATGGATATTTCAATGCCCATCCTTGACGGAAAAAGCGCCACGCGTCGGATACGCGATCTGGAGGGCACAGGTGCCACGCGTACTCCCATTATCGCCTTGACCGCACATATTTTGGAAAGCGATCAGGATGAAATCCTGCAGTCTGGCATTGACCTGTGCATGACGAAACCATTGCGCAAGGACATGATTTTGGAACAGGTCCGCTTGCACCATCCCAAGGATGCCATGCCGTTAGAAACCGCCCAGCGCTAAGACGCCGCTTTCAGCGCTGCAGCCTCCGCCCGGACGAAAACGGGTTTGTCGTCTTCCGAGAGGTCCGGTCTATACGCGTAATCACCCAAGTCAAAATCGCGCAGCGCGTTCGGCTCTGACAAACGGTTTTGCACAATGAACCGCGCCATGGCACCCCGCGCTTTTTTGGCAAAGAAACTTACGATTTTGGGGCCTTGAGGTTTGTCTTCCATAAAGACCGGTGTAATCACTCGCAGCTTGAGTGCTGCTGGTTTCACAGCGCCGAAATACTCCTGGCTGGCGCAGTTCACAAGAATCTCGGTTCCAACCTCTTCCGCCTTGGCGTTTAGTGCCTTGGCAATCTGATCACCCCAATAATCATAAAGCGATGTGCCGCGACGCGTCTTCAAACGGCTGCCCATTTCCAGACGATAGGGTTGGATCGCATCAAGAGGACGCAAAAGACCATAAAGACCTGAAAGGATGCGGAGATGATCTTGCGCCCAGTGCATTTCGTCATTGTCCAGAGAGGCCGCTTCCAAACCCTGATATGTGTCACCCGCAAACGCCAGAGCGGCCGGACGGACCTCATCGCCATTTGGCGCGTCGGAAAAGCTACGAAAACGATCGCGATTCAACTTGGCCAGATCAGGGCTGATGTCCATCAGCTTTTGCAGATCCCCCAAGGTCAGATTGCGCGCAGTTTTCGCCAGCCGGATCGCATCCGATTGGAAGTCCGGTTCTGTCATTTGACCAGTGCGTTCGACCCAATCCAGACGTTTGGCAGGTGAGATGACAACAAGCATGAAGACTCCTAATCAGCGTTTGGAATAGGACTTAGCTCGCCTCTCGCAGAACGTCCAGAAAGGCTGCACCAAACCGTTCGCTGCGGCGTTCCCCCAAAAGCCGTTCCATCCCGCGTTCGTCATTTGGGCGTTGCTGCGCGACCTTGGCCAAAAGCGAGGCAGAGCAGCTGAGCGGTTTTTCAACACCCGTTTCGCCCCGCGCCAGATTAGCCTGCACTTCCAGCAACCGGTCGTACACTGATCCCGCGTCACGACCGGCCAGTTTTTGACGAGCGGGATGGATCGCCTGCACTTCGCCGGCGATGACTCCGAGGAAGGTCTTTCCGTAACGGTCCAATTTCTTGGCCCCGATGCCCCCGATCCGCGCCATTTCATCCATCGATTGTGGGCGCGTTTCGGCCATCTCGATCAAGGTGCGATCGGGAAAGATCACGTAGGCGGGCACTTTGGCGCCCTCCGCCAGTGCGCGGCGTTTCGCCTTGAGCGCCGACAACAGCGGCGCATCTTCTTCCGAAACCAGCGTTTTCACTGCCGGGCGCCTCGCGGCAGTCGCGATACTGTCTTTGCGCAGGGTGATTTGCGCCTCGCCTTTCAGGATCGGGCGCGCAGCTTCAGTAAAGCGTAGGGCGCCGTGCCGCTCTGGATCAGGACGGATCAGATCATGTCCCATCATCTGCCGGAAAATCGCCTGCCATTGACGGCGGTCATACTCGGTGCCCACACCATAGGTCGGCAGATCGTCATGCCGACGCGCGCGCACTTTGTCTGTCAGTGTGCCAGTCAAAATATCGATCAGATGTCCCGCACCGAACCATTCCTCGGTCCGCAAAATCGCAGAGAGTGCCATACGCACCGGGGTTGTCCCATCAAAGGTTTCAGCCGGGCTGTCGCAGAGATCGCAGCGACCGCACTGCACGTCGCCCTCTTCAAAATAGCCTAGCAGGGTTTTGCGGCGGCATTCGAGCGCTTCGGCGAGACCCAACAGGGCATTCAAACGGGCATGGTCCGCTGCACGCCTTTCAGGCGGAGCCAAACCTTCATCAATTTGGGAACGACGCAGCCGAATATCATCAGGACCAAACAAAGTGAGTGTTTCGGCGGGCGCACCATCGCGTCCAGCGCGACCGATTTCCTGGTAATAAGCTTCAATGGATTTGGGTAGATCAGCATGGGCGACCCAGCGGATATCGGGTTTGTCGACACCCATGCCAAACGCCACGGTGGCGACAACGATCAACCCGTCCTCTTGCTGGAAGCGGCGTTCGGTCGTGCGACGATCATCCGCCTCCATCCCACCGTGATAATGGCAGGCCGTATGCCCCTCATCCCGCAGCGCCTTGGCCAGCGTTTCAGTTTTTGCGCGCGTGCCGCAGTAGATAATTCCAGACTGGCCCCGGCGCGCATCCGCAAAGCCCAGGATCTGGGCGCGCGGGTTGTTCTTTGCCGCGAAAGCCAGATGCAGATTGGGCCGGTCAAATCCTCTCAGAAAGGTTGTCGGCGGGGTGCCGTCGAACAATTTCTCAACGATCTCGGCGCGGGTCTCTTCATCGGCGGTCGCCGTAAACGCCGCCAAGGGAACGTCTAAAGCGCGTCGCAAGGCACCAATGCGCAGATAATCCGGTCGGAAATCATGGCCCCATTGACTGACGCAATGCGCCTCATCCACAGCGATAAGACTGACGCCGATCCGCCGCAGCATGCCAATGGCCGACCCCGAGCCAAGTCGTTCAGGCGCAATGTAAAGCAGCTTGAGCCGTTCTTCTTCCAGTGCTTGCCAGACGGCTTCGGTCTCTTCTGGCGTGTTGCCCGAGGTCAAAGCGCCCGCCGGCACACCGGCTTCCTGCAAAGCGCGGACCTGATCACGCATCAACGCGATCAAGGGAGAAATCACCACCGTCACCCCATCACGCATCAACGCCGGCAACTGAAAACAAAGCGATTTTCCGCCGCCTGTTGGCATGATCGCCAACACATTGTTGTCCGCACTCACGGCATCCACGATCTCCTTCTGCCCGGGGCGGAAGGCATCGAATCCAAACACGTCGCGCAAAAGCGTGGCGGCAGGCGGCATCAGGGTAGGTCCTGTAAGATTTTAGTTATCTGCTCTTACAGGTGACTGTCCCACACTAAGATTTAGTGAACAAGCCCCGGCTTACGCGAAACCGAAAATCACAGGCAGAACATAGGCCCTGAGCGAGATGACGATAATCAGCGCCACCAGAGGCGCCAAGTCGAGCGGACGCGTGTCCGGCAATACCCGTCGGATCGGTTGATAGATCGGTTCCAGCAGACGGTTCAGACCGGTCCATATCTGAGACACGAGCGGTTGATGCAGGTTCAACACCTGAAAATTGATCAACCAGCTCATGATGATGTGCACGATCATCACAAAATAGACGACGCTGAGGATCAGTTGCAGCGGGCCGTAAATGGCGAGCATATGCGTAAAGCTCCTTTGTACTTACGTCTGAGTTAAGCGGCGTGGAGAAAAAGGGCAAGTCTTGCCGTGGGATCATCGTTGACGGATCGCTTTGTCGGGGCATGTGTTGCCCAAAGAATGAGGTCACCGCCATGTTCCCCTTTGTCCGTTTCGCCAAAGATCTGCTGATCGCGCGTGCGCAACCACCTGTAGATCTATTGGAGACGCACGTGTCCTATCACATTTGCTGGCCCTGGGACGTGGACATGTTCTTTGAACTGAACAATGGGCGCACTCTAACCCTCTATGATCTGGGACGGTTTATGTTGGCGCAACGCGCTGGTTTGATCCGCGCAATTGTTTCGAATGGATGGACGCTTGCCATCGCTGGTGCCTCTGTGCGCTACCGCAAGCGGGTCACAATGTTCCAACGCATCGAGATGCGCAGCCGCGCGGTCGGGTGGGATGACCGATTTATGTATCTTGAACAGTCGATGTGGAACAGTAAAGGCGAATGTACGAGCCATATTCTCTATCGAACTGCTGCAGTAAAAAAGGGAAAAAGCGTGCCTCCGCAGCGCGTCGCCGATGCGATGGGTACGGATCCTGTGTCGCCCCCTTTGCCCGCATGGGTTCAGGCCTGGGCCGACGCCGAAGGGCAACGACCCTGGCCTCCTATGCAGGAATAACTTGCCCGATTGCCGTTTCCCGTGTTCCATCAGAACCAACAAAACGGGGACATCATGGCAGATATCGATCAACCCGCTGCAGTGCAGGGCATTTCTATTCGCAAACGGATCTGGGGCTGGTACTTTTTTGATTGGGCTAGTCAGCCCCTTCACACTCTGTTGGTCACGTTCATTTTTGCCCCGTACTTTGCCGCGGTTGCGACAGAATTCTATTTGACCTCGGGCATGACAGAGGGTGCTGCGAAAGTGCAAGCGCAGAGCGTTTGGGCAACTTGTCTGACCATAGCCGGGCTTATTGTCGGATTGGGCGCGCCCATTATGGGCGCTTTGGCCGACAGCTCAGGCAAGCGTATGCCGTGGATTGTCGTCTTTTCTTGTATGTACGCCGTTGGCGCGACTGCTTTGTGGTATACTGAGCCGGATGGGACGAACTTGATGTGGATGCTCGCCGCTTTTGCGCTTGCTTTCATCGGTGCTGAATACGCATTGATTTTCACCAACTCGCAATTGCCGTCCCTTGGAACAGACGACGAAGTTGGACGCATTTCCGGATCTGGATTTGCCTTTGGTTACGCGGGCGGCTTTGTCGCGCTTTTGATGATGTTGCTGCTGTTTGCTGACAATGAAAGCGGCAAAACGATTATTGGAACGGATCCGATCTTCGGTCTCGATGGTCAACAGCGCGAAGGAACACGAGCAGTTGGTCCGATAACAGCGATCTGGTTTGTTGTATTCATGGTGCCCTATTTCCTTTGGGTGAGGGAGGATCCCAAAAACGCAGACCGTTCGAGCTTCGCCGACGCTATGAAGTCTTTGGGCCACCTACTTAAGAGTCTACCGAAACGCATTAGCCTATCGGCCTATCTCGGTTCATCGATGTTCTACCGTGATGCGCTGAACGGTCTTTATAGTTTTGGCGGTGTCTATGCTGCGCTTGTGCTGGACTGGCAAATCACGCAGATCGGCATTTTTGGCATCGTCGCGCTGATTTCTTCAGTCATCTTCAGCTGGCTCGGGGGCAGGCTGGACCAAAGGTTTGGTCCCAAACCGGTGATCATCTTCTCGATTTGGGTTCTGATTGGTGTTTGCATCACAGTAGTCTCGATGTCTCGGGAGGTGTTCTTTGGAATGCCGTTGGCCCCGGATTCAAGTCTGCCTGATCTCGTATTCTTTGGATGTGGCGTGCTGATTGGCGGAATGGGCGGCGTTGTTCAGGCATCCAGCCGAAGCCTGATGGTCCGCCATTCTGATCCAGAATCTCCGACGGAATATTTCGGGCTGTATGGCTTGTCCGGACGCGCCACATCTTTCCTGGCCCCAATGCTGATCGGCGTGTTTACAGCATGGACTGAAAGCAACCGCTTGGGGGTATCGCCTGTCATTGGCCTCTTCATTATTGGCCTCGTTCTGCTAGTCTGGGTGAAACCGGAAGGAGACCGTCGCGCATGAGTCTGATCCGTCTGATTGCCGCCCTGTGGCTTGTCCTGTCATTGGCAGCACCACTTGCTGCGGAACCACTGGCAAAACAGCAATTCGGTGCCAAAAGAACCGGATCAGCCCAGCAACCCGCACCTCTGGGCAGTTATGCCAAAGGATGTGTTGCCGGGGCCGTGCAACTGCCCGAGACCGGGCCCACATGGCAAGCCATGCGTCTATCGCGCAATCGGAACTGGGGTCATTCCGATGCCGTAGACTTTGTCAAAGATCTTAGCTCATTTGCCGCCAAGCAGCCGGGATGGGCAGGGCTTTATATCGGCGACATCAGCCAGCCCCGTGGCGGACCGATGCTGTCAGGGCATCGCAGCCATCAGATTGGTTTGGACATCGATATTTGGATGCTGCCTGCGACCAATCTGAAATTGTCACGGAAGCAACGCGAAAACATCTCATCCATCTCCCTACGCCGCGCAAAGGGTGCCTTTGTAAATGACAATTGGAGCCGCCAGCACCACGAGATCCTGCGCGCTGCGGCCAAAGATCCCCGCGTGGCGCGCATCTTTGTCTTCCCTGGCGCCAAGGTGCAGATGTGCAATGATGAGAAAGGCAATCGGAAGTGGCTGCGGAAGATCCGACCGTGGTTTGGCCACCACTATCACTTCCACGTGCGTCTTTCCTGCCCCAAAGGGATGCAGGGCTGTGTGAATCAGGATCCGCCGCCGCGCGGGGACGGGTGTGCGGATGCCCAGACCTGGGTGAACAACATCCTTAACCCTCCTCCACCGGACCCAAATGCTCCTAAAACCCCACGCAAGCCCAGGCGCGAGTTGATGCTGGCTGATTTACCCAAACAATGCGCATCGGTCTTGCGCTCGCAGTAATCCTTTTCTTGATCGCCCTGGCCTACCGTCCGATGGCGGCGGGTTCGGATGGTGTGCGTTTTGTGCATGCCTTCACCTGGGACACGCGTTCAACCGGGGTTGGTGGGCTATCGGCTATTCTGATGGACGCATCCGGTGCGCGCGCCTGGGCTCTCGGGGATCGTGGCGATCTGTTTGATCTGGGCATTCAAAGGGGGGCGGATGGGATCGATGCTGTAAACATCCTGCACCACGTTGCGTTGATTGATCGCGAGCTAAGCGAGGACGATTTCATAGATAGCGAAGGCCTCGCGTCGAAAGACGACGGTCAGATCCTTGTGTCGTTCGAGCAAGTTAATCAGGTTGCACATGTGAACACACTGACCGGTGAGACGGACAGGTTACCCGGTTCCCCGGGCTTTGCGGCCATGGCCAAGAACCGCGGGTTGGAGGCGTTGGCCATCAATGATCAGGGGACACTCTTCACATTGGCGGAACGTCCCGATCAGGGCTTTGCCGTTTGGCGGCGCACTGCGACTGGATGGGACCAACCGTTTAGCTTAGAGGCGCGCGACGGGTTTCTGGCAGTATCCGCCGAGTTCGGTCCAGACGGGCGATTTTATCTACTGGAGCGCAAGATCACGATCTTTGGGTTTCAGTCGCGGCTGCGTCGGTGGGACATTGTGGGAGACGACGCGTTGAACGAAACCATACTGCTGACCACCCGCGCCGGGCAGTTTGGCAATCTGGAGGGGCTATCGTTTTGGCGGGACGACGATGGCGCGTTGCGGGCGACCATGGTCAGCGACAACAACTTCCTGCGTGTCATGCGCACGCAGCTTGTGGAATATGTTGTCACGGAATGACTTGCGCATTTTGTCGCAAGGCTTTACCAGCCGCGCAGCCCTTGGGCGCAAGTCTCCGCAACCTTGTCAAAACGGAACACCAAAATGACACGTGCA
>CAYODE010000027.1:0-29122 GCA_964402685.1 uncultured Aestuariivita sp. | reverse complement strand
CGCAGCGCGTGCCCGTGCACCGTGGGCCAGCGGCGTGGAATGCGATCCTGCCGCCTGCGCAGGCGTTTCCGCAGCTTACCGAGACAGTCGCAGCTGATTTCGTCGTTGTGGGCGGCGGCTTTGCCGGACTTTCGGCGGCGCGAAGACTGACCCAGCTTGATCCGAACGCGCGTGTTGTTCTGCTCGAAGCCGGTCGGATCGCAGAAGGGGCCGCAGGACGCAACTCTGGTTTCATGATCGACTTGCCGCATGAGTTGACCAGTTCGGACTACGCGGGCACTGGTGACGATGAAGTACAGGTGACGCTGAACAGGCGCGCGATCGGCTTTGCACGGGACGCTGTGCACGACTACGCCATACCCCAAGACTATTTTGACCCTGCGGGCAAAGTGAACGGCGCCGTCGGCGATGCAGCGCATGCACATAACGTCAGCTATGCGGCGCATCTGGACGCATTGGGTGAACCTTATGAGATGCTTGACGCGCAGGCGATGACCGCGCTCACCGGAAGTCGGTTCTACAGGTCAGGATTGTTCACGCCGGGGACGGTCATGTTGCAGCCTGCAGGCTATGTCAGGGGACTGGCACATGGTTTGTCGAGCACTGTTTCTGTTTACGAAAAGAGCCCGGTCACCAGACTTACCCAAGTCGGGAGCGATTGGCAGATTGAAACGCCGGGAGGGTTGATCACAACCCCGCGCGTCGTCCTGGCGACCAATGGGCATCTTGAAAGCTTTGGGTTTGCCAAAGGTAGGCTGATGCATTTGTTTCTATATGCATCGATGACGCCGGAGATCGATCCGGCCAAGCTGCGCGGCGCACCGCGATGGGGCATTACGCCGTCCGATCCTGTGGGAACAACTGTTCGGCGGATTGATACGTTGCAAGGCGGCAATCGGATCGTGACGCGCACTTTCGCGACTTTGCGCTCTGGCATGGAGGCAAGCGGTGCAGATGTGGCCCGGGCCACACGCTTGCAACAGTCGAAATTCGACGAGCGGTTTCCCGAACTTGCTGGGTTGAAACCTGAATTTGAATGGGCAGGACATCTGTGCTTGTCGATGAACGGGGTTTCGGTGACCGGCGAGTTGGAGCCAGGCCTTTTTTCCGCCTGCGTGCAAAATGGCCTTGGAACAGCCCGCGGCACCCTGACGGGTATCGCAGCGGCTGAATTGGCCTTTGGTGCGCAGAGCGAGATCACAACCCATTTCACAAACGAACCGCAACCAAACCGCCTGCCACCACGGGCTATCCGGGATATCGGCGCAAATGCGGTTTTGCGTTGGAAAGAATGGCGCGCGGGCGCCGAGTAGGGAGACAGCACATGAGCGATCAGGCTACCGCAACGGGCAGGCGCGGCGCACGGGCAGGGGGGCGCGCCGCACGTCGCGCCATCCGAAGTGCAACGGACATTACGATGCTTGCCGGTTTGAAGAACAACCTGCCGCTGTGTGAAGTGATGGACGGCGCCCAGGTCGAGCGGATCGATACCGCGTCCATGGATATCCTGGAAAACGTGGGCGTGGTTTTCCGAGATGAAATTGCTCTGGCCGATTGGAAGAAGGCTGGTGCGAAAGTAGAGGGTGAGACGGTTTTTCTGGATCGTGGCTTGGTCCGTGAGTTGATCAAAACGATCCCAGAGACCTTTACCTACCACGCGCGAAACCCGGCAAAAAACGTCGCGCTGGGCGGTCGCCAATCGATTTTTGTGCCAATGACAGGTGCCCCGTATTTGCGCGATCTGGACGATGTGCGTCGAAACCCGACGCTCGATGATCTCGCGATGTTCCACAAACTCAGCCACATGCTGCCGGCCTTGCATTCAAGCGCACATCACATTGTGGAGCCTTACGATCATCCGATCAGTCAGCGGCATTTGCGGATCACCTATTCGTCGATGAAGCATTCGGACAAGACATTCATGGGCATGACGACCAGCCCGAAAAACGCCGAGGATGTGATGGATATGTGCGCCATTCTCTTTGGCGAAGAGTTCATGGAAACCCACCCGGTGACGACCGGGAACTGTAACGGTAATTCACCTCTTGTTTGGGATGAAACGATGTTGGGCGCCATGCGCGCGTTCTGCCGCAAGAACCAACCGGTTCTGTGCTCTCCGTTCGTGTTGGGTGGTGCGAACACACCGGCCTCTGTCCCCGCAAGTGTCGCGCAACTGAATGCAGAGGCTTTGTCGGCGCTCGCCTATACTCAAGTAATCCGCAAAGGCTGCCCTGCGATTTACGGGCATTATCTGTCGACCGTGTCGATGAAGTCGGGTGCGCCTATGGCGGGCACGCCGGAAATCAGCTTGATGAACTTTATGATCGGCCAGATGGCTCGGTTTTACGGGGTGCCTTGGCGGACGTCGAATACGTTGGGTGGTGCAAAGACATTCGATGCGCAAGCGGGCTATGAAAGCGCGTCAACACTGTCTGCCGTACTTCATGCAGGGGCCAATTACATCTGGCACAGCGCCGGATGGAACGAAGCAGGCATGCATTGCTCAGTCGCCAAGTTCGTCGTCGATGCCGAGCAGTGCGCGATGGGTTACCGTATGGCCGAGGGTCCCAAATGGCATGATTTCGATACTGCGTTGGCTGCTGTCGGGGATATCGGACCCGGAGGTCACTACCTTGGGCACACACATACCCAAGACAATTTCCAAACCGCTTTCTTCATGCCCGAGCTCTTCGACAACAACTCGATTGAGCAATGGATGGCGGAGGGATCGGTCGAGATTACGCAACGTGCCTTGGAACATGCACGCAAACTGTTGGCTGCTTACGAGGAACCGACACTGGACGACGCCAAAAATGACGCACTGCTTGACTACATTGCCCGACGGGAACGTGAAATCCCAGCCGCCGACGCTTTGAATCAAGACTACTGAATGTCCTCAAAGACATGACGCGGCCAAGGCTGTGAAGAGCGCTCAATTGAGGTATCAGCCGCGTGCGTATCTGACGGGAGCGGCTTTTTTGACCCACCTCAAAGCGGCTCCGCCGTACTGAGTCTAGGATCCCTGCGACATTAGCGAGTGGTGTCGGGATCATGAGTAAAACGACAAAAGCAATTCTAGGTGTGGTGCTGCTGTTTTTGGCAGGCACAGTGACCTACGTGTCGGTATCTGACAATGGGAATGACCTGACTGCCGGGTTCGCTCAGGGAAATGGGCGGCTTGAGGCTGAACAAGTAGAGATTGCCCCGCGCATTCCGGGTCGGGTCGCAAGTATAACTGCCTCCGAAGGTGATCTTGTTGAGACGGGTGATGTGCTGGTCGAGATGGACACAGATGAGCTTTTGGCAGCACTGGACCGCGCGAAAGCTCAAGTCGCCCTCGCGCGGCAAACCAAAGCCGAGGCCGAAGCGGTTGTTCTTCAGCGCCAAAGCGAGTTCCGTCGCGCGCAGCATGAACTCGATCGGGCCAGCGCATTATTGTCGGGGCAGAATATCTCGGAAGCCGTATTTGAAGAACGCGAAACGATACAACAAGTGGCCTACGCCGTTTTGGGCGCTGCAAAGGCCCGGGTCGCAACAACTGATAGTATGATCGCTGCTGCCGAGGCTGATGTGCGTGGTATCAAAGCTCAGATCAAGGACAGTACCTTATTTGCTCCGACGCAAGGGCGTGTTCTGTATCGCTTGGCCGAACCGGGCGAAGTGGCGAGCGCTGGCGCGCCAATTTTGACACTCCTCAGCCTGCAGAACGTGTATATGGATGTGTTTCTGCCTGCACGCCAAGCGGGGTTGTTACCCATCGGTGCGGACGCGCGTGTGGTACTTGATGCGATGCCCGAATTTGCAATCCCGGCCCGGGTGAGTTTCGTCTCGCCAGAGGCGCAATTCACTCCGAAACAGGTCGAAACACTGAGCGAGCGTGAGCAGCTTGTCTTTCGTGTGCGGGTGCGTTTGCCCAAGGATCTCATTGCCGAACGCATCGAGCATGTAAAAACCGGGCTGCGCGGTGTCGCTGTGATCCAGCTTGATACGGAAGCGGAATGGCCCGCCGCGCTAGAACAGCGGTTCCCGGCTGAGTTATTCGAATGACACCTGACATGGCGACGCCTGCAATTCGTGTCGCGGGTGTCTCGCATACGTATCGCAAAACCATCGCGTTGGATGAGCTTTCACTGGATTTGCGGCCAGGCCAACTGATCGGTTTCATTGGTCCCGACGGGGTCGGCAAATCCACGCTCCTTTCGCTCATCGCTGGCGCCAAAAAACTACAATCTGGTGAACTTCACGTTCTGAGCGGACCGATGGATAGCTTATCGCATCGCCGACAAATCTGTCCGGCGATCGCATTCATGCCGCAAGGCTTGGGCCGAAATCTTTATGCCGAATTGTCGGTCCGCGAAAACTTGGAATTCTTCTCGCGGCTCTTCGGACAAAGGCAGGAAGAGCGTGATATCCGGATATCAGCGCTCCTATCAGCGACTGGGCTGGCACCATTCGCGGATCGGCTGATGGGCAAGCTCTCCGGCGGGATGAAACAAAAACTCGGGCTGTGTTGTGCCCTGATCCACGATCCAAAGCTGCTGATCCTTGACGAACCAACCACCGGGGTCGATCCCCTGTCGCGGCGTCAATTTTGGGCTTTAATCAACGTGATCCGGGATATGATGCCGGACATGACCGTCCTTGTGTCCACTGCCTATATGGAAGAGGCCGAAGGCTTTGACGAGATCGTCGCGATGGATGCAGGCCGCGCACTATTCCAAGGAACACCAGCAGAATTGAAGGGCGATGCGGACAGTCTTGAAACCGCGTATCGCGGACTGCGATCAAACGGAGCCATACCGACCGACCCAGGAGCGATCAAGGATCGGACACTCGACTCTGATCCGGTTATTACCGCGCAGGGACTGACAAAACGCTTCGGTGACTTTACCGCTGTCGATGCCGTCGATTTTTCAATTCAACGCGGTGAAATCTTTGGCTTTCTAGGTTCAAACGGCTGCGGGAAATCGACCACGATGAAGATGCTGACCGGGCTGCTTCCCATCAGTTCGGGTGAAGCGACTTTATTCGGCAAACCTGTCGACGCAAGAAACCGGAAACTGCGCCGCGACATCGGATACATGAGCCAGGCCTTCTCGCTATATGGCGAATTGACGGTCTTGCAGAACTTAAGGTTGCACGCGCGGATTTTTGACTTGGAAGACGCGGCGCAGCGCATCGATTACCTGATCGAACGTTTCGGATTGGATACGCACCGCAATATGCTGGCCGCTGATCTGCCACTTGGGATCAAGCAGCGCTTGTCTTTGGCTGTCGCCGTTATCCATCGTCCGCGCATTCTGATCCTTGACGAGCCTACATCCGGTGTCGACCCCGAGGCGCGCGACACCTTCTGGGAGCTGTTGGTAGAGTTGTCGCGCCGCGAAGACGTGACGATATTCGTCTCCACTCACTTTCTGGCCGAAGCAGAGCGGTGCGACCGTGTGTCTTTTATGCATGCGGGTCGCGTTTTGGCGGCTGGCACTCCGAGGGAACTGAAGGAGGCAGAAGGCGCCGATACGCTGGAAGAAGCACTTATCTCGGTCCTTGAGGCAGCGGATCCTCCTCCGCCTGTCACCGCACCAGAGGTCGAAGTCACGGCGCCGCGTCCACAATCAGCAGGTGCGATCATTCGTGCCTTGGCCTATGCGCGGCGCGAAACGGTCGAGGTGCTGCGCGATCCTGTGCGCCTGGCCTTCGCGTTTCTGGGATCTGCCCTTTTGATGCTGGTGTTTTGCTACGGGATCACTCTGGATATCGAAGAGTTGGATTTCGCTGTGCTCGACCTCTCTCAAGGCCCCGAAAGCCGAGCGTATATCGCGGAAATCGAAGGGTCGCGATATTTCAAGTCGACACCGCCCTTGGAAACGCCTGCCGAGGGTCGTTCAAGGCTGATTTCGGGCAGTGTATCTCTGGTTGTAGAACTGCCGCCAGACTTTGGGCGCAAGCTGCGGGCAGGTGAGCAAACGGAAGTTCTGGCAACGGTTGACGGCGCCATTCCTTTCAAAGGGGAAACGGTCGAAGGGTATGTCGCAGGCCTGCACCAGACGTTTCTTGCCGCGGTTGCCCGCGAAGCGGGCGTCACAGCGCCCGAGATTGCACGGATCGAACCGCGTTTTCGATACAACCAAAGTTTTGAAAGCATTGCTGCTATGGCGCCCGCGATGCCCGCAATCCTTCTGATTATGTTACCCGCCGTTTTGACGGCAGTGAGCGTGGCGCGGGAAAAAGAGTTGGGATCGGTGACCAATTTCTATGTCACGCCGACGACCCGGTTCGAGTTTTTGATTGGCAAGCAGGTGCCCTACCTCGCGATTGGTTTCGCAAATTTCGTGCTTTTGGCAGCGATGACCGTCTGGCTGTTCGGAGTTCCGCTCAAAGGCAACCCCCTACCGTTGGCCTTGGGAGCCTTGCTGTACGTTTGGGCAACCACGTCTTACGGCTTGTTCATTGCGACCATGACGTCGAGCCAGGTCGCCGCGACATTTGCAACCGCGATTGCGTCCGTGGTCCCGACCATCCAGTTTTCCGGCCTCTTGCAACCGGTATCGACCTTGGAAGGTGGGGCACAAACCATCGGAATGCTTTGGCCGTCCTCCTACTTCCTGCATCTGAATGTGGGCGCCTTCACCAAGGGCCTCAGTTGGGAGGCGCTGGCCCCTGATATTGTCGCGCTTGCGTGTTTCGGGCCGGTGTTCACCTGCGTTGCCGCGCTCCTTCTGCGTGCGCAGGAGAAGTGAATGCTGAGGATGTCGCAGATATTCTGGCTGGGCTTGAAAGAAATGATGAGCCTGCGTCGCGATTGGGTGATGATGTTTCTGCTTGTCTGGTCTTTCACCCTGGCGCCCGTGATGGAAGCGACGGGCGTGGCCAGCTCCGTCAACAACGCGTCGATTGCCTTCGCGGATGAAGACAATTCTCCGCTCTCACGCGCGTTATCTCAAGCGTTCTTTCCCCCTGAGTTCCAACCGGTTGTTCAAATTGCACCTGGTACGGGTGCCGCAGAAATGGATGCAGGCCGTTTTCTGTTCGTAATCGCGATCCCGCCTGGGTTCGAGAAGGACGTACGCGCAGCGCGCACCCCTGAAATCCAGGTTCTCATTGACGCGACCGCCATGGAGCAAGCCGGGATCGGAGCAAACTACATAACCAACATACTCAGTACCGAAATCCGCCGTTTTGCCTCGGGCGCGGATCTAGTCGACGCGCCGCCAATCGATTTGATCTTGCGCAGCGCGTTTAATCCCAACCGCGATACAGTGCGATTTGCAGGTATCGTTGCCCTGATTGGCCAAATCATGTGGCTGACGACCATTTTGACAGGCGCCGCCATGATCCGGGAACGGGAACATGGCACAATCGAACACCTGCTTGCCATGCCGTTGACGCCGTTCGACATCGCCATAGCGAAGATTTGGGCAAATGCTGCAGTCGTTCTTGTGGCGGCAGGCTTGTCGCTGACCTTCGTCATGCAAGGCTCACTGGGGATTACGATTGCCGGTTCCAAACTCTTGTTCTTGCTTGGTACGGCGCTCTTTCTGTTCACAGCAACGGCTTTGGGCGTGTTTCTCGCAACCCTTGCCAGATCCATGGCGCAATTCGCCTTGCTGGTCATGCTGATCGTTCTGCCGATGCTGATGCTGTCGGGTGGGGAAACACCAATCGAAGGACAACCCGCCTGGTTACAGCTTGGCACGTTGGTCCTTCCCTCTCGACATTACATGACAGCGGGTCAGGCCATTGTTTTCAAAGGTGCTGGCATTGAAACCGTCTGGCCAGAGTTTCTGTTCATGGCTCTTTTGGGCGTCATACTCTTATTGACAAGCCTTGCGATGTTCAGACGTTCGGTTGCCCACGGTTAACTCGGCGGACTGCAATCTCAGTTTGAAAGATTGGAACAAGAGCCGGTCAAGGCCGATTACACTCCACTGCGCTTGCGGAGTCCAAGAAGGCTGGAACATGCGAAAACGACCGCAGCAACACAGACGATGGAAGGGCCTGCAGGGGTGTCAAAGACATAGGCCGCGCGCAAACCTACAACCGCTGACGTGCCGCCGATAACCGCAGCGATCAACGCCATCGTTTCAGGTGTGCGCGCCACACTGCGCGCCGCGGCTGCCGGAATGATCAGCATGGCTGCGATCAACAGCACACCGACGACCTTGATTGCGACCGCCACCGTGATGGCCAAAGAGAGTGTGAGGATCAATTGCTCACGCTTTGGGTCGAGGTTCGCTGCGTAGGCCAGCTCCTCATTCAGTGTGGAGGTCAGCAAGGCCGACCACCGCCAAGCGATCAGGGCAACCACGAGGGAAGCGCCGCCCCAGATCACCAATAGATCACTGCGTGATACAGCCAGAATGTCACCGAACAAATAGGCCATCAGATCAATGCGGATCCCGGACAGGAAAGACACCGCCACAAGGCCAAAGGCGAGGGACGAATGCGCCATAACTCCCAACAGCGTATCCATTGCGTAGGCACGGTTAGCCAGAAGTGTGACGGTCACCGCCATTACAAGCGCGACGGCCATCGCACCGGCAAAGATCGATACGTCAAGGGCGAGCGAAAGCGCCACGCCCAAGATGGCAGCATGAGCCGTCGCATCCCCGAAATAGGCCATCCTGCGCCAAACGACAAAGCACCCTAATGGAGCCGCAGCAAACGCCACGCCCACCCCAGCCAGCGTGGCTCGTGTCATAAAATCGTCGAGCATTACTCGGCAGCCTCGTGGCTGTGGTCATGGTCATGGTCGTGATCGTGCTCATGCCGGTATAGCGCCAGCGCGCCCCCGGTTCCGGTCCCGAACAACGCCCGGTATTCTGGGGCTGAGGCGACAACGGCAGGCGTGCCTTCGCAACATACATGTCCGTTGAGGCAAATGACGCGGTCTGAGGCGCTCATCACAACGTGCAATTCATGGCTGATCATCAGGACGGCGCATCCCGTTTCTGCCCGAACAGCTTCGATTTGTTGGTAGAACGAGGCCGATCCGCGTTGATCCAAACCTTGTGTGGCTTCGTCCAGCAGCAGGATTTCAGGGCTATTCAACAACGCGCGTGCCAGCATGACGCGCTGAAACTGTCCGCCCGATAGCTGGGACATTTGCCGGTCCAGCAAATCAGGAACGCCAGCTTGTTCCAAAGCTGTCTCGCATGTTGCGTGATCCGCCTTGTTGGTCAAACGCATGAAGCGTCCGACCGTAATCGGCAAAGTCGGGTCGATATGCAGGCGTTGGGGGACATACCCGATCCGAAGGCTCGGTTTCATCCTGATCTGTCCGGATGCGGGTGTTGCCCCGATGATGGCTTTTAGAAGGCTCGTCTTACCAGAGCCGTTCGGCCCGACGATTGTTACAATCTCACCAGACTCGACCACCATACTGACGTTGCTCAACACAGTGTTCGCGCCGTAGCTGACGCCAAGGCTTTCGACAGTAATGAGGTTCATGCGTGTGCCTGATCAGCGCAGGCAGGACACACCCCTTCAGCTTCGACCACGGTGCGTTCGATCTGAAATCCAGCAGCGCGGGCGGCGGCGCCAAGTGCACCCTTCGCGGGCAGAGACTGCGCCTCGGCCACCGCATCACACACACGGCAGATCATGAAGGCGGGCGAATGTGACTCTCCGGGATGCGCGCAGGCGACAAAGGCGTTCAACCGTTCGATCTTATGCACAAACCCGTTGTTCACCAGGAAGTCCAAAGCGCGATAGGCTACGGGAGGTTGAGAGCCAAACCCGGCATCGCGCAACATGTCCAAAATAGCGTAAGCACCCAAAGCGCGGTGTTCATGTAGCAGAAATTCCAAGACCTTGCGTCGGACAGGTGTCAGGCGAAGTTTGGCGTCACGACACTGCTGTTCAGCCGCTTCAAGCGCCTCGGTCACGCAGGTTTCGTGATCGTGCTTTTCAAATCCAAGCACAAGGCCATTTTCCAATGGCGGCTGGGTGGCATCGCTTGTCATGTTATTCTATATCATGTATCTGCTACTACTGTTATAAAATCACATGGGGACCTCGATGTCTAGGAAGCTTCTTTCACTGTCCACTGCCGCCGCCCTTTTGGGGGGCACTGCGATGGCGGACGTGCCGAATGTCGCAGTTGATATAGCTCCAGTGCATTCGCTGGTCGCACGCGTAATGGACGGAGTTGGGACACCGGATCTGATTGTTCCGACGGGTGAGTCCCCGCACAGCTTCAGCATGCGGCCATCCGCGGCGCAGGCTTTGCAAGATGCTGACGTCGTTTTCTGGATCGGGCATGATCTGACGCCACAATTGGAAGATGCGATTGAAACGCTTGCCAGCGAGGCCTCTGTCACCGAGCTGTTGGACGCTGATGGCACGACCCTGCTCGACTTCCGCGAAGGTGCACTTTTCGAGGCCCACGATCACGGAGACCACGACGGCCATGGCCATGACGAGACGAAAGCCCACGACCATGACGACGACCATGACCATGATCACGAGCATGAAGAGGCAAAGGCCGAGGATCATGACCACGATCATGTTCATGACAAACATGCTGAGGATGAGGAACACGCGCATGACGAAGATCATGCGGGTCACGATCATGACGGCGACCACAAAGACGAAGATCACGCAAGCCACGATGATCACGGTCACGAAGGGCATGACCATGGCGAACACGACCCGCACGCCTGGCTGTCGCCGCAAAATGCCAGCGTCTGGCTGAACGTCATCGCAGGGCAGCTTTCAGCTGCTGATCCGGACAATGCCGGCGCATATTTCGCTAACGCCGCTTCTGCGCGGTCTGAAATTGAGGCGTTGATTACCGAGATCAGTGCGACGCTAGAACCTGTGCGCGGCGGCAGTTTCATCGTGTTCCACGACGCTTACCAGTATTTCGAAACAGCGTTTGATTTTTCCGCCTCTGGCGCGATTTCAATCGGGGACGCCTCGGATCCAAGCCCGGCTCGCATTGCCGAAATCCAAGATCGCATTCGCGACGAGGCTGTTGACTGCGTATTGGCGGAGCCGCAATTCAACGAGGGGTTAGTAGCGACCGTGTTGGACGGCACAGAAGCCAACACTGGTATCATCGACCCGCTTGGTGCCGAGTTGGAGCCAGGACCGGCACTTTATCCGCAACTCCTGCGCAATATGGCGGGGACCTTGGTGGGCTGTTTCTAAAAGCGCAAAGGGCCGAGAGATACCTCTCGGCTTTTTTGTCTTGGTACTTCCGACAGGTGCCGGAGGACGCGCTAGAACCGGTGTTCGCGGTCAATCACGCGCGTCCGATTTTGTCGCTGAGGTTGAACGAGACTGATTGAAATGCCCCTATGCGAGCATTTCCATTTGAGTTTGGGATGGGAGCCCGTTACTGGTTCTCACATGACACTCGCGCCCTACCTCTATTTTTGAAAACAAGTTGGATCTGACCGAAAGGCGTCGCGGCTTGGGCGACGCCGGCCTCGCAATCGCACGGTTGAGTTGGTTGTCGAGCGGTATCAGAAACCCGCTACTCTCATAGTGTCATGTGCCAGTGCTTCACGCCAAGGAGGTGGATCGCACGACACTCCTATTGAGTGTTCCCAATGGCACAACGTCAGAGCTTGGAAGCAGAACAATGCCCACAGAACAAAACCTGTATCTGGAATTGGAAACCGATACTGACGCCATCAAAGCGTTTGTTGAGCGTGAGAATGCGGAAACCAAGGCGCATTTGTACAATGAGCGCTTTCAGCAAGACGTTGATCTTGTTCGAAACCTGCTGGAAGACCCGCAAAACATGCAGGGTGTGACACGCCGCGGCGCTTGGCTTTATCGGTTCCAGCAATCCAAAGACAATCCTCGAGGAATGTGGCTGCGAACGCCCGACGCAGAGATGGTCAGCCCAGAATCCAAATGGGACACGGTGTTTGATCTCGACGCGTTTTGCGCGGTGGAAAAGGTTGAATGGGCGTGGCGTGGGGCAGAGACTGCTTGGTTTGATCCAAATCGCGTCATGCTATGTCTGTCCCAAAACGGGTCCGACAAATGCCGTTTTGTCGAGTTCGATTGCGATACAAAGTCTTTTGTTCCCAATGGCTTCGACATTCCCCCAGAGAAAGGTGCGGTGACATGGCTGGACAGTGACACTTTGCTTTGGTCCACGGCTGCACACGAAAATGAAGCGACGTCGTCCGGTTGGGCCCGCGTGGTCAAGGCACTGGCCCGCGGGACAGAACCCGCGAACGCGCCAACCCTTTTCGAAGGCGAGTATGAGGACGTCATGGTCAAAGCTTATGTCGAACTTGACCAGGCCAGTCCGGTTGTCTTTGTGTCCCGGTTTCGGGAGATCGGAAAGGAAGAAGTCACGTGCTTTAACGAAGGACGCCCTTCCGCGGTTCTTCCCGTTCCCGGCGATACGCAAATTGCAAACTCGGCCACGCACTATGCCTACGTTGTCAAGCGTCTTGGCGGCACACCGGGGGCATTGATGCTCGGCAAGATTGGCGATCCAGAGGTAAAGGAAGTTGCTACACCGTCGCATCGACGCTTTGTCCGGCCAGAGACTGTGATCGTTCTTCGGACGCACATTTTGTGGATCGAAACAGACAATCTGACCGATCGTCTGTTTTCGCTAAGCTTGGAAGATCCGTCCGCAAAACCGATTGAGATTGCACCGCCAGAGACCGGCGGGACCTTGGGCATCTGGATGCATGATGCTCACGATACGGTAAATGGGCCTCAGGAGGTTCAGTTAACGATCCGTGGTTTTCTCCTCTCTCCCAGAGTGTACTTGTTCAATCTGATTGAAGGCGCCGAAGGGATTACCTGGCGCAAGCTCTGGCAAGCGCCTGAGGCGTTTGATGCTTCTGGCTTGAAGGTCGAGCTGCTAGAGGCGCCATCGGACGACGGTACGTTGGTTCCCTATCATTTAGTGACGCCTGTTGAGCACGACGGCGACTTTCCAATCCTGGTCGAAGGCTATGGTGGTTATGGCGCGTCGATGTTTCCTT
Source organism: uncultured Aestuariivita sp. (assembly GCA_964402685.1). GTDB lineage: Bacteria > Pseudomonadota > Alphaproteobacteria > Rhodobacterales > Rhodobacteraceae > Aestuariivita. The sequence goes on along the minus strand of CAYODE010000027.1, from coordinate 16,157 downwards.
TCTATGACAAGACGCTGGGTGGTCTCTGGCTCGCAAGGGGCGGCGGCTATGCACTCGCGCATATCCGAGGTGGTGGCGAGTTCGGGCCAGACTGGCATCTGAGCGCGGTGCGCGATCAGCGGGACCGGGCTTTTGAAGACTTTGCGGCAATCTCTCGCGACTTAACGCAGCGTCGCATTGCCCGGCCCAATCGCATCGCCTGTCACGGGCGCAGCAATGGTGGGCTTCTGACAGGTGTCATGTTGACCCGTTACCCAGAGCTGTTTGGAGCTGTTTGGTCTTCAGTTGGGGTGTATGACATGCTCAGGTACCATCTCTTTCCAGCAGGGCGAGCTTGGATCGACGAATACGGTGACCCTGATCAAGCGGACGCAAAAGAATGGCTTCGCGCATATTCGCCAATGCACCAAATCCCAGTCCAATCGGACCGTGACCTGCCGCATTGTTTGATTGATACCAATTCAAGTGACGATCGGGTTGATCCGTCGCATGCAAGACGATTTGCCGCCGCGCTCAAGCGGGCCGGTCACCGTCCGTTCTTTTTTGAGCATTCGGACGGAGGTCACTATGGGGCGTCATCGAGCGATGCCTGGGCGTTCGAAAAAGTGCTTGGCTATCACTTTCTGTGGCAAAGCATAGGTCAGCGTGCCACGCCGGGATGTACGTAGTTTCAAAAAAACGCGCAGACTACAGCTGCGAAGCTATGTCTGCATGTTTTGCAAGCCCGCTCAGAAAAGCGACGAAGTCCGGTCTGAGCGATGTGAGGCTATTTTTTGAACGTCGTGAGCGACCATCTCCTTCTTATGCGCGGCGGCGTTCTCCAGTTGGGAAAGAACATGTCCAACACCGGTTCCGGGCCGAAGATCAGAACAAGAAGCAGCGTCAAGACGACAATAAACAGCACTGCAGCAGAAAGAACGCCGGAGAAGAACAGCACGCAGAAAACAGGAAAAAGCCAAACCTGAGGCTTTCGCGCTTGTCGCAGAAGAGTGAGGACCGCGTCCCATTTGGTGTCGGGCAGGACGCTTGGTTCAGACGACGCAAGCCCATTTGGTTCTATCTGTTTGTTAGGCAAATCGGTTTGCTCAATAGAAGCTGGGACCAGCTCGGGCAGCGCGCGGCGGTTACTCTCGCGCTTCTGATCGGTCATTATACCTTTGATGAGGCTCATGGCGTTAGGCTCAACCAGTTCATGATGAGTACCAGATAGAGGCTCCAGCACCTCATAAATATTCGGCCCTGATTTTGGGCTTTTACGCGTCATAACACTATCCACTCTTAAATTCGTATCAGGTCGACCAGAACGCTTCGCGGTCATCAATTTGCACAAATCGCAGTATGGTCTTTCCGATGATCAACCTGCTTTTGTGTTGAAGTAGCCGGGTGCCTGACAACACTTTACCATTCAAATGTACGGGGTTGCGCTTGTCTTCGAAACGGACGGCGACCAATTCGCGCTCGCGGTCAAAATGAATTGTGACATGGGCCGTTCTCGAAATGTACGCGTCCCCAAAATCAAGACAAACATCCTGATCCGCGCCGCGACCAAGGCACGTGACGTCTTTGTTCAATTGGAAAGATTGACCCCGCCCGGGCCCTTCAACAATGACAAGCCAGCCAAAGATCGCTGGGTCGTCATGTGCACCAGAGGGTTGAACGTGCTGCATTGCACACGGCTGGTGCGAGCGTGCCACGGTCGGCCTGGCTTCTTCGTTCTCGGCAGATGCGCGACGAAAGAAATTGAAGTCGAGTAAGCGCGTTCTGATCCGACCCCTGTCGATTTCGGTGGACGGCTGAGCGGGCTCTTGTGGGATAATCGTGTCAAAAATCTGATCAGACACGTCGTCGACTGTGGCAAAGCGATTTGCCTTATGGAGCGGGCTCGGAGCGTCATACATGTTGAACACCAGCAGCTGATTGGCCCCCACCAACTATGGCTAGGATATAGCAAAACTGGGCAGAAATATGGCGGAGAACACATTTATTACCGATTTGTGACGCCTTGCTGCTCCAAACCGGTTTCTGGGAGAATGCACGTTCCAAGGCCGCAATCGCGGATTTCTCATTCGAGCCAAGCCGCAATTCGCATCTTTTGACCGAAATCAACGCTTCGTGGCTCATTCACAAGCTAGTCTGGCATCCGGTGGGAGGATGTCCGATGCGCAGTCTAGTTGCCAGGGACGCGGAACAGGGCCAACTGCGGCACGATATGAACATCGGCCACACGAGCCGGCGGAGCTGCTATCAACGTCTATCGTTCCGGTCGCTGTTCCTGGATAAGTTGATCACGCCATGAGGCCCGCGCGTATGGCTCAAAAAACTGTGCTTGTTGCTGCAGATTTCTATGGGAGTTCAGACTTGGCTCTGCAACGCGGTATTGCCGTTGCAGCTGACCAGAACGCAGATATGCGGCTTATCTCCATAGTAAATGAAGCAATTCCGGACGAATTTGCGAGGGGGTTGATCGACAAAACTCGGCAGCACTTACACGCTGCGTCACTCGAATTAGGCAAGGGTGTGAAAAGCCAGATCACGGTCGAAACTGGCGATCCAGTTGAACGGTCTTTGGAACTGATAAACTCGCAAGAGATCGATCTGGTCGTTGTCGGCCAACACCACAAACGGGGAATTTTGGACGATCTGACAAAGCCAACTGTGTTCTGGAACATTGTGTCTCGCTGTGAGAGCCCAGTGCTTCTGGTCGCAAAACCGGTGTGCGGAAATTATCGGCGTGTTTTGGTGCCGGTCGCGTTTTCATCCGCTTGCCATCGCGCGCTAACTGCTGCCCGAAACCTCGCCCCGCTGGCGAAATTCCGCGTGTTTCATGCATGCGCCACTGCTACGCAGGGTCGCGGCGCGACTGAGGCTGAAACCTTTAGTTATGCAATACAGCAAGATGTCAAAGACAAGGTGTTGGATTGGGCATCGGGTCTGTCCCCAGTGTTACCAGACATCGAGTTGGTCGAAGAGGGCGTCGCTCGCGGCGTTCGGCATATGATTGACGACTTTGAACCTGATTTGTTGGCAATCGGCGCCAGAAAGTGCGATGTCTCGCGAACCGGGCTTGGATCTTACACCTCTGAAGTGTTGAGAGATCCACCAACCGACATCTTGATGTGCAGATAAAAAAATCACTTCGCGCGATAGGCTCCGTTCGCAAACGATCCATAGCCGCCACTTTTGTGGATGAACTCCGTCAACCAACACACACTAATTTGAATCGGTGTTTAGAGCGGCTCACATCGAAAGTCTGCAAAAGCGATCATCTGTGTGAACCGCTTGCCATGCTGGAGCGCCTTGCCAAACGATACAAATTTATCTCATGCTGCGAATGTGAACATGTTTGTTTGGAGGTAAGGATTTATGGCAGGCAAGTTTGAACTCTACAAAGACAAAGCCGGGGAGTTCCGCTTTCGTCTAAAGGCCGGCAATGGGGAGATTATCCTGGCCAGCGAAGGCTACAAACAAAGAGCCAGCGCTGAGAACGGCATCGAGTCAGTTCGCAAGAATGCGGCTCAGGATGCGCGCTTTGAGCGCAAGACGACGTCATCTGGGAAGCCGATGTTCAACTTGAAAGCATCCAATGGACAGGTGATCGGGACCAGCGAAAGCTACAGCAGCGACTCTGCGCGCGACAATGGCATTGCTTCGGTCATGAAAAACGCGCCGGACGCGAAGCTGGAAGATTTGACCGGCTGACGAGAAGCCTCATCATTTCAAAGACAAGGCTTCCAGAGGGCGCACTGTTCTTCTGGAAGTCAGCTATGCCGTGGAGACAAGGTATCTGAAGAGATCGTCATCTTCACGCCGGGTTCATTCCGTCAAAATCGGGCGCTCGGACCCGACACCGAGCTTTTCTTCGAGCGCGCGCCCCAAACTGAGTATCGTGCCTTCATCGAAAAGACGCCCCCACAACGATATGCCTTGTGGCACCCGAAACCTGTCACCACCTTTATCTGCACTGGACGCGGTGAGTTTACCCGACGCGAGAGAACCAGAACCACGCGTTGCAAGTGTTTCAAAACCGGCGCGCAAATGGAGGCAGGGGTGTCCCGTAAAGTTTGACGCGACCAGCATCGGCCCCGTCGAAAACGGTCCGATCAATGCGTCCACCTCGTGGAACAATCCGTCCAAAGCCTGCATGACCTGAAACCGCAAGCGGTCGAGTTGGACGTGATCGACCGCAGACAGAAACCGTGCTTTGCGGAAGATGTTCGGCCAGGCATCATCGTCCTGCCGCGTCAACGTGTCGTCCAAGTCCTCAAGCGTCAGATGTTCGAAAGCTGCGGCGGCTTCGGCATAGACCACGTTCATCAGCGAGTCATAAGGCAAGTCGGGAAGACTGACCTCGACAACCTCAACGCCAAGATCCTTTGCCGCAGCGAGCGCGTTGTGGTCAACTCCGGTTGCACCTTCGCCGAACGCGTCGGGAAGATAGCCGAGTTTCAAGCCGCTAATGTCCAGAGCTGCGTCATAGAAAAAGGGCGCAGAGATTGAACAAATGTCGTTCATGTCGGCGCGATTCAGCGCATCAAGGACAAGCGCTGTGTCATCCACCCCTCGACAGATCGGGCCGACTTTGTCGAGTGACCAGCAAAGCGCCATGGCACCGGCCCGGCTGACTCGCCCAAATGTCGGACGCAGCCCCGTGGTTCCACAGCGCTGGCTGGGCGATGTAATGGATCCAAGGGTTTCGGTTCCAATCGCAAAAGCACAGAGCCCGGCCGCAGTGGCAGACGCGGATCCGGCACTTGACCCGGAAGAGCCTTCGTTCGCGTTAAACGGGTTGCGGGTTCTGCCGCCATACCAGACATCACCATAGGCAAGCGCACCGACAGAGGTTTTTCCAAGCAGCACAGCGCCGGCCTCACGCAGCAATGTCACGATCTGTGCGTCTGCGTCAGGCACTCGGTTCTGGTATGGCTCCGCGCCCCAGCCGGTTCGAACGCCGCTGGTATCAAAGAGATCTTTCAAGCCGTAAGGGATGCCATGCAAAGGACCTAGGTTTCGCCCTTTCGCAGTCATTGCGTCCATCGCATCCGCTTCGACGAGCGCAATATCCTCAGTCACTGTCGCGAAACAGTTGAGAATTGGGTTCAACTTGGTGATCCGCTCTAAATAGATCTCTGTCAGGCGGCGGCTCGTAAGCGCACCCGATGCGATCCATTTGGACAATTGCGGCAGGCTTGCAAACGCGATGTCGTCATCTTCGTCGGGAAACTCCGTCGCGACCTGACTTACTGTTACCCCGCTTTTAGTGGGCATGATGAAACCCGGCAGACGCGGATCAAAGCGGGATGCCATTGGCACTGTTGCGGGTATGTCGACTTGTCTGCGCTTCGTGTTTAGCTCGATTTGACGATCCAGATTGCCGACCATCTGAGCGCGTTCGCGGTCGGTGTTTGACACGCCAACAAGCTTCTCGGCCGCTGCGATATCCGTTTCTGTGATCAATCGATCCGCCATAAAAGCCCTGTTCAAATAGCTGCGCTTACGTGACCGGGCTCCGACGGTTCTTGCGCTGCGGGAGTAATGGCTCCTTGCGCCTCGGACAGGGCGGTAATCCGCGCCATCAAGTGCGTCCGCATCGCCTCCCGCGCCGCGCTCGCGTCGCCTGCTTCAATCGCGGAAACAATGGCGATGTGTTGGGCGTGTGATTCCTGCAAAGATCGATCGGTCCGCGCCCGAACGCGGGCATCTTGCCAGCCTTCTGTCGCACGTGAGTCATCGAGCAAAGAAAACGCAGTCAGCAGTGGACGGTTCCCGGCGCATTGCGCGATCAACCTGTGCAGGGCCGAGTCCCAAAGCTCGGTCATCTCGTCATCTTCCACTTCGTAAACGTGACGGGCGAGGGTCCACATTCGCGCCACGTCATCCGGGGTGGCCCGACTGGCGCATAGGGCGGCGATCTCTGGTTCGATGCACAAGCGCGCTTCCATCACCTCTATGGGGTCGGATGTGTCGTTGATCTCGGCAGCCAACGCGCTCACAGGCTCTACCGGTTGGCCCGCAAATGTCCCTTTTCCTTGCTGCCTCCAGATCAAGCCTTCGGCTTCAAGTGCTGCCAGAACTCTGCGGATAAGCCGCCGCGACGCTCCGGTTCGTTCACTCAACTCCCTTTCAGTAGGAAGCCGCCCGCCTGGTCCTAACTCTCCTTGGTTCAAGAGCTCCAATAGATAACTTCGTACGTCAAAAACCGTCGATTGGGTCATGGGTCACTCATTGCTTTGTCCGCCATTCCGCACCATGAACCACTCGTAGTCGGGAAAATCAAACATCGGTTTCGCGCACATCCAGCGCATCTCTTAAAGCATCGCCGATGAAGTTGATCGACAAAACCACCAACATGATCGCAAGGCCTGGGAATACACCCAACCACCATGCGCGGCTGATAAAGCTTCGACCATCTGCCAGGATCAGACCCCAAGTGGGTGTATCCGAACTGACACCCAATCCAAGGAAAGACAAAGACGCTTCCCCCAATATCGCGTAGGACACGGATACTGTCGCTTGCACGATGATCGGCGCCATCGCGTTTGGCAAAATGTGGCGGATCATGATCCGGAAATCTGAAAAGCCCTGCACCCGCGCGGCGTCAACGAATTGCTCTTCTTTCAGAGTCAGTACCATAGATCGGGCAATGCGGGCGAAATCATCAAGAAAGGCAAGCGCGATTGCCACGATGACGTTCAAAAGGCCGGTCCCAAAAACAGCGACCAGGTAAACCGCGATGATAAAGTTCGGAAACGCCCATTGCAGGTCGATGTATCGCATGATGATCATGTCGATCCAGCCGCCGTAATATCCCGCGAGCACGCCAAGCAGCACGCCAAAGACTAGTGCCAGACCGACGGTGGCGACCCCGACGAAAAGCGAAATCTGAGTGCCCCAGACAATGCGCGAGAAAAGATCGCGCCCCAAATCGTCTGTCCCAAGCACATTTTCGCCCGAGGGTTGGCTCATCATGTTGAGCGTCATTTCATTGGGGTCATATGGCGCGATGATCGGTGCAAGGAGCGCGCCCAATACGAATAGGCCGAGCACGATCAGCCCGAACTGTGCCTTTCTGTCCTTTGCAAAAACCGCGCGGAACCGGCTTTTGCGCTTTGGAGCGATGGTGTCGTCAACGGTGACGGGATCTAAAGTTGCATCGCTCATCAGGAATACCGAATGCGGGGGTCAATCACCGCGTAAAGCAGATCGACGACAAGATTGGATAAAACGAAAAAGGCCGACACCAGAAGGACCGCACCCTGTACAACGGGATAATCCCTGTTCTGGATCCCTTGAATCAGCACACGGCCAAGCCCCTTGATCGAAAACACATTTTCGACGACGACAGCGCCTGAAATCAAAAGTGCAAAGGCAATACCAATGACCGTGATCACTGGGATCAGAGCATTGGGCAAAGCGTGCTGGAGCAGCATCACGTTTTGGGTCAACCCTTTCGATGCCGCCGTGCGCATGTAGTCGGCTTGCAGGACTTCCAGCATCGACGAGCGGATCATCCGTGCGATGATCGCTGAAAACCCGGTGCCGATCGCGATTGCGGGCAGAATGAGGTGGCTGAGCCATGGCCAGAACCCTTCTGCAAGCGGGGTGTAGCCAATGGCGGGCAGCCATTGCAGGTTTGCCGCAAAGATGATGATCAGGATAATCGCGAGCCAGAAATCCGGCATCGAGAGACCCAGAAACGCAAAAAGAGATACGCCGACATCTGCTGCAGAGTTCTTGCGCGTGGCTGAAATGATGCCGGCAGGGACCGCGATCACGATTGCGACCATGAACGACAGGAACGCAAGTGACATCGTTTTTGGCAACGCGTTCATCAGGATATCGGCAACGGGTTGGTTCGATCCATAGATCGATGCGCCGAAATCGCCCTGCAAAACGCCGGTGAACCATTTCCAGAACTGAACGATCAGCGGTTGGTCCAAGCCCAACCTGCGGATCATAGCCTCGCGCGCTTCAGGGCTGCCGCTGTCGGCCAGCATAGCGGCGATAGGATCACCGGGCACCAGCCGGATCATGAAAAAAACCAGCGTGGAGACGGCAAGCATCACCAGAGCCGCACCAACAAGTCGTCGTATCACATATGCAAGCATCGGGATTGGGCGGGCCAAGGACGGCCCGCCCCCTTTTTTCGTTTATGAGGACAGTGTCATCCGGTCGAAGTCATGCAGGCCGGGAATGCGGCTTTCGGCCGGCACGTTGACCTTGTTCGAATGCACCAGAATGTCGACAGGGTGATAGAGGAAGCCGCACGCCACCTTGTCCGACGTGATCTTGTTGGCTTTCTGTACCAGGGCTTTTCGGTCTTCCGGTTTTGCGGTCACAGATTGCAGATCACCAGCGGCGTCCGACTCCGCTTCGGAGAAGAAGCCAAAGGGCATCTCGTCCTTGTTGCGGGTCGGGCCGTTGAATTTTGACGCTGTTTGCATCCAGTCAACCAACCCGTCATCCGGATCATAGTCGCCGCCGGAACCGCCCAGACGCAGATCGAAGTCCATTTTCTGGAACTCTTCAATACCGACAGAGAATTCCTTGGGATCGACCTCGACCGTGATGCCCAGCACTTGCTTGTAGATGTTGGCGACCACAAGGCCCGCACGACGCGTATTTGGCGTGGTTTGCAGCTTGAGTGTTGGGAACCCTTCACCACCAGGGAAGCCCGCTTCGGCCAGCAATTGCTGCGCGCCTTCGGGATCAAAGGCCTGTTCAGAGGTTTCTGCCAGGGACTCGTCAAAGTAGAAACCCATGGCGGCGTTGATGGAGCCATATGCCGGGATACCATTGCCGAACAACGCTTGCTGAATGAACAGGTCGCGATCCAGCGCCTTGGCCAGTGCCAAACGCACTTTGAAGCCATTCTCTGTCTTCAGTTCATCAAGCGGTTTGTTGAAGTCTGTGACCTTCATCGGGTCGCGCCATGGGTTCATCCAGATCGACTGGAAGCCAGGCCCCGGTGCAATATCAACAGTCAGATCGCTGTTGTCCTTGAAGCGGTCAACCAACTCACCCGGAACAGGGTTGCCACCGATATAATCCACATCACCCGCTTCGATGGCGGCCGCCAGCGGCTCGGTTCCGTCAACAGGTGTGATGATCACACGATCCAGCGCCGGGCGTTCCGGATCCCAGTAGTTCTCGTTCTTCTCAAGAACAACGCGACCACCCAGTTCGTGTTCGGTGATTTTGAAGGGGCCGGTGCCGACCGGTGTCAGGCCGTATTGTGCAAGCCCCATTTCTTCCAGTGCACCACGTGAAACGATGGTCATCGCACGACCAGACGCGCGTTCCAGCGCTTTGGTCAGGAAAGACGCCTGCGGTTGTTTCAGCGTAAATTTCACTTCCAGGTCGTTCAACTTCTCAAGGCTGGCAACATTCCCAATCACGCGGCTGTGGCGTGACTTTTCAGGATCGGATGAGCGGTTGAAGGTGAACAAAACGTCCTCGGCGTCAAACGCATCGCCGTTGTGGAACGTGACGCCTTCACGCAGTTTGATCTGATAAACCAAACCGTCCGCGGAGACTTCCCACGATTCAGCAAGGTCACCTTCGGACACCAGCTCGTTGTTGATGTGCATCAGGCCGGACAGCACGTTCGATGTAATCTGGAACTGCAGAACCTGTCCGATCTGTGCCGGGTCGAGTGTTGTGATTTCTGACACACCTGCCCAGGCGCAGCGCAGCTCGCCACCGCCATGGCCGCCAGCGAAGGCCGCCGTCGGACGCAAGCCGGGCAACACGTTTGCCATTGCCAGGGCACCACCAGCGGCAAGCAGACGCAGAGTGGCGCGACGGGATAGTTTGGTTCCGCTCATTTCATCACGGTTAAGGCCAAACAGAGGATCGCGTGGATCGTAATCATACGCGTCCTTCAGCTCTGCTTGCGCCTTTTTGATCAGATCGTCTTTGTTCATGTCGTAACTCCCTTGTTTGGTTGGATTTTGAAGAAATTCGGTAGTGCTTATGGGGTGGCACCTGAGTCTTGCGGCACCGCAAAGCACGCAGTCGCATGATGCCCTTCCAATTTCGAAAGCGGCGGTACGGCGCGTTTGCATTGATCCATGGCGATGGGGCAGCGTGTATGAAACACGCATCCCGAAGGTGGGTTCAGGGGGCTTGGGATTTCCCCGGCAAGAGCCACATGTTCCCGCATATCTTCGCCTTCTGGATCGGGCGCGGGCACTGCATCAATCAGGGCTTTGGTGTAAGGGTGGCGCGGTGACGAAAACAGTTCTTCGGACGTCCCTGTTTCCATGATCCGGCCCAGGTACATAACGGCCAGACGATCACAAAGGTGACGGACAACCGACAAATCATGACCGATGAAGAGGTAGGTTAGGCGGAATTTGACGCGCAATTCTTCCAGAAGATTGATGATTTGCGCCTGGATCGACACGTCGAGCGCACTGACAGCTTCGTCGCATACAATCAACTCGGGTTCCAAAGCCAAGGCGCGCGCAATTCCCACGCGCTGGCGTTGCCCGCCAGACATCTCGTGCGGATAAAGATCTGCAAATCTTGGCGCGAGCCCACAAAGCGACAAAAGCTCGGCAACCCGGTCCTTGATGCTGCCCTCATAGCGATGCACGTGAAGCACTTCGGACAGGATCTGCCCGGATGTCATGCGCGGGTTCAACGACGAAAACGGGTCCTGAAAGATGGCCGCGACCTTCTTGCGATAAGGGGCAAGCGCGGTTCCGGTCAGCGAACTTATGTTTTGTCCGTCAAACCAGATCGTACCCGAGGTCGGGTCCACCAGTCTCAAGACTGTGCGCGCCAATGTGGTCTTGCCGCAGCCTGATTCACCGACCAGACCAAAAGCCTCCCCCCGATTTAGTGACAGAGTTACTTGCTCAACTGCGCGCACTTCGGCCACTTGGCGTTGGAGAAGCCCTTTGCGCACCGGGAAATGAACAGACAAATCTTCGATGCGCAAAAAGGCGGACATCACACGGCCTCCCTGGTTTCGACGGACAAAGGCGCGTGGCAAGCAAGTCCATCCTCGAACTTGGGCACCTCGCTCCGACAAAGATCGGTCGCGTAAGGACAGCGCGGGTTAAAACGGCACCCTGAAATCGGGGAAAAGGGATCGGCCGGGCTGCCCTGAATTGGTTTGAGAGGGACAGTTCGGTCCTGATCAAGCCGGGGTACCGATTGGAGCAATCCCTCCGTGTAAGGATGGCGCGGGGCCGTGTAGAGTGTGCGTGCATTGCCGGCTTCTACGATGCGTCCACTATACATCACATTCACACGCTGAGCGTAACGCGCGACGATGCCAAGATTATGCGTGATTAGGATCAGCGCTGTTCCATGCTCCCGACATATGCGGGACATGAGATCTAGGATTTGCGCTTGTATGGTTACATCGAGCGCCGTCGTAGGCTCGTCCGCAATGATCAGTTTGGGATCCGCCGCTAGTGCAATCGCGATCATCACGCGTTGACGCATGCCGCCTGAGAAATGGTGTGGATATTGCTTCAGGCGGCGTTCAGCATCCGCCACACCCACTTCTTTCAAAAGATCGATAGCCCGCTGGCGCGCCTGCGCACGGCTCAGGCCAAGGTTCTCTTCGATACTCTCCATAATCTGAGAGCCAATGCTGCGCACCGGGTTGAGGGAGGTCATCGGTTCTTGGAACACCATCGAGATGTCGCGGCCACGCAACTTGCGCATCTCTTCGTCGCCCAAAGACAGCAGGTCGCTTCCATCGAAACGAATGGCGCCTGAAGTCACACGCAGCGATTTGGCCAGCAGGCCCATGACGGCGAGTGACGAAACCGATTTTCCGGAGCCACTTTCCCCCACCAGCGCGAGGATCTCGCCGGGTTCAACACTGTACGAGATATCGCGCACCAGAGGTGTTTCTGTCCCATCCTGGAACACAGACACGGTGAGGTTTTCAATATCCAGCAGCGGCACGGTTGCGATCGCCTTTGCATTTGTTTCGACTTGGCATAGCGACCTATGCGGAAGACGCCCCAAGGGGAGGATTTTGCGAAACTTTTTTACTTGTCTGCGCGGTTGTGCGAACCAATTAGTCTTTGGTTCGGTCTAATCCAGTCTAATGCACAAAATTTGTGCACATCATGTATGGGGGAAGGTCGGCCAAACGGTCACGGTTTCGCGGGTCATCGCGGGATCGTCTGATCGACAGATGTCAAAGACGCAGGGGAATGCCATGACCTTTTCCATTGCAGCGCGGGATCCCGTCAGCGGGGGGGTTGGGATCGCTGTGGCAAGCCGGTTTTTCGCGTGCGGTGCGATGGTGCCCTACGTGTCGGCGCGATCTGCATTTGCGAGCCAAGCCTTCATAAATCCCCTGTGGGGTATCGATGGGCTAATTCGGTTGGACAAGGGCGAAGCCGCCGAAGAGGTCTTGGCCAGTCTGGTCGAGCAGGATTTGGGGCAGGCCAACCGGCAAGCGCACATGATCGGCCCGGATGGTCGCATTGCGCAGCATACTGGTGCGGAATGTGTTCCTTGGGCCGGGCACTGCAAAGCCGAGAATGTGTCAATTGCCGGTAACATGCTCGCTGGGCCAGCTGTCATCGAAACTATGCTTGCAGCTTGGCAGGCGGCTTCGGATCAGTCCCTGGCTGAACGTCTCCTCACGGCGATGGAGGCGGGAGAAGCGGCGGGAGGCGACAAGCGCGGCAGGCAGGCCGCCGCGTTGTTGGTGCATGAAGGTCAACCTTATCCGGCGCTCGATCTGCGCGTGGATGATCATGCCGAGCCTCTTCCAGAACTGCGTCGTTTGCTGGCGGTTTCTGAAGAGCGATTTGCATTGTTTCGTCCCGCGATGCCAACCCGCGAAAACCCGTCGGGCATGCTGGATCGCGCCCCTTTGGACAAAGCGATCGCGGATAAAGAGCGGGACATGGCCGAAAACGGGGTTGCATCCAAATCCCAAGCCACTACCCCTGCCGCTTGACAGGAAAGGACCCAAAATGAACTTGCGCCCCTATCATGCTTACCCGTCGCGTCGCTCTGCGGTGCTCGCACGCAATATGGTCAGCACGTCTCAACCGCTCGCAGCCCAAGCCGGACTGTCGATGTTGGCGCGCGGTGGTAATGCGGTGGACGCGGCGCTGGCGGCGGCCATTACGTTGCCTCTGGTCGAACCGACAGGAAATGGGCTGGGATCGGACGCCTTTTGCATTCTCTGGGACGGGCAGGAATTGCATGGTCTCAATGCCTCTGGCCGCGCACCGGCAGCATGGACGCAGGAGTATTTCCAAGGTCAGGAAAAAATGCCGTTTCACGGCTGGGACAGCGTGACTGTGCCCGGTGCTGTGTCCGCTTGGGTCGCGCTGTCGGAACGGTTCGGTAAGCTGCCCTTTGAGACGCTCTTTGAACCGGCGATTGGGTATGCAGAGAACGGGTTTGCGGTATCTCCCATCATCGCGAAGCTGTGGCTGCGCAGTGAGCAAACTCTGGCGTATCAACCTGGATTTGCAGATAATTTTCTCAAAGATGGTCGGGCGCCGAGAGCGGGTGAGATCTATTCGAACGCCGATTTCGCCCGAACGCTCCAGCTGATTGCCGAGACGCGCGGCAAAGCGTTTTACGAAGGCGAGCTGGCCGAAAAGATCGAGGCTTTTGCGATGGCCCATGACGCAGCGATGCGCGTGTCGGACCTTGCTGCACACAAGGCGGATTGGTGCGGGACCATCAGCAAAAGCTTTGATGACGTAACGTTGCACGAGATCCCGCCAAACGGGCAGGGGATTGCAGGTTTGATGGCCCTTGGGATCCTGGATCATACCTCCATTCGCGATCTGGACGCCGATGATCCCCGCGCTTTGCATCTTCAGATTGAAGCAATGAAGCTCGCCCTGAAAGATACCGAAGAATACGTCGCAGATATCGACTACATGGATCGCATAACGCCTGAGGCGATGCTAGATCCCGACTATCTAGCGGAACGGGCAGCGTTGATTGATCCGGATAGCGCGACAGATTTCGAAACAGGGGCACCGCCTGGCGGTGGGACGGTCTATCTGACTGCAACAGATGCCTCCGGTATGATGGTGTCCTTCATTCAGTCCAATTATGCAGGCTTCGGTTCTGGTGTGACCATTCCGGGAACAGGGATCCATTTGCAGAACCGCGGCGCAGGGTTCTCGTTGAATCCAAACAGCCAAAACGTGGTCGCTCCGGCAAAACGTCCTTTCCACACCATCATTCCAGCATTCCTGATGAAAGGCGATCAGCCGCTAATGAGCTTTGGTGTGATGGGCGGCCCCATGCAAGCGCAGGGGCATCTGCAGATGACTTTACGTACCCAGCTTTGGGACCAGGACGTTCAAATGGCCGTCGATGCTCCGCGATGGCGCGTTACAGGCGGTCTGGGGCTGGCATGCGAGTCCACCTTCCCTGAAACCACTTTGCAAGCACTCAAAGATATGGGTCACTCGGTTGAACTTGAAGCGCCCGATAACGCCTTTGGATTTGGGGGTGCACAATTGATTGCGCGGCTGGAAAACGGCGTCTACGCGGCCGGATCTGATCCAAGAAAAGACGGGCAGGCTGTCGGGTTTTAAGCCACGCTGGTTTGAGCCGAAGGAAGCCGGCGACGGCCACGGGATGCCTTACCCCAACGCATATCCCGCGCCACGAACCGTGCGCAGCGGATCATCCCCGCCATTCTTGCACAGGGCTTTGCGCAACCGACCGATATGAACGTCGACCGTGCGGGTGTCGACATAGATGTCGCGTCCCCAAACGCGGTCCAAGAGTTGCTCGCGGCTCCAAACCCGACCGGGTTTCTCCATGAACGTGCTGAGCAGCCGGAATTCTGTCGGGCCCAGCTTCAGATCCTGACCATCGCGCGTAACGCGATGCGTTTCGCTGTCCAGAATAATGTCGTCGAACTCCAACCGTTCGCCGACTGTCGAGGGGCGGGCGCGGCGTAATTGCGAACGGACGCGCGCCATCAATTCGATCACCGAATACGGTTTGACGACGTAATCGTCAGCACCGGTCTCCAAGCCACGGACCCGGTCCACTTCTTCAGAGCGTGCCGACAGCATGATCACCGGGATGCGCCGCAGCTCCGAGCGCATTTTGATCCGCCGGCACACTTCAATTCCCGAAACACCGGGCAGCATCCAGTCCAGGACAATGACATCAGGCGCTTGCTCTTCCACCTGCAAAAGTGCTTCATCCCCGTCAGCTGCCTTGACCACGCGAAAGCCTTCGGCCTCGAGATTGTAGGACAGCACCTCGCGCTGGGCGAGCTCATCTTCCACGACAAGAACTGTGGGTTGGTCGACTGCCATCACGCACCTGTCTCGGCTGTGGCCAATGGCGTGGTGTCGCCCTTGGGCCGGTCGTCATCGGGGGTTTGCCCCGTCACCATATAGATCGTCTGTTCCGCGATTGTTGTTGCATGATCACCCGCGCGTTCGATGTTCTTTGCGATGAAGTGCAAATGCATGCCCGTCGCGATATTGCGGTGATCTTCCATCATATGAGTCAAAAGCGCGCGAAACAGCATGTTGTACATCTGATCGGCTTCGCGGTCGCGTTCGAACACATCCTCTGCCAAATCCGTATCGTGCTGGATATAGGCATCCAGCGCATCCGATATCATTTTTACCACAAACTGCGACATTTGCCGAAGCGATCCGATGGAGCCGTTGATCTTGCTGCCGTCAGAGATGGCAGGCGTCCGTTTTGAGATGTTTTTTGCGTAATCGCCAATCCGCTCCAGACTGGCGCTGATCGCCATCACGCTGAGGACCAGCCGCAAGTCGATCGCGGTCGGAGCCCGAAGGGCCAACAGCTGCGCGGTTTCACTGCGAATTTCCTCGTTTAACGCATCGATCACGCGATCGCCCTGACGGACGGAGTGGGCAAGCTCAAGATCCCCGTCTTCCAAAGCCTGGACCGCGTCGCGAAGCGCGACTTCGACGAGGCCGCCCATCCGCATAACTTTGGCCTGGATCCCCTCAAGGTCCCGGTCGAAAGACGAAACGATGTGTTCCGAAGACATGGCTACTATCCAATCCGCCCTGTGATGTAACTCTCGGTTCGCGGGTCTTGGGGGTTTGTGAAAATCTGCCCCGTATCCCCGTATTCCACCAGGTTGCCCAAATGGAAAAACGCGGTTTTCTGGCTAACCCGCGCGGCTTGCTGCATGGAGT
>CAYODE010000026.1:0-30743 GCA_964402685.1 uncultured Aestuariivita sp. | reverse complement strand
TGGCGGTTCAAGATCCGCCAGGGCATCGAGTTTTCGAACGGTCAGCCAGTCACACCGGCAGATGTGGTTGCCACAATCGAACGCCATTCGGGCGAAGACACCAAATCCGGTGCTCTGGGCCTGCTGCGCGACATTGCGACAGTCACAGCCGAAGGCAACGACACCGTTGTTATCGGCCTGAACAACCCCAATGCCGACCTGCCCTACTACATGCAGGACTATCACCTGGTTATCCAGCCAAATGGCGGCAAGGACGATCCGACAGCGGCAATCGGGACCGGACCGTACATCCTCAAAGACTACGAGATGGGTGTGCGCTTCGTGTTCGAAAAGAACCCCAACTACTGGGGTGACTACGGCTACGCCGAGACGATCGAACTGCTTGTCATCAACGACAACACCGCCCGTGTTGCTGCGCTGCAATCGGGTCAGGTTGACATCATCGACCGCGTCCCACCGCGGACTGCTGGTCTTGTCGGCCGCGCGCCGAACATCACCGTGCACTCGACACCTGGGCCCGGCCACTACGTGTTCATCATGCATTGCAACACCGCACCGTTCGACAACAACGACCTGCGGTTGGCGCTGAAGTACGGCATGAACCGTCAAGAGATGGTCGACAAGATCCTCTTCGGCTACGGCTCGGTTGGGAACGACACTCCGATCAACGCGGCCTACCCGCTTTACACCGAGTTTGAGCAGCGCGAGTACGACCCGGACAAAGCGAAGTTCCACTTCGACAAGTCTGGCTTTGACGGCACAGTGTTGCTGCGCACATCAGACAACTCGTTCCCCGGTGCGCCGGATGCGGCGGCTCTTTTCCAGCAATCACTGGGTGCGGCTGGTATCCCGCTGGAGATCAAGCGTGAGCCAAATGACGGCTATTGGTCGGAGGTTTGGAACACTCAACCGTTCTGCACATCCTACTGGGGTGGCCGTCCGGTGCAGGACCAAATGTTCTCGACCGCGTATCTGTCTTCGGCAGACTGGAACGACACACGCTTCTTCAATGACC
Source organism: uncultured Aestuariivita sp. (assembly GCA_964402685.1). GTDB lineage: Bacteria > Pseudomonadota > Alphaproteobacteria > Rhodobacterales > Rhodobacteraceae > Aestuariivita. Next base: position 29,728 of record CAYODE010000026.1, on the reverse strand, counting down.
AGTTTGACCAGCTGCTGCTGGCCGCTCGTGCCGAGCTGGACGAAGCCAAGCGCAAGCAGATGTATGCAGATATGGGCACCATCCTGCGTGACGAAGGCGGTCTGATCCTGCCGATGTTCAATGACTTCATTGACGCGCAGTCTGACAAGCTTGCCGGCTGGACGGAAAATGTTCTGGGCTTCGGCTTCATGAACAACTCCGCCCCAATGCGGATGTGGGTCACCGCCTGATATGGGACCTATGACAAGACTACTGGTCCAGCGAATTTCGCTGGGCCTGCTTCTTTTGTTCCTCGTGTCCATCGTGATCTTCGCCGGAACAATCATCCTCCCCGGAGACGTGGCACAGCAAATCCTGGGCCAGTCCGCAACGCCCGAAGCGCTGGCGAACCTCCGCGCCGAGCTTGGCGTCGATCAGCCTCCTCTGACCCGATATTTCGACTGGTTGGGCGGTCTGCTGACGGGAGACTTTGGAACCGCGCTTACGTCCGGTCAATCGATTAATGAAGCGGTTGGACGCCGGTTCTCAAACACACTATTTTTGGCTGTTACTGCTGCGATCATCGCTGTTCCTTTGGCGATTTTCCTGGGTCTTTTGGCCGTTCGTTTTCAAGAACGCTGGCCTGACAAGCTGATCTCGGCCTCTACCCTGACCACGATTTCGATGCCCGAATTTGTGATCGGCTACATTCTGATGTTCGTCCTTGGCGTGCAACTGCGCTGGTTCTCGCCCACGGCCGTTGGATACCGACCAGATGCCGATCTTTTGACGCGGTTGGAATCCATCGCGATCCCGGTCTTGGTTCTGACACTGGTCGTGCTCGCGCACATGATGCGCATGACTCGCGCCGCAATTCTGAACGTGATGCAATCGGCCTATATCGAAACAGCCGAGCTTAAGGGCCTTTCGACCTTCAACGTCATTCGGAAACACGCATTTCCCAATGCCATCGCTCCGGTGGTCAACGTTGTGATGCTGAACCTCGCTTATCTGGTTGTGGGCGTGGTCGTTGTAGAAGTGGTGTTCGTCTATCCCGGCATGGGCCAATATCTGGTGGACCACGTGACGAAACGGGATATTCCCGTCGTGCAGGCCTGCGGTATGATTTTTGCCGCGATCTATATCGGCCTGAACTTGGTGGCGGATGTGGTCTCGATCCTGACCAACCCGCGGCTCAGGCATCCGAAGTAAGGGGACACAGATATGTTTATTCGCATCCCCTTCGCCGCCCTACTGGGCATATTCTTCACTGCACTTTTCTTCCTTGTTGCGATTTTCGCCCCGCTGCTGGCACCTTATGGCTATGACGAGGTTGTCTCTAACGGTTTCTGGGATCCACCTTCGGCGGAGTTCATGTTGGGAACAGATGGCATTGGGCGTGATTTGCTAAGCCGCATGATCTACGGCCTGCGCACCACGATCTGGATTGCAACACTTGCAACGATCCTCAGCTTCACGACGGGCTCTGTTCTGGGCTTTCTGGCGGCTGTCATGGGCGGTTGGGTAGATCAGGCGCTGTCGCGCTTTGTCGACCTGCTGATGTCGATCCCATCGCTGATCTTTGCATTGGTCATCTTGTCGATCACACCGATCACTGTCGGTGTTCTGATCTTGGTCATGGGACTTCTCGACAGTACGCGTGTCTATCGTCTGGCCCGCGCTGTTGCCGTCGATATCAACGTGATGGATTACGTTGAAGCGGCCAAGCTTCGCGGCGAAGGGCGCGGTTGGGTCATCTTCCGTGAGATCCTGCCAAACGCTTTGTCGCCGCTTGTGGCGGAAATGGGTCTGCGCTTTATCTTCGCGGTGCTCTTCATCTCGACCCTGTCATTTCTGGGCCTCGGTATCCAACCGCCCCAGGCTGACCTTGGCGGGATCGTGAAGGAAAACGCCGAAGGTCTGACCTACGGTATCGGCGCGGCCCTCTGGCCCGCTCTGACGATCGCGGTACTGGCGATCTCGGTAAACCTGGTGGCTGACTGGATCCTCAGCCGGACCACATCACTGAAAGGAGGCCGGGGATGAGCGAGCCACTTGTCAAAGTCCGCGGTCTCAAGATCGGCGCTACGGTGTACCCGCCCGGGGAAAAACCGCATGACATCGAAATCGTCCACGGCGTCGACTTCGATCTGGAACAAGGCAAGGTCCTTGGTCTGATTGGGGAATCCGGTGCGGGCAAATCCACGATTGGCCTGGCATCCATGGCCTATGGCCGCGGCGGTGTGAGGATTACCGGGGGCGAAGTGTGGGTCAATGGCCGCGACATCCTGAAAGCCGGGCTCCGTGATGTACGCAAACTGCGCGGCGGTGAGGTGACCTATGTCTCCCAATCTGCGGCGGCGAGTTTCAACCCTGCCAAGCAGATCATGGAACAGGTGACCGAAGCAGCGATCTTGCAAGGCAAGTTTTCCAAGAAAGAGGCCGAAGCGCGTGCGGTCGACCTCTTTAAGCAATTGGGGCTGCCTGATCCTGAAAACATCGGCAAGCGGTACCCGCACCAAGTCTCTGGGGGGCAGCTGCAGCGGTGTATGACAGCGCTGGCGCTTTGTCCTCAGCCCGATCTGGTGGTGTTTGACGAACCTACGACGGCTTTGGACGTGACAACCCAAATCGACGTGCTGGCCGCGATCAAAAAGGCGATCCACGAAACCGGTGTGGCCGCACTCTATATCACTCACGATCTGGCCGTGGTGGCGCAGGTGTCTGATGACATAATGGTACTTAGGATGGGCGATACGGTCGAATACGGAACGACCGATCAAATCATCAATTCTCCGCAGGAAGAGTACACTCAAGCACTGGTCTCGGTCCGGCAGATTGAGCATCCGGAAAAGGCACCCGCCGGCGAACCCGTTCTGAAGTGCGAGCACATCACGGCACGCTACAAGGGCACCAGCTTTGATGTTCTGCACGATGTGAATGTTGAACTTTATCGTGGCCAAACCCTCGCTGTTGTGGGCGAATCCGGATCTGGAAAATCAACACTGGCCCGCGTCATCACAGGCCTTTTGCCGCCGCGAGATGGGAAGATCATCTTCGACGGCCGTGAACTAACACCGGATCAACCCTCGCGCCCCATCGAGGATCTGCGCGAATTGCAGATGATCTATCAGATGGCCGACACGGCCATGAACCCGCGCCAAACCGTGGGAACCATCATTGGTCGTCCGCTGGAGTTCTATTTTGGTCTAAAAGGGTCGGAGAAACAGAAGCGTATTCAAGAGCTTCTGGACGAGATCGAGTTGGGCAAAGGCTTCCAAGATCGATATCCGGCCGAGCTGTCAGGTGGTCAGAAACAACGGGTGTGTATCGCGCGCGCGCTGGCTGCCAAGCCGAAGATGATTATTTGCGACGAAGTCACGTCTGCGCTTGATCCGCTGGTAGCTGACGGCATCCTGAAATTGCTGCTCGACCTGCAAAAGATCGAAGATGTCGCCTATCTGTTCATTACCCACGACCTGGCCACGGTGCGCGCCATCGCAGACAGCATTGCGGTGATGTATCAGGGTCGCGTCCAGCGCTATGGCACCAAGAGCGAGGTTCTTTCGCCACCCTTCGACGATTACACAGATCTCTTGTTGAGTTCCGTTCCGGAGATGAAGCTGGGCTGGTTGGAAGACGTGCTGGCCAACCGCAAAATGGAAAGCGCGGGTAACTAAGCCCCGTTAGAATGGGTGATGCGCATGGATAGCAAATTGCTGCTCATAATCCTTGACGGCGTGCCCTACCGCAATTGGCGCCGCCTGTTTGGGAACCTGGAAGGCTGGGTTGAACAAGGCGACGCGCGGGTCTGGACCCATCGCGCGGTCTTGCCATCGATTTCGGCGTCCTGCTATGCGTCCATCCACACAGGCGTGCCGCCGCAAGTCCATGGGTGTACCGGCAATGGCAATGTCTTTCGTTTGAAGGAACCAGACATCTTTTCCGAAACGCGCAAAGCTGGCGGCGTCACGGGCGCTGTTGCGCATTCCTTCTGGTCACAGTTCTTTAACCGTCATCCGTTCGATTACGTGCGCGACGTGGAATATGACGAACCAGACGCAGAGACGATCAACCATGGTCGTTTCCACACGATGACCGGTTACGGCGCAGCAAACCAGATGACACCGTCGGATGTGGACCTCTTTGGTTCCCTTACCAATCTCTGCCTGCGCTTTGGATTGAACTACGGGATGTTGCACACCTGTACACTGGACAGCATGGGACACCGTTTTCAGCACGAAAGCCACGAGATGGATCATGCGTGCTTCGTCATGGATGAAATGCTGGCCCCGTTCATTCCGCGCTGGCGGCAAATGGGATATGAGGTCATCGTGACCGCCGATCACGGTCAAGATGACCGGGGGCATCACGGGGGTCGCGGTGCGCTGCAGCAGGACGCAGCGCTCTACTATTTTGGCGAGGCAGATGGCCCGTCAGAGGACACGATCATCGATCAGTTGCAGCTTGCCCCAACGATCCTGTCGCGCCTGGGCGTGGCTATCCCAGACAGCATGAAGGCAAATCCTTTCCTGAGCTGATCCCTCTATTCGTAAGGCCAGACCCCCTGCCCCAGGCACTGAATATCTGCTGTGATGGTATTGAAACTGTCGCGCGCTTTCTCGGACATGGCGCGCGCACGCAGATACCCGTGGATCAGACCGGGTTCGTTGATCCAATGCGCCTTGCTCCCGGCTTCGTGCAACGCATCGCGATAGAGCTGCCCATCATCCGCCAAGGGGTCGCATTCTGCGGTGACGATGATCGTGTGGGGCAAGTTTGAAAAATCGTCATCCTCCAATGGGAGGTAGGTCGAATCGCCTTCCGTAGACGCACCGCCCGATCGGATCACATGATAGTATTCAATATCTTCAGTAGTGAGACCGGGAGCCTCGGCGTGCGTTTGGTAGGACCCACTGTGCCGAATAGCGCCGAGCGCCGGATAGATCAGTAGCTGCCCTGAGATCCGATCGGTTTGCCCGCGAAGTCTATGCGCCACGGCGGCTGCTAGGTTGCCTCCTGCACTGTCTCCGACCAACACGATCCGGCCTTCAAACGCGTTCAGGGCCCAATTGGTAGCCGTCAGACAATCATCAAAGCTGGCCGGGTGCACATGTTCCGGCGCTAAACGATAATCGACAGCAACCACGCGATATCCTGTCCCACCGCAAATCTCAGCACAGATACTGTCATGGCTTTCAAGCCCACCGACAACAAAGCCTCCGCCATGAAAATAGACCACGGTCACCGTCGGATTGCCGACTGTGTAAACGCGCACGGGCACGTTTTGGGCCTGTGTGTCCTCTGCACTAACGCCATCGGGATATTCCCGATCGAAGGCCCGGCACAGATCATCGTACACGCGACGTTGATCCTCGACCGTTAAATTCACCGCATCTGGCGGATAGTGCGCGTTTGTTTGCGCGATGAACGCGCGGATCTCCGCGTCGAGATAGGTATCGTAATCCACAACAGTTACGCAGCCCATTCCCAGGGTCGTGTGAAATCGCCCAGTGTTTTGGCGACGTCTTCCTCATCGGCCCCATTGCGCTGGAGCTGGGCGACCAAGCCACGCTTCTTGTCGTCAATCACCTTCACAACGCGCGCCTGAAGATGCTGTTCTTCCAAAGCCTCGTTGTAGATGCGCGTGATCGCACTTTTGCGCAGGTCAGGCTTGAAGACTTTGCCGACCGCGGTCTTTGGTAGCTCATCCAGGATATCGAGATGCTTGGGTTGCGCGGCACGTTCATGGACGTGTTTTCTGCAGTACTCCAACAGTTCGTTTGCATCTGCGCTTGCCCCCTCGACAAGCTCCACAAACGCACAGGGCAGTTCACCAGCATGTTTGTCTGGCTGGCCGATGGCGCCGGCAAAAGCCACGGCAGGATGGCCGAGCAGCGCCTCTTCTATCTCAGCCGGGTCAATATTGTGCCCGCCGCGAATGATCAGATCTTTGGCGCGTCCGGTGATCCACAGATAGCCATCCGCGTCAATCCGACCGAGGTCACCGGTACGCAGGTATTCCCCATGAAAGAGGTCGCGGTTTTTTGCTTCTTCCGTATAGGTGTGGCCGACCGACACACCCGGATTTGCGATACAGATCTCTCCAACCTCATCCACAGCCGCCTCAAGCGGACCTTGGTTGGTTTCGTTGAGGATTTTCACATCGGTGTAGGGGAAAGGTATCCCAACCGAGCCTACTTTCTTCTCACCCTCCACCGGGTTGCAGGACACCAGGCAGGTGGCCTCTGTCAGACCGTAGCCCTCGACAATGTTGATGCCCGCCGCCTCCTCGAACCGACGGAAGAGTTCCATCGGCAACGGAGCCGACCCCGAAAACGCCGTTTTTACGGTTGAGACATCCGCATCCACAGGCCTCTGCATTTTGGCAGCAATAGCGGTGGGTACCGTGATAATGAAACTGATCTTCCAGCGCTCACACAGCTTCCAAAAATTGTCAAAGACACCATCGCCACGATACCCCTGCGGCGTCGGAAAGACGACATGCGCCCCCGAACACACCGCCGCCATCAAGATCACGTGGCACGCAAACACGTGGAACAAAGGCAGCGGGCACATAATGTTGTCGTCTTCGGTGAACAACAATTCCGTTCCCAGCCAGCCATTATAAATCATGCCCGAATACTTGTGCTGCGCGACTTTTGGCATGCCTGTTGTACCGCCGGTATGGAAGTAACAGGCGACGCGATCTTCTGTGCTGTCTGCAAATGACAGAGTGGTGGGTTGTTTCGCGAGTTCCGCAGAGAAACTCTTGTAATCCGCATGCTTTTCGGCCTGCAGTTTCGGGCGGATCATCCGGACGATCATCCGTTTCAGGCCGGTCAGATAGCCCACCAAATCGACTTCCAGAACCGTTGTGACATTGGGCGCATGCCGCACGGCTTCTGCGACTTTCTCCGCAACGTCTGTTTTTGGGAAAGGTCGCAGCGTCACAACGACCTTGGCATCGGTTTCGCGCAGGATTGACCCGATCTGCTCAGGTTCCAGAAGCGGATTGATCGGGTTTACGATGCCAGCAACGGCCCCACCAAGAAGTGTCACGACGGTTTCGTTGCAGTTGGGCAGAACGTATGCCACGACGTCACTTTCCCCGACGCCCAATGACCGAAACAGATTGGCCGCTTGCGTGACCTTGTCCTTCAACGCAGACCAACTCAACGTAAATGCCTTGTCTTGTGGTCCAGAAAACAGTTGGTAGCTGATTGCAGAGTGGTTCGGGAACTTCCCAGCAGTTTCGCTGATCTGCCCATACAGCGTTTTTGGGACCTCCCGGGCCTCCCACGGCATGGCATTTTCGATTGCGTATTTGTCCTCAAGGCTGGTCAAAGCCATGGTTATGTTCCTCCCAAACGCTCATTTTCCTGAGCTCGTTTCTGTTTTCAGAAGAGGATGGGCGGAAAATTTCCACCACGCAAGTATTGGCGCGGTGGCACGCAGGGTCATTTTGCAAGATGACGTGGCGCCAAGCTGCACGGTTTACCCAAAGGCGCAGTACATTCTGACCTGTCTTGGTTTATTCAGCCGCAATGCCATCGGTAAACTGCAGGCGCGCCAGACGCGCATAAAGTCCGCCTTCGGCGACGAGCGCATCGTGACCGCCAGTGGCCACGATACGTCCCTGATCGAAGACGACAATGCGATCCGCCTTTTTTACCGTTGCAAGGCGGTGCGCCACGATCAACGTTGTGCGGCCTTCGCTGAGCTCATCCACGGCCTGTTGGACGGCGCGCTCACTTTCCGCATCCAACGCGCTTGTTGCCTCGTCCAACAACAAAACGGGCGCATCGCGTAAGATCGCACGCGCAATTGCGATGCGTTGCTTCTGTCCGCCCGACAGCATGACGCCGCGCTCTCCGACATAACTGTCATACCCGTCGGGCAATTCCGAGATGAAGTCATGTGCAGCCGCAGCTTGAGCCGCTGCCTCTACCTCACCGTCCGAGGCTTCCGGGCGTCCAAAGCGAATGTTTTCGCGCGCCGTCGTCGCGAAAATCACGGGGTCCTGCGGAACAAGCGCGATATGTTTGCGAAACTGATCCCGCGCCATATCCGCCAGATCAACCCCGTCCAGTAAAACCCGCCCCGAGGATGGATCATAAAACCGAAGGATCATCTGAATGATCGTTGTCTTTCCAGCTCCGGATGGGCCGACAAAGGCCACAGTCTCCCCTGGAGCGACATCAAGCGATACCCCCTCCAACGCAGCCACTTTAGGCCGCGACGGGTAACGAAACGTGACATCTTCCAAGGTGATCTGTCCGCGCACTGGCATAGACAATCTCTGTGGCTCCGCCGGATCGCTTACCGTGTCGATGCTCTGCAAAAGCTCAACCAAGCGCTCTGTCGCGCCTGCAGCGCGTTGTAACTCACCCCAAATCTCGGAAAGAGCAGCAACGCCGCCAGCCACCATGATCGAATAGATCAGGAACTGCACAAGCGTTCCGACGCTCATATCGCCGGCACGTACGGCATTCGCACCCATCCAGAGGATCCCAACAATCCCCGTGAAGACGAGGAATATGACAATTACCGTCATCAGCGCACGCGTCCAAATCCGGCGTTTAGCAGAGTCAAAACTGCGCTCGGTGACATCGCCAAAGGCTGCGCGGTTTTCGGCTTCATGGGTAAAGGCCTGCACCGTTTGAACGGCGCCGAGTGCCTCAGACGCATTTCCAGACGACGCGGCAATCCAATCCTGGTTCTCGCGGCTCAAAACACGCAAACGCCGTCCCAGAACAAGGATCGGAACGATCACTGCCGGAACCAGCAAAAGGGCCAGACCTGTGAGTTGCGGCGAGGTCAATAACATCAGAACGAGACCACCGACGAAGATCAGGATGTTGCGCAAGGCAATCGAAACAGATGACCCCAAAACAGATAGAATAAGTGTGGTGTCAGTTGTGATCCGGCTCAGCACTTCACCGGTCATGATCCGCTCATAGAACTCCGGGCTCATACCGATGACACGCCCGAAGACCGCCTTGCGAATATCTGCTACGACGCGTTCTCCCAACCGCGTGACAAGCGCATATCGCAGTCCAGTCCCTACCGCGAGCAAGGCTGCGATCCCTAATGCAGCCGCAAAATAAAGATCCAGGATCTCGGTGTTTTTGGATTCAAAATTGTCGACGACACGCCGTACGGCCATAGGCAACGCGAGCGACACAAATGCGGTTAGAACAAGCGCCGCACCCGCCGCCGCCATAAGCAGTTTATACGGGGCCATGAACGGCCACAGCGCGGACAAGGCGCGCATGTTCTTCGATTTTTCGCGCTCCTCCTCACCGGTGTTTGCAGGAGGCGCTGCAGTGTCCATTCGGGCCATTCGGACTCTTTAATTTCAGGGTGCGCCTTAAGGCGACCAAACCTTACGTTTTGAGTATCGTTTCTTGACGTTGATACAACGGATGGTCAAGCGCCCAGATGCCGCGCCCTAGAAGTTGGACGTGACCAAGGACTATGCCGGAACAGAGTTATCGATTTCTCTCACAGGGCTATAGTGCTGCCGGAAAAGCAGCGACAGGGGTTGAACCAGATTTTCGATCATGACACTGGTCGACGCATCTTTTCCAACTCACACCTCTAAGGCAATCATGGCACCAAAGACAAAACTCCACCTCTGGTCAGAACGACTTTTGATCGGTCTTACGGTTCTGCTTTTTTTCAATGCCTTGATGGTCTTGGTCGTGAGTGGTTCCAAACCGCTGACGTTCATGCACGACTTCCGGCAAACACAGACGGCCATCACATCGTTTTGGTTTCTTAAGGACGGGTTTTCTGTTGCTTACCAGACGCCGGTTCTTGGCGCGCCTTGGGCTATTCCATTTGAATTTCCGGTGTATCAAAGCCTGGCTGCGATTGTGGCCAAGCTGGGCGTTCCTCTGGATTTTGCAGGCCGGTTGGTGTCCTGGTGTTTCTTCGTGGCCTGCCTCTGGCCCTTAAGAGTGCTGCAAAAGGCCATTGGTTTTAGCGATTGGTGGTTCTGGGCAGCTTCCGCGATGTTCTTGGCGTCGCCGATCTACCTGTTTTGGGGCACAACCTTCATGATTGAAACGGCGGCCCTTTTCTTTGCTTTTGCTCATGCAGCACTTCTGATCCGTTTTTTGCAAGAGGGCGGCGGCATCCGGTTCGTTTTCTCTGCAATGCTTGGTGCGTTGGCCGTGCTGACGAAAGCGACCACTCTACCCGCGTTCTCACTCCTCGCTGGGCTTGGATTTCTTTGGATCATCTGGACTTGGCACAAAACTGGTAAGCTACTTCAACAGAAACTACGGGCCGGTCTGGCCACGGTACTTCTCTTGTTTCCCTATCCGATTGGATTGACTTGGGTGGGGGTCAGTGACTCCATTAAGTCTCAGAATCCAATAGGAGAATTCCTTACATCGGAAAAGTTGTCGTCTTGGAATTACGGCACATTAGACATGCGCCTGTCCGAACGTTTTTGGGGGGAATTGCTACCCCAAAGAATGCTGGTGGATACCCTGGGAACAGCTGCTGCGGTGCTTTTGCTGATAGTGTTGTTGTTGCAGATTTTCCCAAAGCTGAACGCTGGCTTGTCGAGCCCGCGCGCCAGACTTGTCGCCTTGGGCAGCCTTGGCTTCTTCACCCCGCTGATGCTCTTCACCAACCTTCACCTGGTGCACAACTACTATCAGGTCGCAAATGCAGTCTTTGTCATTTTGGTTCTGTCGGTTATCGCATTCGATTTGCTGGATCGCGGGAGAGTTGTCTTAAGTACTGCGATGGTTGTTTTTGTCGTTGCAAGTCAATTGAACACATTTTTTGACAGATTTTATCCCGGCGTAAAATCTCCACCTTTTCCAAACCATTACTTGATTGCGTTGGAAGCACGCGATCAAATTCCCGATAATTCAGGGGTTTACGTGTTTGGCATCGATTGGAATTCGACGGCGCCCTACTACACCGAACGCCGCGCCTTCGCACCACCAGACTGGATACCAAAGGACATTGTCGGCTCTCTCATCTCTAGTCCAGAAACCACATTGGGAGGTCTTCCGTTGGGTGGAGTGATTTGGTGCAAATACAAAGAGCTAAGTTTTGACGATAGCATTGAACAACTTGTGGCAAGTATGAACGAGGTTTCTGAGGTAGGGGCTTGTAAGCTTTACCAAAGCTGACGGCTGACTATTTGAAGCTTGCGCTGTGGCAAAGTCTGCCTTCACTAAACGACAAAATATGAACAAAGCATATGTTCCCGCAGACCTTTCCGGAAGGTCAATTGGCTTTTCGGAAGGTGAAGTACTTATGCCCTATAAAGCTCGTTATTGCGGGAACAGTAACACCAACCGCATGGGCGATATCGTCGGCGTACCAGGTGAAGCCAATCATCGGAAACAAGACACGCGCAAGACCGACAGACACCAGCCAGACCACAACCAGCGCAACCACGTTGACCGCCGCAAATCGTGCGAATTCCGATCCGATGCCATCCTCTGAAGCTTCAAACACAAAAAGCCTTGCAAGAATGTAGGCAGTTGTCATTCCGAACAGATAGGCCAATGCAACCGCAAGTTCGAAAGACACAAAAATATCGAGAATGTAGCGCGACGCGAGGTTGACCAGCGCGGCAACACCTCCCGTTAGCAGGAAACGTACAAACTGCATATCGGTCAGCTTTCCCCAATATGCGCCGCCATCTCCCGCGCAAGCCGGACGCTTTCCGAGATACCGCGATCCTCAGGGTAGTAGTAACACGTGTCCGCCACCTGGAGACCCGAAATAGACGTTTGGATCGGAGGTAGATTTTGTAAGAAGTTTGGCGGACACACAGGTTGCGCGTAGCGCAGCCGCCCAACCGTCGCATCAATCACATCCTCGTCCTGGATTTCGGGATTGATCATTTTGAGGTAAGCCACTGCGTCCGCGATAAAAGTATCGTCGTCTTGGGTCCACTTGGGATTTGTCGTTGGCATATAATACGGGACGTACACGACGTTGTCTGGCATTTTGCGAAGGTTCGAAAACTCGATAATGCCCGGGATATCCATCCTCTCATCCATTACGTTCAGCCAAAAATGCGGCGACACGCTCTTCTTCAGTTTCAGGAGCAGGCAGATGCACCCGATATTGTCGATTGAGGCAAGACGCGCGTGCTCGTCCTCTGTAAGGTCGGGAATCATGTCTGAGACGAACGGCGTTGGGACTGTACTGATCACATAGTCGAAAGCTTGCACACCTTGCGCGGTGCGCACCGCAGAAACGCGTCCATTCTCGGTTTCGACTCGCGTCACCGGAGTGCCGAGCCGAATTTCACCGCCTCGTGCTTCGATCTCTTCTACCAATCGGTCGACAAGACTTTGGCTCCCGCCGTCGATATGACCGAGCTTTTCTTGAAAGATTGACTTGCGCGACCGGCCGACGCGCTTCACGCGCGTGGCAATCCACGAGGCCGAGATATGATCGGTGTACTCATAGAATTTTAGTTCGAGCAAGCGACGCCACATCAAATCGTAAACCCGTTGCCCGCAATCACGGACGATCCACTCCTTAGCGGTCATATGTTCGATACTGTCGAAATTGCGCCGCTTTGTCTGAAAGAATGCAGACGCGCCGTAGCGCACCTTTTCTATGAAACTCATCAACGGAAACCTTAGAAGCGAGAATGGATCGCCCCAGCGGTAGTGATGTCCATCGATGAAGTATCCCATGGACGTCTCGACCCAGACCATACGGTCTCCCATGCCCAACTCTTTCATCAACTCGAAGGTCGGCGCGTCCGGTGTACACACGAAATGATAGAAGCGTTCGATCGAAAGCCCACCGAAATCAAAATGGGCGGCCATGCCACCGGCAACCTTATCGGCTTCGTATACCGTGACCGTATGACCTGCTTTCAGCGCATGGTACGCCGCCGCAAGCCCCATTGCTCCCGCCCCGATAACCGCAACATTCGCCATGATCAGAACTCCAAAACAACCGACGCATAACGCGGATCGTTGTACGTATGTGCCAGTGCATCTTGCAGCGGCGTTGCGTTTACACCAAAAATTCCTGGCCAGTCGATGATCGGGAACTCCTCGGGTATGACCAAGGCTTCTAGTTGCCGGGTGGTAAACGGCGGATCTTTGTCAAAGACAGCGTAGACGCGCAGCAACCACCAAAAAAGTCCGTATGGGATCCGAAGAATGCGCGCACGGGCGCCACAGGCTTCCTTCAAAGTGCGGATCAGGTCAATGTAGGCAATCTTTTCCTGGCCTGAAATGTCAAAGATACCGCCGGGCTGAAAGTCATCGATACAGGCTTCAATGATCCGGCAGAAGTCGCCCGCGTAGAGAGGTTGGCGAATGTACTGGCCGTTGCCAGGAACCGGGAAGATTGGCTGACGCTTCATGAAGCGTGCAAGCCAGCCAAGGTGTTTCCGATCAAAATGACCAAACATCAGCGTTGGCCTCAAGACGACAACGGGAATGCCGCTGTCTAAAACCATTTGCTCCTGTTCGGTCTTTGAGCGTGTGTAAAAGTCGTCCGCACGGGAGTTCACGACCGACGAGCTGATGTGAACTATTTTGCGTATCCCGTTCGCTTCCGCTGCCTCAAGTACATTGCGTGTGGCTGTCACATTGTTGGCGATAAACGGGGCCTCAGAGAGCGCTCCAATCTGGGCATGGTTCAAAATCAGAGTATCCGCACCGGAAAAACTGTCGGCCCAATCGCCGGGCTCTGCCAGATCTGCCTCGACAAGCTCAACACCCTCGTGGACCTTTCGGTATATGGCGCAATTCGCTGGATGCTTATCGACACCAACGAGCTCGATATCCTCACGGTCTCGCATTTGGAGCGTCAGGTTTTGCCCAACCAAACCGGCCGCCCCGGTAAGGACGATCTTTTTGCGGTCAGTCATCTTTGATCACAGCTTTGTTTTATGCAGGATGCGTGACGGCACCGCACAGATTATTGTCATGATGCCCCACCAAAACCAGGGTGTGTAGATCCGGGCGCGTTCGCGGCGCACCGCCTTGTAGATATCGACAGCAATGCGATCTGGTTTCGCCCAAAGCGGGCCACCCCGCCCTTCGATATGTGCGGTCATCGGCGTTTTGACGAAACCCGGTTTCACAAGCGTAACTGAGATGTTGGGGTATGACGCTAGCGCATGCTGCAGTCCTTGGACGAACCTTTCCAATCCCCCCTTGGCTGCCCCATAGGCGTAGTTTGACATCCGGCCCCGGTCGCCGGCGACCGATCCGATAACGGCCATGCTTCCGCGCTTTTGCTCTTTAAGGACGTTGGCAAATGCTTGAACCCAAACGGCGACGCTGGTGAAATTTACGTTCAAGGCAAGTTCAAGTGCTTTTCGGTCCGATTGCGTTGTTTCTTGATCGGGAAGGAACCCGTAAGCCACCAAAACCTCATCAATCCGCTCGAGGCTTTCGCGCGCTGCTTCTACCAACTCTCCCGGATCTTGAGTTTCCGATAAGTCCATGACTCTGATGGTGGCGGATTCCGCGCCGCGTGCTTCAAGATCAGCTGCAATGTCACGCAAAGCAGTTTCATCCCGACCCACGAGAAAGAAACTTGGGCCGGTCCGGCTCTCCTGAACCAGGAGTCGCGCATACGCTTCGGCGATGGCGGACGTCGCGCCAAGGATCACAATGCCTGTCATTCTGTTTTTATGCTCATGTTGTTGTGCTCACACCTTTATCTGTAACGCGACGCCAGAAAGAACTCATAATCGCTGGATCACGTACGGCTTCAAGATCTTCCCATGCCGGATAGCCTACTTGGAATGTAGCCGGCAACATATGAGCGTCCTTTGCAGGGTACATCCGGCCTCCGGCAGCGACGGCGATCTCATCCAACCGACGCAGAAGACGCTGCGTGGGCGCCCCTTTGTTCGCAAAATCCAGTGCCAGGCTGACACCCTCACGTCCGAACGAGAGGCGACCGGGGGACGTCTCCTTCCCGTATGTCTTCAAGACGGCAAGAAATGAACCCTGGCCTGCGCGTTCAATGGCTTGCAATTGCTCGGCCACTGCAACACGCGCCGCATCCTTTGGTATGATGGATTGATGTTGGAAAAATCCCCGCGGTCCATACATGCGGTTCCAATGGGCAATACCGTCAAGTGGGTAAAAGAAACTATCATAATGCTGTTCGCCGCAGAACGTGGCCCCCGGTCGCCGTTTGTACAGCGCGTTGAAAAGCTTAATCGTCGCCTTGTTCAGTAACCAACTGGGCGTTTCAACCGGCCATGTCCGTCGCGGTTCGGGAGCATGTGCGACAAGTTTCCTCGGCCTGTTCGAATGGCGTCCGCGGGTAAAAATACCGCGACCACGCTCCGAACTTGGCGCAAAACAATCGACCCAAGCGACCGCGTAAGGCCATTCTGCGCTGTCTGCGGATAAGGCGAAGAAGCCGTCCAGATCATCGAAGGGAATATTCTCGACGTCCATCAAGGGGCTGACAATTGGTGTCAGTTTTAACTCGACCCATTCGATGAAGCCGGTCAGACCAAGCCCTCCGATTGTCAGCTCAAACAGACTGCTGTTGGACTTGGGTGATAACGCCATGCGGCCTTCATCACTCCGCACGAGACCAATCCGTTCCACGAAGGAACCAAAGCTACCCACTTGATGGTGGTTCTTTCCGTGTACGTCGTTTGCAACTGCGCCGCCTAGCGTGACGTATTTGCTGCCAGGAGTGACCGGCAGAAACCATCCACGCGGCACGGTGATCCGCAAAAGTTCGCCCAGGCTCAAGCCGGCCTGTGCGCGTATAACGCCGTTTGTTCTGTCAAAAGACAGCACGCGATCATGAGCTTCTGTGCACAGCACTCGGCCCCCGTCATTGAGCGCGACATCGCCGTATGAGCGACCCAGACCATGTGCAATTATGCCTCGCGAACCGGCGCCTAGATCGTCAATAGAGATGCGCGGTCGCGTAGGTTGTGCCACCTCACAGTCATAACGCAACACCCGTCCCCAACTCTCGACGATCAATTCACCTGCTCCAAAACAAGGATGAGTGCCATTCCCACCAACAGACTCGCGCTGTGTTTGTCTTTCAAAGCAAACACGATCGGGTCGTCATGAACCGCTCCCCGATTCACAAGTATCCAAAACCGTGAAATCCAGAAGCATAGAAGGCCCGACAAAAACATGGCGCTTATCCCATGATCCACGATCGACGAGCCCGATAGGAACACGTAGATCAACACGATCAGTGGTGCCACCATGCCAGATACCAGTCCCAGACCAAGCACTACCGGGTAATCCTGAGTTTCGTAGCCTCGACCATGCAGAACATCCGTGGCGTCAGCTTTCTCGCGACCGCGTGACAATTCTATCGCTCGCTTACCGAACGCAAGACTAAGGAAGAAGGCGCTGACCGCCGTCATAAACCAAACGTTCGTGTCAGCACCAAAGGCGACGCCACCGATGAAAATTCTCCAGCAGAAGAGGAACGATAGTACGATCACATCTAAAACCACGAGGCGCTTCAGGTAGAGGGAATACGCCAGGGAAATCGATGCATATACCAAGAGGAAAAAGGCGACCGAGAGAGAGACAAGCGAAGCAATGGCCAGACCCGACAAGAAAAAGAAGCCAATAGCAGCAACACCGTGTGGAATATCCAGAGAACCGCTCGCGAATGGCCTGCTGCGTTTCTTGTGGTGTTTTCGGTCCTCTTGAATGTCCAGGAGATCATTTAGGAGGTACGTCGCGCTCGCCACAAGTCCGAATGCCAGAAAAACCAAGAGCATCGAGACAATGGCTTGGAACGTAATCACACCCAGATTTAGGGCGGGTACGACGAATACGAGACTGTTCTTGACCCACTGATGCAAACGCATTCCAGTGATCAGCGGCCGGATCTGAGATATGCGAGGTTGGAGAATTTCGAGATCGATACCTCTGGATTTTGCCTTTTGGACGACCGAGTCCGGAGCATTAACCGCAAAGGCCCGTCGAGACTCTTGCCAGACGGCGAGATCATCATGACTGTTCCCGATGTAATCAAAACCTTGGGGATAGGTTTGGGTTAGGTAACTCGCTTTCTCTTGGCTAGTGAGATTTGTGTTAGCATTGGTGCCCGCCGTGGCGTCGAAGGCGCTCACCGATTTTGCAACATCTTCGACTACTGGTTGAGGCGCGCCGGACACGAGAATGCGGGAGCCGGCTGATTGGAAAGTTTCCGAGTTGAGCAGGTTGCGGTTGATTGGCAGATGCCCAACAGCCAACTGATCGCCAACCGCTGAATGAAGGTTGATCTTCATCGTGGCCTTGCCTGCCAAATACCAGCGAAACACAGTAAACAACCCCAACAAAGGATGCTGTTTTAGGTAAAGCAGAAGCAGCTCATACGTCGTATCAGACTGCACCAGCGTGCCATCCAAATCACACACAAGTGGCACGTCGTTTGCGCTGGCTTCGGCCGGTACAGTCATTCCGTTTCCCGCATACTTCGAGGGGTTCGCTACAAAATTGGAGCCTTAAGGCGTTCTGGTGATCTACGGCACCCGCTTATGATGAAGAGACAGTGATCCCACAAGTTCTAAGAGTGTCGTTGTAACTTTTTTTCGCGTCTTCTTCGTGCCGCTCATCTTTGCGACGGCCCATTAGGCCATTTGTTGAGCGTGGTCAAAAAATGAGCAAAGTTCTGCCCGATGCTGTGATGAGACCTGTTCTGTGCCTCACGCTTCTGCCATAAAACAACTTGGGCTGTTGTCAGATCGGCCTCTGCCAATTCGATCAGGCACTTTGAACGCTCCACAGTTCGAATATCTTGCCTTTTGTTTTGTTCGTCTGGCGGCCTTATGACGGTTGTACTTGTCCAATCGGTTCGCTTATAGGTTACAGAATTTTGCACTCATCGTGTTTTTTCAGTGTTGTCGGTCTAATTCAAAATGACTACGCATCGCCACAAAGGTTGGGACTCGGTGCGCAGGTAGCGATAGGCCCATACGGACAATGTGCAGTTTGAAGATTGATTGAAGGCTGGCCAAAATATGGCGAACGACGAAAACAACCAGCCAAACGATATACATAACACCGAAAGCCAAAGAAAAACCCAGCCTGCGCTTGAACATCCTGCCGATGACATGACCGAGCTGAACAAGGCCCTAGAAGAGCTGGAACAGTTGCGCAAGCACGTGGTAAACGTCGACCAATTGCAACGCGATCTTGCAGACGCTCGTAATCGACCCTTCAAATCCTTTAAACGCAAACAGCTTAGCCGACTGCTTTTTTGGTTGTCCGAACGGGACAAGTGGTTCTCTGAAAGCCGCCGTAGCCGCTTTATGACCTCCGCCGAGAAAAGGGATCCCAAAAGATCGCTGAAGCACATTGAAAGAGAGAGCTGCACAAAACAACCGCATCGCAACCAAGGGCATACCAACTTGCTGGATTGGCGGTCAGACAAGGTCCGAACAAGCGACCAAAACGCCGCTTCAAAAAGCGCTCCGCAATTTGACAAAACCGTTATGGTCGTTAGCCACGATGCAAGCCGGACTGGTGCGCCGTTCCTCGCTTTGAATCTCGTCAGGGAGTTGTCGAAGCGGTACAACGTGGTCACAGTTGTACTGGGCAACGGTGACCTTGCCGTTGATTTCGCGGCTTCAAGTGTTTCGCTATTTGAAATTGATCGGATGACGACGCGACCGGACAAGATTTCCCAAATCGTTGAGGAGATTTGTAAGGCTCAAGAAATCTCGATGGCTTTTGTGAACAGTGTTGAGTCGCGTGCCGCTCTCGTCGGTCTGAAATCTGCGGGTGTACCGAGCGTCGCGCTTTTGCACGAATTTGCAGCCTACACTCGACCAAGCTCTGCATTCCCGGACGTATTTGCGAATGCTGACCAAGTTGTCTTCTCGACAGATATCACACTGGATAATGCGCTGGGAAAACCCGGTTTCGAACGCCCAGTGAACGTTCATGTATTGCCTCAAGGAAAATGTGAAACCCGGTCGACCGAGCACGTTCCAGACAAGGTAGAAGAGGCATGGGTGAACAGCGTGCTTAGACCGAAAGGCCCAAAAGATGATACTTTTGTTGTAATTGGTGCCGGCACAATCGAAACTCGAAAAGGGATAGATCTGTTCATAGAAGTTGCGACTAGGCTCATCACAGGACCAGGTGGCGGTCGGTTTCGCTTCGTGTGGTTCGGGAAGGGTTTTGATCCGGAAAACGACGTGCACAGGTCTGTTTACTTGGCCGATCAAATCGAGCGGGCGGGCATACAGACACAAATGAAAATCGTGCGCTCTACGACAGAGATCGAACACGTGTATCACTCCGCTGACCTGATGTTGCTATCGTCGCGGCTTGACCCGTTGCCGAATGTCGCGATTGACATGTTGGTGGCTGGCAAACCTATCGTGTGCTTTGAACGGACAACAGGCATTGCGTCACTCCTTGCCTCAGCCGGGTTGAAAGACACCTGTGTCGCGAACTTCATCGACACGAGTGAAATGGCCCACAAAATTCGCGCTCTGTCAGAGGACTCTCAATTGTTGACTGAAGTTGTAGAAAAGAGCCAAGAGCTTGCGGCCAGAAACTTCGATTTTTCAAACTATACGCTACGTTTGGAAGAACTCGCGCGGTTGGGTGGGAAAAAGTCGGACATGATCGCAGAAGACGCCGACAGACTCATGGCCAGTGGCGCATTCCGCAGCGATTTCTACCGATCACCGTTTGAGAAAAACGGAAACGAGCGACAGAACATAAAAGACTATCTAGCGGCAAACAAATCCGGGACAAAGCTGAGGAAACCAGCGCCAGGTTTCAACCAATTGATTTATGCAGAAGAGAATGGTTGGGGGCAGCCAAGAGACCCCTTCGTTGCGTTTATTGAAAGCGGCGAACCCGAAGGCCGTTGGAAAGCGGATGTTATCGACGAAAATAGCCCGATCGATGACGCCGTTCTTCGTCGTCAAAAGATCGCACTTCACATCCACGCTTTCTTTCCAGACGAACTTGAAAACATACTGAACCGTATAGGTGCGAACCAGACAAACCCGGTACTTTTCGTGAGTGCTCCTAGCGACCAGATGAACGCAGTGGACAAGGTGTTAAAGAGTTATGTCGGCAATGTAGGAGCATTACAATCGGTGCAGAATCGCGGACGCGACGTGGCGCCGTTTCTGACCGAATTCGGCGAAAAGATGGTCTCGGAATTTGATATAATAGGGCACCTGCACACCAAGAAGTCGACCGAAATCAAAGATCGTCAATCAGTCGAAAACTGGGTCGAGTTCCTGATGCAGAACACAGTCGGCGGCTCCAGCGGAGGCGCTATGCTCGACCGGATCGTCACAGCTATGGCTCGATCACCGGACGTCGGCATCGTTTATCCGGACGATCCTCACCACATAGGATGGGCCACGAACAGGGCTATCGCCGACCAACTTGCGAAACGCCTGGGAATCAGCGCGCTTCCTCGACAAATCGATTTTCCTATGGGAACCATGTTCTGGGCGCGTTCAGAACTCATCGAAAAATTCGTTTCACTACGCCTGGATTGGAAAGACTACCCCGCTGAACCGCTACCGGTGGATGGCACAATGCTCCATGCGATTGAAAGGCTGTTCGGTGTGGCTCCAGCATATTTTGGAATGCGAACGAACGTGACCAACGTGCGAGGCCTGACCAGATGATGCAAGAGCGCCACCTCGGGAAACGGGGGGTATTATGAAGGTTCTAGTCATGGGTGGCTGTGGGTTTATTGGCTCGCATGTTGTTGATGTTCTATTGAACGAAGGACATGACGTCCGGATCTTTGACAAGAGCGAGGAGAGCTTCCGTCTTGCTCTGCCCAACGTGGATTACTTTTTCGGTGATTTCACGGATCCATCTGCGTTTCGCGCTTCCTTGGAGGGTGTGGACGCAGTATTTCATTTCATCTCGACGACGTTTCCGAGCACCGCGAGTCAAGATCCACAAAGAGACGTTCGCGAAAACCTCATTGGAACACAACAGCTCGTGGAAGAGATGTTGGAAGCTGGTGTTAGGCGGCTGTTGTTTCTTTCTTCTGGAGGAACTGTATATGGCCTGACACAAACTGTTCCTATTACCGAGAGACATCCCCTAAGGCCTATCAACGCTTATGGAATTACGAAGACGGCTATCGAACACACGCTGGAGATGTATCGGCGGACCCAAGGTCTGTCCCCCGTCATTATTCGCGCGGCTAACCCATTTGGCCCACGTCAAAGTCATACCGGGGTACAAGGTGTTGTCGCCACATTTATGAACCGGATTGCTAACGGCGAACCCATTGACATCTGGGGCGATGGTACGGTCGTACGCGACTACATTTTCGTCCGTGACTTAGCGAAATTGTGTGTCCTCGCAGGAACAACAGATAGAGAAGGAACATATAATGCAGGCAGCGGTCGCGGAACCTCTCTTTTGGAACTTATCGCTGCGTTGGAGCAAGTCTCTGGGCGTAAGTTCAACCGCAATTTCAAACCTGCACCAAGCACCGATGTGCCGGTCTCCATTTTAGACTGTTCTGCAGCAAAACAAGACTTTGGGTGGTCCGCCGAAGAAGACCTCGTGACCGGGTTGCAAGCAACATGGGAGTGGGTTTCGGGCTTCAAGTAAAGAAAGACTGTTTAATCCTCAAAAACGCCTATCGCGTTTGAAGTGTGTTTTTCCCCAAAAGCTAAGTTGTCCCAAGAGTTCTCTATCAATCCAGAGTAATGTTTGGCATATGCGCCGAAAACCGGGCCCGGATCGCAAAAGTCTAATCGAAGGCAAGATTATGATAAATGTAAGCAAGAAAATCTCCGAAAACGACGAAATGTTCGCCGACAACGAGCATCATTACTTTTCCGTAGGGGAAAACGCCCTGCGGGAAGTCTTGGCTTTCTTGGGCGACTTTAAACCCAGCAAAATTTTGGATTTGCCTTGCGGGCATGGGCGCGTTGCACGATATCTCGTGGCACAGTTCCCTGAAAGCGAACTAGACGTCGCAGATTTGAACGAAGACGGCGCCCATTTTTGCGTGTCTGAGTTTGGCGCCACAATGCTCAAATCCCAGCCCGAATTTGCGACGCTGAACTTTGATAAAAAGTATGACCTGATCTGGGTTGGCTCTCTGGTCACGCACCTTGACGCTGAGGCTGCAAGTCACTTCCTACAATTCGTTTCAAGGCACCTAACGCAAGAAGGTCGAGCCATTGTGACAACCCACGGTGCGCTAGTCGCAGGCCGCTTGTTACACCGAGGTGAGTCAGTCTATGGAATCGACGCTGACAAAGAGCACGGCATCTGTATGAGGTATTTCGAGACAGGTTATGGATATCATGGTTACCCCCACTCTGATGAGTACGGGATATCCATTTGCTCAGAAGCTTGGATGCATAAGGCGTCGCATGCAGCCGGCCTCAAGGTTACCGGCTTCAAAAACCACGCTTGGGACAATCATCAAGATATGTACTGCTTGATGCTTAAGTAGTGTAAGACTTTTCGCCTTCGCATGCGTTTCCATCGTCAGCTGAGTTCATGCCAAACGATAGATGCGAACCTTGAACAGACGGAAATTATATGGTTGTTTTGGCAACCAAAAAATTCGCTTTGGTTATCAGTAGAAAGCGGTGCGAGGCTACATGTCGAACAGTGTCGACTTCTCCAAAATCGGGTTCGCCGATTTTCAGAGCATGGCTCGTGACGAGAGCCTGTCCAGATATGAAAAAATTGGTTTTCCAGATGCTTATCGTGAAGGACATGAACGCGAAATCTTTGACGATATCCGTTCAAAACTAACGAACCTATCCCAAGACAGAACGCGTGTTTTGGATATTGGTCCGGGCTGCAGCGAACTGCCTGAGCTTTTGATAGATCTGTGCGACAAGCATAAGCACGAATTGGTGCTGTTGGACGGCGAAGAAATGCTAGCCCAACTTCCTGATGGCGAGCGCATTACGAAGGTCAGTGCAGTCTTTCCGTCATGTCCCGAGTTTCTGGAGCAACGACAGGGAAGCTTCGATGCCATACTTTGCTATAGTGTTTTACACTATGTTTTTGAGGAGGGGTCCGTATTTGCCTTTCTTGATCATGCGCTGGAACTTCTCGCGCCTGGCGGACAAATGCTGCTTGGCGACATACCAAATGTGTCAAAACGCAAACGCTTCTTTGCAAGTGAGGCCGGAGCAGCCTATCACCGCAACTTCATGAAAACTGACAGTGACCCGGAAGTCAGTTTCAATGTCACGGAAGCAGGCAAGATAGACGACTCAGTGGTATTGGGTCTCATCCATCGTGCACGCAACGCGGGTTTCGATGCATTCATCGTGCCGCAGCGGGAAACGCTTCCGATGGCAAACCGCCGCGAAGACATTTTAATCGTACGGCCTTGACGCCGAAAGAAAAGCCATATGGAAAAAACAGCTCAACTCGTTATAATAGGCGATAGTGCATTCGCCGAAGTGGCTTATGAGTGTTTCATGCACGATTCCCCGTACGAGGTCAAAGGCTTCGCGGTGGAAGAAGCCTTCATCAAATCCGACGAAAAATTTGGCCTACCGGTCGTGCCTCTTGAAAAGCTCGAGGACCACTTCGATCCCAACGCCGTCCATTTTTACGCCGCACTGGTTTACACACAACTGAATCGCCTCAGGACCCGGCTACTTGAGACTGCAAAGTCAAAGGGCTTCCAGCCAGCTTCATATGTCTCAAGCCGTGCCTTCGTGTGGCACAATGTGAAGGTCGGGGAGCACTGTTTCATATTCGAAGACAACACTGTTCAACCGTTCGTGCAAATCGGCGACAACGTCGTTCTGTGGAGCGGCAACCATATCGGGCACCATAGCACTATCGGTGACAACTGTTTTGTCTCTTCGCACGTCGTCGTGTCAGGATTCTGTAATATCGGCGCGAATTCGTTCTTGGGGGTTAACGCGTCACTCGCCAATAACCTGGACATTGGGGAGGATAATTGGGTCGGCCCTGGCGTGACACTGTTGCAAAACACAGAGCCGAACCAGTTGTTCAAAGGCGAGCAAGCAGAACCCGCGCGGGTTACTCCAAAAAGAATGTTTAAGGTGCCGTCGTGATCTGGCAGAAACGGGGCTTAGTGTGGTCAGCCTCAACACAGCACCATGGCTACACACACGGTATGGGCCCTACCCCCTTCAAGATCAACGATGACACGCTTCGCGTTTACGTCACAGTGCTTGACGCAGATGGTCGAGGTCACGTCCAATATGTTGATGTCTCGGCCGAAGATCCAACCCGCGTTTTAGGACAGTCCGACGGTCCAATCTTTGGCCCAGGACTACCGGGAACCTTCGACGACAACGGTGTGATGGCGCTTAGTCTGGTTCGCGTACCGGATGGTCGTATTTTTCTTTACTATGCCGGCTTCGAGCTCTGCCATCACATTCGCTACCGAATTTTCACGGGTCTTGCAATCAGCGACGACAATGGGCGTACATTCGAAAGGCACTTAAATGCCCCTGTGTTAGATCGCTCCGAAGGAGAGCTGTACTTTCGTGGTGGTCCTTGCGCACTTCTGGACAATGGCACGTTTCGAATGTGGTACGTAGCTGGCAGTGAGTGGATCGACATCGATGGAAAGCCTATGCCGGTGTATGACATGCGTTATGCGGAGTCCGATGACGGCATCAACTGGCCGTCGCACGGACGCGAGTCGATGGCACTTACTGGTGATGACGAACACGGCTTCGGGCGCCCATGGGTGGTCAAGCGAGGGCCTGAAGACTATCAGCTTTTCTACTCAATCAGACGCACTTCACTCGGTGCTTACCGACTTGGTTACGCGGAATCCCAAGACGGATTATCGTGGACGCGCAAGGACGCGGATATGGGGCTGGATGTAACGCCTGGAAAATTCGACGGACAGGCAATCATGTATTCCGCTGTTGTCCAGACGCATAATCGTACTTGGTGTTTTTACAATGGCGACGGCTTTGGAGCTGCTGGTTTCGCTTTAGCGGAACTCGCCGAATGACCTTCACGGTAAAGCGGTTTTCTCCGGAAGACGGTCCAGTATGGGATGCGTTCTGTAGCGACGCCGTTAATGCGACGCTGCTGCACAGTCGTCGCTTCTTGTCTTACCACGGCGATAGGTTCGAGGACCTTTCCATCCTCCTTTATGACCAAGATCGCCTTTGCGCGGTACTTCCTGCATCACGTGCTCTTGACGATGAAACACTTGTGATCAGTCACCCGGGCGCAACGTTCGGCGGTTTTGTACACGCCGGACGGCTTGCCGGGGAAGGCGCCATCCATGCTTTTCAGGCTGCGGCATCGTACTACAACAGCCTTGGGTTCTGTCGCCTGCTGTACAAGCCCCTCCCGCATATTTATGCCAAAGTTCCCGCGGCGGACGACCTATACGCCCTGTTTCGCATCGGTGCCGAGCGCGTACGCTGCGATCTCTCGAGCACGATTGACCTGTCGTTTCGCGGCCGTATCTCGAGCCGTCGAAAAAGATCCTTGAAAAAGGCACAGCGCGTTGTGACCGTCCGAACAGATGGGACGGATTTGGACGCGTTTTGGAACGTCCTAGAAGACAACTTAATTCGCAAACATGAAGCACGACCTGTCCACTCTCGTTCAGAGATCAAAGATCTCACCGAACGCTTCCCGGGTGAAATCAAAATTCGTACAGCATATTTGAACGGCAACGTTGTCGCGGGCACTTTGCTATTCGTCTCAAAACAGGTCTGGCACGCGCAGTACATAGCGTCGAGCGAAGAAGGGTATGCCGTATCAGCCCTTGACGCTGTATTTGAAAGCTGCATCGAGGATGCCAGTGCACTAGGGGCACGCTACTTTGATTTCGGGTCAAGCAACGAGGATCAGGGGCGTGTTTTGAATTCCGGGCTGTACAAGTTCAAGACTGAATTTGGCGGCGGCGGGGTTGCTCTTGAGGTTTACTTGGTCAATCTGGACAACTTATGAAGCCTAGCGTCGAAGAACTCACAATCACAGAATTGCCAAAACGGTCGGATGTCCGTGGCAATCTAACTTTCATTGAGGCCGAAAGACACGTTCCTTTCGAAGTCAAGAGGGTCTTCTATCTCTACGATGTGCCAACCGCTGCAGGACGCGGCGCGCATGCGCATCGCGAATTACACCAATTCCTGGTGTGCTTGTCGGGCAGTTTCGATGTCGAGATGGATGACGGAACGCGACAACGCACGATACACCTTAACAGGCCGTGGCTGGGTTTGCATGTACCTCCCATGATATGGGCGTCGGAAGTGAATTTCGACCCGGGCTCTGTATGCTTGGTTCTAACATCGGATTACTTTGACGAAGCGGACTACATACGGGACTACAATGCCTTCCTATCGCTCAGAAGTGCGGAAAAATGAAAATACCGTTTCTCGATCTTGGAGATGCCTACCGCGCATTGAAGCCCGAAATCGATAATGCGGTGAGCCGTGTTTTAGCTTCGGGTTGGTATGTACTTGGCGCGGAGGTCGAAAGTTTTGAAGCCGCATTTGCAACCTTTTGTGGCGCGAGACATTCAGTTGGCGTAGCGAATGGCCTTGACGCGCTTCAATTGGGGTTACGCGCGCTCGGCATAGGTTCGGGCGACGAAGTGCTTGTGCCGTCCAACGGTTACGTTGCCACCTGGCTCGGCGTTAGTCTTACTGGTGCTACACCGGTCCCGGTCGAACCTGATCCAGAAACCCACAACATTGACCCTAAGCGGATCGAAGCTGCCATTACATCGCGCACCAAAGCAATAATGCCGCTGCACTTGTATGGTCTACCCGCTGACCTCGACCCGATTTTGGATATCGCAAAGAGACACGGATTACGGATTGTGGAAGATGCCGCTCAGGCGCATGGCGCTCGGTATCGCGGAAAACGGATTGGGCAGCATGGTGATGTGGTTGCTTGGAGCTTCTACCCAAGCAAGAATCTTGGAGCTCTGGGCGATGCTGGGGCCGTGACGACGAATGACGATGATCTTGCCGAACGTATCAGGATTCTGCGCAACTATGGATCGCAAGAGCGTTATGTAAACAAGGTGCAAGGTGTTAACAGCCGTCTTGACCCCATCCAAGCCGCCGTTCTCAAGGTCAAGTTGGAGTATCTTGATAGTTGGAACGCACATCGCGCCAAGATAGCCCAGCGTTACCGAACGTGCCTTGCGGGTACAGACGCAATAACTTTACCAGTGGAACCCGAAGGGTTTACCTCGGCGTGGCATCTTTATGTGGTGCGGGTTCCGCAGCGCAAAGAAATCCAACAAGTGTTGCAGAGCGCCGGTATTGGAACGCAAATCCATTACCCAATTCCCCCTCACATGCAACGCGCATACAGCGCGCTCGATATCGCGCCTGAGAGTCTACCCATTGCCGGTCAACTGGCGAAGGAAGTGCTCAGCCTGCCCTGCGGTCCACAGCTACCGCTCGAAGCTGTGGACGAGGTTTGTGCTCAACTGATCAAGGCTGTCGAAAGCCTATGAAGAAATACACTGCTCAGGAGTTGTTGGCGTTGGAGAGCCACGTTCGCGGCCTACTAGATGGTGGCGACATTGGAGGCGCACTGGACAGTATAAGGTTTTTTGTCGACTCTGTGTTAACCAACCCGCGGGCAATAGCACGTGTGCTCGCGAGCAAAGAACTTGACGATCTTTGCGAACACATCGCACAGACAGTGCCACAGCACGATGACGATGCGACTGATGATAGGCGCGGAACCGTCGTTCTTGCCTCCGAGCTCTCCAGAGCAGGCGGGCACGAAGAAGTCATGCAAGACTTCATTGCTTTGAAAATGTTTGAAGAACCGGTCAGTGTGTTGCTGACTGACTGTTTCGACCGTGCAGACATGTCGATTGCTCAAGAATTCGCTCAAGAAGTCGGAGTTCCTGTCAACACAGCTAAAGGTTCCGACAGCGCAGCCCGGTTAGAAGATGTCTGCAGAACAATCAGAGACCTGAACCCGCAAAAGCTTGTTCTGTTTATCCATCATCAAGATTCAATGGGACTGTGCGCAGCAATATCTGCTTCCGTACCGGACAAGATATTTGTTCATCACGCTGACCACCACCTTTGCCTAGGCGTGACTTGCGATAGTTTCCAACACGTGGATTTGGCGAACATGGCCTTCGAAAACTGCCGCCATGATCTCGGCATTTCAGAAAACGTCTACTATCCACTTATTCTTCGAAAGGATCTCGGTCGGCATGAGAAACCGTTTTCACGTGCTGGTCAGTGGAAGAGCTGCGCTGTTGGACGTGGCGACAAGTTCCTAACAGATGGTTACGCGTTTGACTATGCGTCCCTGCTGCCCCAAATCCTGCTGCGCACAGGGGGCACGCATGTGCACATCGGGTCGGTACCAGACAGGTTGCGCGTCGCTCTTGAGGAAAGTTTTGAACACTGCGGTGTCCCGATTGGCAGAGTTAAGTTTATTCCCTACGCAGTGTCAGTCGCACAGGCACTGATAGACGAAGATATCGACTTCCTGGTCGGTTCGTTCCCAATAGGCGGAGGTAAATCCACAATTGAAGCTATGGCGGCCGGCATACCCCTTGTTATGCATCAGAACTATCGCCATCGCATGTTTTGTGGGGCGGACGTTGCTTATCCCGGCGCGATGACTTGGAGCAACGAAGAGCAACTGTTCAAGATCCTCAAAAACATCTCATCCGACCTGCTATCTGAGCACGCAAAGCGCTCAAGGGACTGGTTCGAGCTGCACCACTCAAGCGCGTCTCTTGTACAAGCAGCACGCGATGGCAGCCTTGTCCCGCAGCCACTTAGGACCCATCCCGTCAATCATCTAGTCGCTTTTCTAGACGAGGAACGCACGTTCAAGGCAGCTGCATCGTTTTATCAAGAGCAGATTGCTCACCTTGAGGAAAAATCTGCGTTGGAGAAACAGGCTGCAGCGCAAGAGATCTTGCAACTGACGGATGCAATGTCCGCGATTAAGGTGCACGTTGCGGAGCTTGAAAAAACCAAACGGCATCTCGAAGACAAACTGACTTCGCCACGTCAACTCTGTCGAGAGTTGGCACGACAAGTTAATAGACGACTACATGGAAAGGGGCCGAAGTAACGCCGAGGCAACAGAAAATCGATACCGCCAACATTTTGGCGTCCTTACCGAATGGCTCTGACAGCGGAGGTCCGTGCAAAGAGAGCGAATTCGCTACTACAATGGAGCCAATCATTCCACTTGGTTTCGCGCACTGAACTTGGCCGGTTATTCAGAAATTGCCTGACAGGAAAGAGATAGCAGTACTAAGAAAGTGACTACACAATCAAATGTTGTGCAGATCAGTTTACACAAGATGGGGGCACCGGCTCTTCAAACACGTGACCCCGTACTGATTGACTTCAGTCTATTCACCAAAAGAACTCTTTTGCGTTCGAAACCACGTCACGAATGGCGAAACATTCTCTGGCCGGCAGTTGAAAAAGAACCCGCGCGTGCTGTGTTCGAAGCAGATGCCCTAGAACCTAAATTATCTCTGCTTATCAAATGTCTACAGAATTTTTGGTAGGCACCAGCGTCGGGATTTTTGACAGACAATTCTTGGAGCGGGTAGCGGGAATCGAACCCGCACCTTAAGCTTGGAAGACTAACGTTCAAAATTCGTCTAATGTTTTAAAAACAATTACTTAGAGAGAAGCATAAAAAACATTTGTCGGAAATGTGCAGGTAGAGAATTCTTGGAGCGGGTAGCGGGAATCGAACCCGCACCTTAAGCTTGGAAGGCTCTTATGATACCATTTCACCATACCCGCCAAGAATTTCTGCGTGGTAAATCATGC
>CAYODE010000025.1:0-31657 GCA_964402685.1 uncultured Aestuariivita sp. | reverse complement strand
CTCTTTCTTGAACTCGTCGGCAAGGTAGTTGACGATCCGCATGTCGAAGTCTTCGCCACCAAGGAACGTGTCGCCGTTGGTGGATTTCACTTCAAACAGACCGTCGTCGATTTCCAGGATCGTGACGTCGAATGTACCGCCCCCAAGGTCATAGACGGCGATGGTGTGCGTGTTTTCCTTGTCCAACCCATACGCCAGAGCAGCAGCTGTCGGTTCATTGATGATCCGAAGCACTTCGAGGCCCGCGATTTTGCCAGCATCTTTGGTGGCTTGACGTTGCGCGTCGTTAAAGTACGCGGGCACCGTGATTACTGCTTGAGTGACTTCCTCACCCAAATAGCTCTCGGCAGTTTCTTTCATCTTTCCCAAGATGAATGCGCTGATTTGGCTGGGCGAATAGGTGTCACTTTTTGCTTCGACCCAAGCGTCACCATTGCCACCATCGATTACAGAGAACGGCAGGTTCTTGAGGTCTTTTGCCAGGTCCGCATCGTCGAACCGGCGACCGATCAGGCGCTTGACGCCAAAGATCGTGTTGTCAGCATTTGTCACCGCCTGGCGTTTCGCAGGCTGTCCGACCAGACGCTCATCATCTGTGAAGGCGACGATCGAGGGCGTGGTGCGCGCCCCTTCAGAGTTTTCGATGACCTTGGGCTGGGAGCCATCCATAATGGCGACGCAGCTGTTTGTTGTTCCAAGGTCGATACCAATGACTTTGGCCATGTTTTTTCATCCCTTTTCAATTCAAGGCGATTGTCCGAGGCCCGGACCCGTTGCGGCATCCCTGCCCCGAAAGTGAATAGCGCGAAGGCATGCCTTTTGCGCGTCTCGGCGTATATAAGGACCGTGATCGGGCCCTGCAACCGTTCTGGACGTGGGGTTTCAGGGAATTTTAGGGGAATTTGACCTGTTTTTTGCAGGAAGGGACTGTGACAGTCGATGATGCTAAAGGTGCGCGGGTTTGAGATCCGCAAAGCTTATTTGGATCCAGCAATGCAGAAAGAGATCGTCGAAGATTTGCGCGGCGTTCTCAAAGTAACGCCTCTGTACCGTCCAGATACGCCTTATGGAAAACCAATGCGCGTCCGGATGAGCTCGGCCGGACGCCTTGGATGGTATTCTGACAAGCGCGGTTACCGCTATGTGGCCGAACATCCAAATGGTCGCTCTTGGCCTCCGATTCCGGACCGCATTCTGTCAATTTGGCGCGATTTGGTATCGACGGAGCGTGTTCCTGATTGCTGTTTGATCAACTACTATGACGAAGACGCACGGATGGGCTTGCATCAAGACAAAGACGAAGCGGATTTCTCTTGGCCTGTACTGTCAATTTCTCTCGGCGATGAGGCCCTGTTTCGTATGGGGAATGCGACACGCGGCGGTAAGACCGAGTCGGCATGGCTGGCATCCGGTGACGTCGTTTTGATGGGCGGCGATGCCCGTCTGACATATCACGGTATTGATCGGATCCGCTTTGGATCATCTAGCCTGCTACCCAAAGGGGGGCGCATCAATCTTACGCTTCGCGTAGTGGAGTGACGCCAGTTATCTGCGGGCGCTCCAGCTGAGCGATTCGTGACGGCGGGTGAAGAATTCGCCCATCAGGCCCAAAACGATAAAACAGCATGCCACAATCAGCGCGTATTCCCAGGTCGTGTTTCGAGGATAATAGTTGATGAATGCAAAGCCGCGGGCTTGGTCGATGATATGGAACAAGGGGTTCCAGTCGAACATCGCAAGCATGAAACCGGGTAAACTGTTGGCGACAAACATTTTGCCGGACGCAATCATGTTCGCACGCTTGTATATGGTTGAAATAATCGACGTTGCGGTCGGGAACCACGGCTTGAACGCCAATAAGAGTAGCCCAATGGCAATGCCCACAAACCAAGACAACAAAAACATCATGAAGGCGCCACCGGGATTGTCGATTGCGACCGGGCTGACGATCACATGATATCCAAAAAGGATCACAAAAAGAGTAAGGACTTGGATATAGAGCGCCCCGAGGGCTGCTGCTGAGATTGCAACGATGGTGTTCATCGGAGCGTGTTGCATCATGGCACTTGTTGAACTGGCTGCGCCCATGACTGCCCCAAGTGTCTTGATGTTTGTCATGTACAGAAAGATGCCTGTCAGCAAATACACCAAGAAATCACCACGAATGGCACCGGCGGCCGTTCGAAGTCCTAAGAGTTCGAACATCACATAGAAGACGCCAACAAAAATGACGATCTGCATCATGTTGATGCCAATGGCGATCACCGCGTTTCCATGCTGCTTGCGCACATCCCGAACGACCGAGTGATACACCACTTCGGCCATGCCAATGGCAGCGCTCAGCCGGCTGCGACGCCGTACCTGTTCAAACATGTTCTGCAGATCCTATTGGATTGCCTCAACTTATGACGGAATTCTTGCCGATCCGTTATTGGGTGAGCATAAGGGCATCATACGTTTAGATCAATCAAAGTGAAATCGGAGAGCTTGAAGTGTCATATGAATCCCTCATACCGGTGCTGCGACGACTTGCGATCGAAGCCGGAGAGACGATCATGGAGATCTATGGCAGCGATGATTTCTCCGTGAAAACCAAATCCGACGAGAGCCCGGTTACGATTGCAGACGAAGCGGCAGATGCCCTTATCTCGGAAGGTCTCCGAGAGATGTTTCCTGATGTGATGCTGGTCACTGAAGAGCAAGCCGCGTCTCACAAGCAAACCGGAGACACCTTCCTGATTGTTGACCCACTTGATGGGACCAAGGAATTCATCAATCGACGCGGCGATTTCACAGTCAATATTGCGCTGGTCGAGGCGGGCGTGCCCACGCGAGGCGTTGTGTATGCGCCTGCCCGGCAGAGGATGTTTTATACCACAGCAGATGGTCGAAGCGTCGAGGAGATTGGACCATTCGATCCATCCCGCCCGGGTGATACGCAGGAGATTTCGGTCAGTACCCCGGATAATTCCGCGTTGATGGTGGTTGCCAGTAAATCGCACCGAGACGAGACAACAGACAACTACATTGCAAAATACAAACTGCGTGACATGGCAAGCGCAGGATCATCTTTGAAATTCTGTCTTGTTGCGACGGGCGAAGCGGACCTTTATCCGCGCGTGGGTCGCACGATGGAGTGGGATACAGCTGCAGGTCACGCCGTTCTTGCCGGAGCGGGTGGTCAGGTTGTTCGCTTTGATGATCATACTCCGTTGCTTTACGGCAAAGAGGGGTTCGAGAACCCATTCTTCATCGCGTATGCGCCTGGTGTAGAATTGAAAGGCGCGTGATGTCCGTTGTCATTGTAATTCCTGCTCGATTTGCCTCGACCCGGTACCCGGGAAAACCCTTGGTTGCTTTGACTGGTGTGACTGGACACTCCCAAACGTTGATTGAACGGTCTTGGCGTGCCGCAATGGCGGTTCAGGGTGTAGATCATGTCGTTGTTGCGACGGATGACGCGCGCATTCAGGACGCGTGCGTCGGGTTTGGTGCTGAGGTCGTGATGACTTCGGAAACCTGCGCAAATGGAACTGAGCGGTGCGCCGAAGCGCATGAAGTGCTGGGTGGTTCATTTGACATTGTGGTGAATCTGCAAGGCGATGCCCCCCTGACGCCCCATTGGTTTGTCGAAGGTTTGGTCGATGGCCTTCGCGCCGTACCGAACGCCGATATCGCGACGCCTGTCTTGCGTTGTGATGGCGCCGCGCTCAACGGTCTTTTAAGCGACCGAAAGGCGGGTCGAGTTGGGGGAACCACGGCTGTTTTCGACCGTAACCATCACGCGATGTATTTTTCGAAAGAAGTGGTGCCGTTTACGTCGGCGACGTACGCAGGTGACGACCCAACACCCGTTTTTCATCACGTTGGGGTCTATGCATACAGACCGAGTGCATTGGCGGCGTATCCTAGCTGGCCGGTGGGTCCTTTAGAGCAGTTGGAAGGGCTGGAGCAGCTTCGTTTCATGGAAAACGGACGTCAGGTTTTATGTGTTGAAGTTGAGGCACAGGGACGCCAGTTCTGGGAACTGAACAACCCTGAGGACGTCCCAAAAATCGAACAGATGATGTCCGACATGGGTCTGGAATGACCAGCACACCGGTCAGCGTCGTTGTTGTGAGCCGACAGCGCCCTGAAGCGCTGATCCGATGTCTGACAGGGATTTCACAGGTCCGCTATGCACCCTTTGAAATCATCGTTGTAGCTGATCCATCTGGGTTGGATGCGGTGCGGCGTTGGCCGCTTTCAGCGACGGTCAAGACAATTGCTTTCAATCAACCCAATATAGCGATGGCTCGTAACTTGGGAATCGAAACGGCGGCTGGCGACGTTATCGCGTTTATCGATGATGATGCGGTGCCAGAACCCGGCTGGTTGCATCACTTGATTGCGCCGTTCAAGGATCCTGAGGTTGCCGCATCTGGCGGCTTTGTGCGAGGTCGAAACGGGATTTCCTGGCAATGGCGCGCGTTCTCGGTTGACCTGGCGGGGCAGATCCGATCGCTGCAAGTTTCAGATGACGCACCTGTGGTTTTGGAGCCTTCACAGGGGCGTGCGATCAAGACGGAAGGCACAAATATGGCCATCCGTCGATCCGTTTTGCAGAGACTTGGCGGGTTTGACTCCAACTTCCACTATTTCCTGGATGAAACGGATTTGAACCTGCGCCTCGCCAAAATAGGTGCATCGACGGCAGTTGCTCCGATGGCGGTGGTGCATCATGGGTTCGCGGGGAATGCCGTGCGACGCGAAGACCGTGCCCCACGCGATCTACGGCAGGTTGGTGCAAGTTGGGCAGTTTTTCTGACAAAGCATTGTCCTGACACGCTTGTCGCTGAGCGGTGGGCCCAAATCGTCGCGGGCGAACGCACGCGACTTGTGAAGTATATGGTCGAGGGACGTTTGGAACCGCGTGACGTACGGCGCATGCTCAAAGGTCTTAAAGATGGGTATGCAGAGGGTCTGAGCCGCACCCCATCTTCCACAGCTCCGCTCGGAAATGATGGAACGACATTCCACGAATTCCCTTCGGATTCCGAGCGAACTTTGGTCAACATCTCGGGCCGTATCTGGTCAAAGCGACGTTTGCTTGGACGAGCAGAAGAAGCGGCGCGGTCTGGCAAGATCGCATGCGTCTACATGTTGTCGCCAACGACACTACGCCACACCCGAAAATACAGTCCGCAAGGATACTGGTTACAAAGAGGTGGGCTTTTTGGAAAAAGCCTGCGCTCCGACCAACCGTTTAAATGGTGGCGCTTTCGCAAGCGAGTAGCGCGCGAAGCCGGACTTTGGTCCGAATACCAGTAACTGCCAGAAAATTAGCCCAATCCGGGAATTTATTCGTTCGATAGATGGACCCGGCGCGTGGTTCTTGGTTATGTGATGTGCGAATGGGATGCGGCCAAGATCGCAGGGGCACGACAACACGTTTTTGAGCGAGGCTGAATGCGAAAAAAAGTAACCAAGGCGATCTTTCCGGTCGCGGGCATGGGCACACGCTTCTTACCGGCGACCAAGTCGGTGCCCAAAGAGATCATGACTTTGGTTGATAGACCGTTGGTTCAATATGCGATTGACGAGGCTCGTGCTGCTGGGATCAAGGAATTCATCTTTGTCACATCACGCGGCAAGGGTGCGTTAGAGGATTACTTCGATCATTCGCCCCAACTCGAACAGGAGTTACGAAAAAAGGGCAAGGACGAACTCCTCTCGATATTGAAGTCCACCAATATGGAAAGCGGCGCAATTGCGTATATCCGACAACACAAGGCGCTTGGTCTGGGTCACGCTGTCTGGTGTGCGCGCCGATTGATCGCGGATGAACCTTTTGCTGTGATGTTGCCGGACGATGTTATTGCGGCGGAAAAACCGTGTTTGCAGCAGATGGTCGAAGCCTATGAAGAGACCGGAGGCTCTATGGTCGCGGCGATGGAGGTTCCGCCTGATCGCGTGTCATCTTACGGCATTCTGGACGTCGAGGAAGATATGGGTTCGGTCGTCAAAGTACAGTCCATGGTTGAAAAACCGAAACCGGACGATGCGCCCTCAAACTTGGCTGTGATCGGCCGGTACATCCTTACGCCATCCGTTTTGACCAACCTGAACAAGATGAAGTCTGGTGCTGGTGGGGAGATTCAGCTTACCGATGCTATTGCTCAGGAAATCGGAAAACCGAAGGGCGGTGTTTACGGGCTTCGGTTCCGCGGTCAGCGGTTTGACTGTGGATCGAAATCAGGTTTCTTGCAGGCGACAGTCTCTTTCGGGCTGGCACGTGACGAATTGCGTGACGATCTGTTGCGTTACTTGCACGAAGTCGTAGCGATGGAAAAGGCCGGGCAATAAAGATCCCAGCGGAGCGGACCTAGTGGCGGAACATGTCTTAGTTACGGGCGGCGCAGGCTACATCGGATCGCATGCCTGCAAGGCGTTAAAGACCGCAGGCTATATTCCGGTCACTTTTGACAACCTCTCAACCGGCTGGCGAGACGCGGTGAAATTCGGGCCGCTGGAAGAGGGTGATCTTTTAGACAGCGCCCGGCTTGATGAGGTATTCGCCGCCTATTCGCCCATTGCAGTGATGCATTTTGCGGCCTTGTCACTTGTCGGCGAAGCGATGTCGGATCCCGGGCGCTATTGGCGGAGCAACGTGGGTGGCGCTCTCAATCTGGTCGAGGCGGCGCTGAGCGCTGGTTGCGATCGATTTGTATTTTCCTCGACATGCGCGACTTACGGCGATCAAGACGGTGTCTTACTGGATGAGACGACGCCGCAGCAGCCCTTGAACGCCTACGGTGCCAGCAAGCTCGCGATCGAACAGATGCTGGCAAACTTCGGGGAAAGCCACGGGCTCAACCACGTTATCTTTCGCTACTTCAATGTTGCGGGCGGTGACCCCGACGGAGAGATAGGTGAATTCCACCAACCGGAAACACATCTGATCCCCCTCGTTTTGGATGCCGTTTGCGGTAGACGGGAGGCACTGACGCTTAACGGCACAGATTACAATACGACCGATGGAACCTGTGTCCGGGACTATGTGCACGTGTCCGATCTGGTGGACGCACATGTTCTTGGATTGACTTGGCTCCTTGATGGGAAGTCCAGCCGGGTGTTCAATCTGGGTTCTGGCACAGGGTTTTCGGTGCGCGAGGTCATTGCGGGCGCGCGAACTGTGACCAACCGGG
This sequence comes from uncultured Aestuariivita sp., assembly GCA_964402685.1. Lineage (GTDB taxonomy): Bacteria > Pseudomonadota > Alphaproteobacteria > Rhodobacterales > Rhodobacteraceae > Aestuariivita. Next base: position 24,470 of record CAYODE010000025.1, on the reverse strand, counting down.
ATGTCCCCGTCAAAGAAGGTCCACGGCGCGCAGGGGATGCTGCAAGCCTTGTGTCAGGATCGGTTCGCGCCGAGACTGAACTTGGTTGGGCACCCAAAAGATCAGACCTGAGTACAATGATTTCTGATGCATGGAGATGGCATCAAACTGGCGGCTACACCACATAACAAAGCGGTTCGGCTGCTGGATCTGACCCGCTTGGTCAGTCGAGCGGGTCGTATTCCGACAGGTATAGACCGCGTTGAGCTCGCCTATCTCAATCATGTCGTGAAAGATACGACCCCTGCGTTTGGCCTTGTGCGGTCGTCCCTTGGATACGTGCTGCTGGACGTGGCGGGTATGTCCTCACTTTTGGATCGGATCGAGGGCCACAAGGATTGGGGGCCCGCAGATCTACTTGCCTTTAGCGCGCGAAAGAAATCTGACCCCGTGCGGCGCGCCGAGAGCGACCTTCGAAAGCTCTGTGTCGCACGCTGCTTGCCATCCCGATTGGGTCGAATGCTCCGCTCCCATCTTCCTGACCAGGTCATTTATCTTAACGTTGGTCACAGCAATTTGACCGACCGAACGCTATGGGCTCTCCGTCATGACATCTCTGCCCATATCGTTGTTTTGGTTCACGACACGATCCCTCTGGACTTTCCACAACATCAAAGAGCCGGAACACCAGAGACTTTCCGCGCCAAACTCAAACGCGTTCAGCGTTTCGCCGATCAGATCGTCTATAATTCTTCAGACACGCAGTTGCGTGCGGAAGGTTACATGCGCGCTTGGGGAGACGTTCCAAAAGGTATCGTGGCGCCATTAGGTGTGTCCATTGCGTCGCCTGAACCCAGTGGGCTTCCTATCTCCATCGATGCCAAAACCCCATATTTCGTTACTGTTGGCACAATCGAACCACGCAAGAACCACGCGCTTCTTTTGGATGTATGGGAAAGCTTGTCAGAGTCGATGCAGCCCGAAAGTGTACCCAAACTGTTCATTTGTGGAACACGCGGCTGGAACAACGAAGAGGTGTTCGCACGGCTCGACGCATTGCCAATAGACAGTCCAATAACAGAACTGTCGGGGCTAACTGACGGAGGGCTGACCGCTCTCATTCAAGGTGCGATCGCGATGATCTGTCCGAGCGTAGCCGAAGGTTATGGCTTGCCGCCGATAGAAGCCGCAGCGCTAGGTACGCCTGTGATATGTCTTGATTTGCCCGTCTACCGGGAAACCTTGGGCGACATTCCCGTTTACCTGAAAGCGCCAGACCGCTATTTATTAACCAATTTAGTGCAAAGCCTGTCAAAAGGGCTGAAGGTCGAGCAGAAATCAGTACCATCCGGCGGGTTTACTCCGCCAAGGTGGGACGACCATTTTCGCTTGGTTCTGATGCCAGGTTGACAGGTTACGTATCGCACCGCGCGGGATAAAGGGTTAAACGTTGGGCCTCTTGCAGTCCTATGGCCTGAGATGGTCAAGAAGACGGTGGCGTTGGCGGGCGTTGCGAAAGCGGCGGCAGTTACGCCCTGTTGTGGATCGCACGGATCAAATCAAATCCAGCGACATTCTTCTGTTCAGTACCCAACGCAATGAAAAGGTTCGGCTCCCCTATTTCCTTGAGTACTATCGCCGCCTTGGCGTGAACCACTTTTTCTTTGTCGACAACGATAGCACTGATGGCTCGTACGAGTATTTGGCAGACGAACCAGATGTATCGCTATGGCACACGCCAAACAGTTACAAGAAAGCGCGCTTTGGTGTGGACTGGCTCAACTGGTTGCAACGTATACATGCGCACGGCCACTGGACCCTGACCGTCGATCCTGACGAATTTTTTGTCTATCCGTTTTGTGATACCCGTCCTCTGCGCGCGCTTACAGATTGGCTGGACGCGTCGTCGATCAAGTCGTTCAGCGCGATGATCCTTGATATGTACCCTAAAGGCGCGTTGGACGATCAGCCGTATGCCGAGGGCCAAAATCCGATGGACATCGCCTGCTGGTTCGACAGCGGAAACTACACGATGAAAAAGAACAAGCGGTATGGCAACCTGTGGATACAAGGTGGCCCACGATCGCGCGTGTTCTTTCCAGACAAACCAGCCTTAGCCCCCGCGTTGAACAAGATCCCGCTGGTCAAATGGGACAGCCGGTATGTCTATGTCAGCTCGACACACATGCTTTTGCCGCGTGGTTTGAACCTCGTCTACGACGAATGGGGCGGCGAAAAAGCCTCGGGTGTTCTGCTGCACGCCAAGTTCATCGACACGTTCACCCAGAAAGCGCAGGAAGAACTGGAGCGCAAACAGCATTACTCGGCATCAGTCGAATATCGGGCCTATACGGAACAACTGACCCAAAACCCGGAGCTGTGGTGCAAATGGTCCGAAAAGTACATCAATTGGAGACAGCTTGAGATTCTGGGGCTGATGTCAAAAGGAAACTGGGCATGACCGTGGGTATCGTCATGCTGGTTCACACAGCGCTCCATCGTGCCGAACAGGTGGCACGGCATTGGACGGCTGCAGGATGCCCTGTTGTGATCCACGTCGATTTGAACGTGCCACGCAAGACGTATCGCGCTTTCGAAGATGCATTGTCCGATGACCCGCTAATCCGATTCTCAAAGAGACACAGGTGTGAATGGGGGCGTTGGGGGCTTGTTGCAGCGACCCAGTCCGCATCGGAATTGATGCTGAAAGCCTATGCTGACGTCAGTCACGTTTGTCTGGCGTCGGGCTCGTGCCTCCCGTTGCGGCCAGTGTCCGAACTGATTGACTATCTCGCGGCCAGCCCTCGGACTGATTTTATTGAAAGTGCGACCACGGCTGATGTCCCTTGGACGGTGGGCGGTTTGGATGAAGAGCGGTTCACGATGCGGTTCCCGTTTTCGTGGAAACGCCACCGATTGCTGTTTGATCTGGCGGTTAAAGTCCAACGGCGGTTTGGTTTGAAACGGCGTATCCCGTCCGGGCTAGTGCCACATATGGGCAGCCAATGGTGGTGTCTGACGCGCCAGACCTTGTCCGCAATTTTGGAGGATCCGGAACGGCACGTTTATGATCGCTACTTCCAACAGGTTTGGATTCCAGACGAGAGTTACTTTCAGACCCTCGTTCGGCTTTATTCAAACAACATTGAAAGTCGGTCTTTGACGTTGTCCAAGTTCGATTTCCAAGGCAAGCCACACATCTTCTACGATGACCACCTGCAACTCTTGCGCCGGTCGGATTGTTTTATCGCCCGGAAAATCTGGCCCCAAGCGAACAGGCTTTACGAGGTTTTTTTGAATCCACCCGAAGGGGCTATCAAACAAACCGAACCTAATCCGGGCAAGATCGATCGGATATTCGCCAAAGCTGTTGATCGCCGGACGAAGGGAAGGCCGGGTCTTTACATGCACAGCAGGTTCCCGAATGAAGACTGGGAAAATGGAGTGACATGTAGCCCATATTCAGTTTTCGAAGGGTTTGCCGAGTTGTTCGAAGACTTCGAATTCTGGATGGCTAAGGCAACCGGTGCCCGCGTTCACGGGCATCTGTTTGCTCCGGAGCGCGCCGAGCTGGCGGGCGGACAAACGATGATAAATGGGTGTCTTAGCGACAGTGCAAACATCCGCGACTATGAACCCAAAGCGTTTCTGACGAGCCTGATATGGAACACCCGAGGTGAGCGTCAGATTTTCCAGTTTGGCCCCAATGACAACCAACGCATCGGTTGGTTATTGGCCAAAGACCCGAATGCGCAAATTTCCGTCATCTCGGGTGCCTGGGCCGTACCGTTGTTCAAAACTAACCGGAACTTCGCGGATCTGCGTGCAGAAGCGGCAGAGTTACAGCGGATCGAAAGCGCGCACCTGGATATCCTGCGCTCTGTTCATGCCAAAGCGCGCATTCGTATCTGGTCGATGGCAGAGTTCATAGAAGCACCGATGGAACCCCTTCAAACCATTCTGGATGAGATCGGTACAACCTATGACCGCCGCTTGGCCGAAGCGCCTCGTATGGTCGATCTGGAAGGGTTCGGCCAGTTCCTGCAAAATCTCAAGAACCAAGGAATGCACCCCTATCTGATGGGGGATTTCCCAGTCGACCCAATTCCGGTCAACCAGCCACGTTCACACCGGAAACCCTATCTGGTCAGGTGATCCGACATGCCGCGCTTCGAATATTTTACCGTCCTCGCGGAGATGCGCACAGGCTCAAACTTGCTGGAGGTTAACCTCAATAGCTTTGACGGGGTGACCTGTTATGGTGAGGTTTTTAACCCACATTTCATTGGGTATCCGACGCGAGACGAGGTGCTTGGGATAACCCAAGCTGAACGCGACACTGACCCTATGCGACTGCTCACGCTGATCAAAAGGCAACCGAGCGTCATGGGTGGATTCAGATATTTTCACGACCATGATCCGCGTGTGCTTGACTATGTTTTGGACGACGTGAGCTGCGCAAAGATCATTCTCACCCGCAATCCACTGGAAAGTTATGTGTCTTGGAAAATCGCCCAAGCAACCAACCAGTGGAAGCTGACCAATGTGCAAAAGCGAAAGGATGCGAAGGCACGTTTTGACGCAGAAGAATTCAGTGCGCATGTCGCTTCAATTCAGAACTTCCAAGTCCGTGTCTTAAACCGGCTGCAGGTTAGTGGGCAGGCGGCGTTTTACGTGGCCTATGAAGACTTGCAGTCCTTAGATGTCATCAACGGCCTGGCAAATTGGCTGGGAGTAGATGCGCGATTAGAGCAGTTGTCTCACAGTCTCAAACGCCAAAACCCGGAACCATTATCGGACAAAGTATCGAACCCGACAGAAATGACGACGGCCGTTGCGCAACTGGATCAGTTCAACCTGACGCGCACACCGAATTTCGAACCGCGGCGCGGCGCTGCTGTGCCAAGCTACGTAGCTGCGAAAGATGCTCCGCTGATGTTTTTGCCAATCAAAGGTGGACCAAACAAACAAGTTGAGACTTGGCTCGCGTCCTTGGACGATGCTGCGGTTGATGACTTACGTCGTAAGATGAACCAGAAGGAATTGCGCAAGTGGATGCGCAGCCGCCCTGGCCATCGCAAGTTCACGGTTTTACCACATCCGTTAGAGCGCGCGCATATGGCGTTTTGCACGAAGATTCTCTCGACAGGTCCTCACACGTTCCAGCAGATCCGTAGAAACCTGCGCAAGACATTTGGCTTGCAAATTCCAGATGAGATACCGGATCCTGGCTATAGCGCCGCGGATCATCGCAGGGCATTTTCTGTCTTTTTGGATTTCGTAAAAGCCAATTTGGCTGGGCAGACGGCGGTGCGCGTAGATCCACATTGGTCCACGCAAGCTCAAATCTTGCAGGGTTTCGGTGATTTTGTTTTGCCGGATATGATCCTGCGTGCCGCGGAAATAGACACTCTGTTGCCCGCGTTAGCATCGCAAGTCGGATGCACGACCAAACCGGTTCTCAAGGCTTCGGAGGCACCCACACCACATAAATTGCAAGACATTTACGATGATGCGCTAGAGGCGAAAATCGCAGATGTGTACCAGCGCGATTATGTAACGTTTGGGTTCAAAGCCTGGGGACAGAACTGACAGTCTAAGCTGCCTGAACCGACCGCCCTTCGGTTAGAACCGCGTAGAGTGTTGCCGCGTCTGAATTCGCCCGCAGTTTTGAGCACAGCGTCGAATCGCGCAGCGTGCGGGAAATCAACGCCAATGCTTTGAGATGCTCGACGCCTGCCTCTTCTGGAGCAAAAAGTGCAAACGCAATATCCACTGGCTGGCGATCAACGGCACCGAAATCAATCGGCTTTTCCAACAGGACAAATGTGCCCGCAACAGAATCAAGGTCAGGCAAACGCGCATGCGGCAAAGCAACACCGTGCCCGACGCCAGTAGGTCCAAGGCTCTCACGCTCCAGCAGGGCGTCGACGGTGCTGTTTGCGGGCAGATCATAGGCAAGTTCAGCCAAATCACCGATATCCTGAAACAAGCGCTTCTTGCTTGATACTGTAGACAGGACTTTCACAGCCTCAGGTTTGAGGATCGTGGACAGTTCCATTTACCTTTGCTCCATACCACCCCAACTTATGGGGCGGACCTCAACAGTCGATTAAGTTCCAGGGTCGATCCAGCCAATGTTTCCGTCATCGCGACGGTAAACGACATTCACCCCGTCTTTGCCTTCGTTCCTAAACACAAGAACCGGTGCTCCCGCCAATTCCATCTGCATCACGGCTTCCCCAACCGACAGTGACGGTATCTGGGTTTGCATCTCGGCGACGATAATCGGTTGGAGCGATTCCGGCTCTTTGTCTTCACTCACTTCTTCCGACGCGAGGATATACGAGGACGCGCCAAAAAGTTCAACTGGTTCTGTGCGATCCTTGTGGTGATCCTTCAGACGCCGCTTGTAGCGGCGCAATTGCTTTTCCATTTTGTCTGCGCAGCTGTCGAATGCTGCATAGATTTCTGTCGCATGTGCTTTTGCCTGAGCGGTCAAGCCTGTAGATAGATGTACGGTCGCTTCACAAACAAATTCATGCGCTGATTTGGAAAACACGATGTTCGCGTCCGTCGGACGTTCCGCATACTTTTGAACAATACCACCAAGTTCGTCTTCAACATGGGTCTGTAGTGCGGATCCTATATCGATCTGTTTTCCAGTGATTTGATAGCGCATGTGGTCTCCTTCACAATGGTCGCTCAAAACCTGCCGACCCCGGTTTGGTCCGGGGTTCGTCCGATAGTCAGCTTTGAAATGGCTTTTGAATTCCGCTTTTGTCTTGTGTTTGAATCAACCCAATCCGCTGACGGAGGGTTGGAACAATCGTCTGGGATCGTTGCAGAACCATATCGCTATTTGAGGCCAACCACCCCCGATCTGTCAACGAAAAGCGGTGCGTCCAAGGGAACGAAAAGTGGATTGAGTTACGAAATTCGAAACGTGTCGCCCAGATAGACACGCCGGACGTTTTCGTTTTCAACGACATCTTTAGGTGTGCCGGACATAAGAACCTGTCCGTCATGCAAGATGTAAGCGCGATCCACGATTTCGAGGGTTTCACGCACGTTGTGATCCGTTATGAGAACGCCAATTCCCCGTTTTTTCAGGTCGGCAACCAAGTGACGAATGTCGCCAACTGAAATCGGGTCAACACCGGCAAAAGGTTCGTCCAACAGCAGATATTTTGGATCTGCCGCCAAACACCGCGCGATCTCAACACGCCGACGCTCCCCGCCCGACAGGGCAAGTGCTGGCGCCCGCCGTAAGTGTTCGATGGAGAACTCTGACAGCAATTCTTCCAGTCGTTCGCGTCGTTTGTGGCGATCAGAATAGGTGATGTCGAGAATCGCCGAGATGTTGTCTTCGACGTTCAGGCCACGAAAAATGGACATCTCTTGCGGGAGGTACCCGATACCCATACGGGCACGACGATACATAGGCAGCGTCGTGACGTCCTGGCCATCAACAGTGACTCTTCCGGCCTCTGCAAAGACAAGACCTGCGATGGCGTAGAATGTTGTCGTTTTTCCCGATCCATTTGGCCCCAGCAATGCAACAACTTCTGCCGGGTTCAATTCCATCGAGACTTCGCGGATGACCACACGTTTTCTATAGGACTTGCGAAGCTTTTCTATGCGCAAGCCGCCGGCGCCTTCGGTCACCGAGAGTTCAGGACGTGCCACAGTTAGTCTTCGCTGCGCAAAATCGTGGTAACGCGACCAACCATTTGTGCAGTTCCCGTGGTAAGATCCACAGTCATCTCGTCAGATGTCAAAGCGCTGGGACCTTGGGTCAGAAGCACGTCTCCTGTCATCACGATGACGCCATTGTCTATGGTGTAATCAGCGCGGTCAGACTCTGCTGCGTCAGGGCCGCTGACAAGGGTTACGCCTCCTGTCGCTTCCATACGATCGATGGCACGTGTTTCAGAATCGTAAATCACCAGAACACGCGGCGCTGTCAGCTGCATCTCACCTTGTGTGATAACCACGCTACCTCGAAAAACCGCCTCTCCAGTCTCTTGGTCCACGTCGAGAGTGTCCGAGGTAACCTCGACCGGCAGCGTCGGATCGCCTTGAAGGGTTCCGAAAGAGACGCGGGTTTCTTGCGCCTGCGCCATCGATGCAAAGGCCAAAATGCTAAAACAAATTGATGCTAACCGAAGGCGGGTCATGGGCCATCTTCTACCAGTTTTGGGTCGTATATCAACCTAACCCCATTTTTGAAACGCAAATAGGCGTCTTCGGTTAACGCGTCGGTTGTCAGCTCCATTTGACCCGCTTCCAGGGTACCAAATGGCCCCTCGCCATCTACGGCGCCGTCGCTACGCAAGTCCAAGCTTCTAATCCGGCTATTTAGCGCTTCGGTGTTCAAAGTGTAGCCGGTTGTTGTTTCGATCTGCACGTTCCCTGTAAACCGTGCGAAGTCACCGGCCGGATCAAACGAACCCGTTAGAGAGTCCAAGGTCACATCAGTTCCATTTGTCATTTCAATCAAGGCGTTGACATCACGAGCTTGCGCGAACTCGCCTTGATTTCCTGGTTTGGCAGTAGACGCGATGATTGTGACCTGATCGCCGCCCTTGGTCATTCCTGCATAGTGCGGGGACGTGACCAATCCGTCGCGCAGCCGTTCCGTTACTTCGGCCTCTTCAAACGGCAGTGTTGCTGTGGGATCGACACTGCGAGACAGCAAAAATAGTGTCGACAAAAGACCAAGTGCTGTCAGCGGCAGGATGACTTTGAGAAATGCGACCAGGCGTGAGTAACCGTCCACATCGGGCTCCTATCCCAGGCCAGCACGCAGGCAATCATGTATATGGATCAGGCCTTGTGCTCCTGCGCCGTTGGCGGGATCGACGACAAACAGGCACGTAATCTTCCGCTCATTCATGACGGCGACTGCTTCTTCCGCCAGGGCATCAGGCAGGATCGTCGTTGGCTGAGGGGTCATGACATCTTTTGCTGTTTGACCAAGCAGACCGTCCATATGTCTGCGCAAATCACCATCGGTAATGATACCGACAAGAGCGCCTGCTTCATCGCACACGCCGACGACGCCAAAAGACTTTTTGCTGATCTCCAATAATGCGTCGGCCATCACAGTATCCGCGTCAACCATGGGGATCGCCTGGCCGGTGTGCATTAAATCGCGAACGCGGCTGAGTTGCGCACCGAGTTTTCCGCCAGGATGGAACTCACGAAAGTGCTCGGCAGTGAAGCTACGATGTTCCATTAGTGCAACAGCCAAAGCGTCGCCCAGCGCCAAGGTCATGGTCGTAGAGGATGTTGGAACAACGCCAGTGCCACATGCTTCGCCAGCCTGCGGCAAAAGCAAAACGATGTCTGATTGGGAAGCCAGCGTGCTTTCCGGCTTGCTTGTCATGCCAATTAGCGGAATTCCAAACCTCCGCGCGTAAACCAAAAGATTGGCGAGTTCGGCAGCTTCACCCGAATTGGAAATTGCCAGTACTGTGTCCGCACGGGTGATCATTCCCAAATCACCATGGCTGGCTTCGGCGGGGTGCACGAATTGAGCAGGCGTTCCGGTGCTCGCCAAAGTGGCTGCGATCTTTTTCGCAATATGCCCTGATTTTCCAATGCCACTAACGATGACCCGCCCCTCAGTCTCGAGGATTTGTGTCACTGCGGCGTCAAAGCGGTCATCCAGTGTCGAAGCGAGTGTGTTCAGTGCTGCCGCTTCTGTCGCAATCACGCGTTGGGCGGTTTCCTGATAGATGCTCATGAATGAGCGAAGATGTCCGTTTCCGGCCACCCCTCCAGATCCAAGCGCGCGCGTGTCGGCAAAAAGTCAAAACAGGCTTGCGCAAATTCTGTTCGGCCTTCGCGAGCGAGACGCCCATTCAGCCGGTCCATCAGTTGATGCAAATACAAGACGTCGGACGCCGCGTATTCGAGCTGTGCGTCTGTCAGAGTTTCGGCACCCCAGTCGCTCATCTGTTGTTGCTTCGAGATGTCGATGCTCAACAATTCCTGGAGCAGATTCTTCAAGCCGTGGCGGTCGGTATATGTGCGCACAAGGCGGCTGGCGATCTTGGTGCAATAGACTGGCGCCGTGAGAGCACCGAACGCGTGGTACAGCGCTGCGATGTCGAAGCGCCCGAAATGAAAAATTTTGAGGATATCAGGATTTTCTAACATGGCGCATAGATTGGGCGCGGCGCTTTGACCCTTTGCCACCTGCACGATGTGTGCGTCGCCGTCGCCACCTGACATTTGCACGACGCACAACCGGTCGCGATGCGGGTTGAGGCCCATCGTCTCGCAATCAATGGCCACGACAGGACCCAGGTCCAGATCGTCCGACAGATCGTTTAGGTAAAGGTGGTTTGCCACGCGCGTCATCCTCGTACTCGATCCAGATCAGATACGGGCTTTGGCATCCGAAAACAACTGCCGCAGGGTCAAAGTGGGCAGAGCCCCAAGTGATCGCATATCATGTCAAAAAGAGGGAGAAGATCACAATGCGCGCCTATGATCGTAAGGACCTGTTGTTTCAGCTGTTCGATGTTGCGCAGCTTGAGGATCAGATTGCCGGAACGGAGCTGGATCGCGAGGCCGTTATGGGCATTTTGGATACGGCTGATCAGATCTCGACCGATCACTTCCTACCATTGGGCAAGCTGCTTGATGAGAACGAACCGGAGTTCGTCGATGGTCGGGCGGTTATCCCGGAACAGGCGATTTCGGCAGTCCGCGCACAAATCGACGCCGGTTTTGTAGGATCCGGCTTTGAACTTGAGAGTGGTGGCATGGGCCTGCCAGAGACTGTGCATCAAGCGGCGGCGTTCATCTTTTCTGCATCTAACATCTCATTGGCAGGATATGGTCTTTTGACCGTCGGTGCAGGTCGGTTAATCCAGTCCTTTGGAACCGATGACCAAAAGAAACGTTATCTGGAGCCAATGGCGGAGGGACGGTTCTTTGGCACGATGTGTTTGAGCGAACCTCAGGCAGGGTCGTCGTTGTCAGACATCACGACACGCGCCGAGCCTATGGAAGATGGGCGTTACGCTATCTCTGGCACAAAAATGTGGATCTCGGGTGGTGAGCAGGAGATCAGCGAGAACATCGTACACATGGTACTGGCCAAGATCCCTGGCGGTCCGCCGGGTGTGAAGGGCATCTCGTTGTTCATCGTGCCCAAGTTGACCCCGGATGGATCGTCCAACGATGTCACATTGGCTGGACTGAACCACAAAATGGGATATCGCGGCACGACAAATTGCGCCCTCAATTTCGGAGAACGAGGTGCATGTGTCGGAGAGTTGCTGGGAGAGCCGCATAAGGGCCTTAGCTACATGTTCCAGATGATGAACGAAGCTCGTATCGGTGTCGGAATGGGAGCTACAGCCCTTGGTCAAGCTGGGTACCAAGCATCGTTGGCCTATGCGCGCGAACGTCCGCAGGGCCGCTCACCTACCGCCAAGGATCCTACCAGTCCACAAGTAGTTTTGATTCAGCATGCCGATATTCGACGTCTGCTATTGGCACAAAAAGCGGCTGTTGAAGCTGCCCTCGCACTGTCGATTTATTGCACGTCCTTGGTAGATCGGGAGAGACAAGGTGATGAAGACGCAGGTCTCTTGCTTGAGATTTTGACGCCAATCACAAAATCATGGCCATCAGAGTTCTGTCTTGAGGCGAACAAGCATGCGATTCAGGTTCTAGGGGGCGCAGGCTATACCCGGGACTATCCGGTCGAACGGTATTATCGCGACAATCGACTGAACCACATCCACGAAGGCACCCACGGTATCCAAGGTATGGACCTGCTGGGCCGAAAAGTGATGTTGGGCGGCGGCGCTGCTTTGAAGGCACTGATGTCTGCTATCCGGTCGGATGTTGCCGCAGCTGATACGTCTGAGTTTGCACAACCTCTGTCAGATGCGCTTAAGCGGATGGAAGGTGTAACCATGCACCTTGCTGGTCATCTGAAAAAGGATCCAGAGCGGGGTCTGGCGAATGCGACCCTGTATTTGGATTGCATGGGGCACATCGTGATGGCGTGGATGTGGTTGCGTATCAGTGAAGCGGCCAAGCGTTTAGCCGAGCGTGATGGAAACAGCGATTTCCTGAAAGGCAAACACCAAGCAGCGCAATATTTTTTCACGCGTGAGTTGGTCCGCACAAAGGGATGGTCAGACACGTTGATGAGCAATGATCAAACCGCCTTCGACATGGTTCAGGATTGGTTCTAACAGACGTGTCGGTCGCATAGGCAAAGATCACCGCTGTGCCCGTTGGGGTCTGCGTTATTCCCAGGACTATGTTCAGCGACAAAGGGAAGACACAGGTGTCGTCACTAAACGCGGCCAGGTGACGCATGCTACGGCAAGGTCGCCGCCCTATCTCTCCGATGCAAACTCAAAAAAGGGGAGAATCAGAGTCATGTTTAAAGGTCTTGGCGTTTCAATGGTCATCATTGCCGTGGGTATGTTGGGTCTGCCAGTACTGGTTACCCAGCTAGTCTGATCCAAGCATATGAGGCCGGTGCAGAAGAACTTCAGTTCAGATTGCGCCGGCGTTTTTTTGTCTCATGCACGTTTACCAGCGCTGTATTGTGATTTGCGCTGTCCAGGATGACATAAAAGCACGAGACGATTTTCCAGTGCTGACCGAAGCGGCGCAGCACGGAGCGCACTGGATACGCGGGTCTCTCAAGCACGCCGCCGGAATAGATTTCATTAGTAATGTGTACTGATCCGATCGTGTCGGCGTCAGTGAATGATGCGGAAATCACCGTGCGAACGAAATCCACAACGTTAGTGTCGTGCATGTGGTCGCGCACATCTTCAAAAACCTGTTGAAATTCATCGCGCGTCGACACTGTCCGCACGCCTTCAATCGTTTCCAACCGCAATGGCAGCTCAAAGCACCCGCTGAAGCGGTCAAAGTCGCCTTCTAGTAGTGCTGAGCCCGTAATCTCAAGCAGTTCTTCGGCGATGAATTCTGCGTTGTTTTCGCTGTCCATGTCTCTGCGATCAGTTATTGAAATGCGATGCCATCAATCGAGCGTTGAAAAACGTTATGTCACTGTTAGTTGTCCAGCCCGACGTTGACGGCGCACTGCATTCGGCGATTTTTGGTCAAAAAAACGAAACAAAGCACAAGCATCGCGGTCTTTGGTGCGATTTGATGCAAAGTCTCGAACGAAACATGTCAGAATTGTGACGCGACGCGCCCACGGATCTGCTCTTTTTTACCCCACGCACATTGCCTGGCGAAATTCAGCTCTCGGGACAATCGCTGTATGAGATAGATAGCGACAGGCGCCGCCGTGGCTGCCGGTTGGATCAGGGTTTTGGCAGAAACTGCAATTCCTTTAACTCGCCTTTAAGGTTGTCCAATAAACCACAGAAATTCCTTTTGTTCGAGGCGGAGCGCTGGGCATTAATCACGCTTTAACCTTAGGTCAGGTAACGATTGGAAAACAAGAAAAACGCTGTTGAATGCGGCAAAGTAGTGAGCAGGAATGAAACAAAAAGATGCAGGTGAAATGAACCGCATGGATAGGCTTGGCCGGTTCTTATTCGGTTCGTTATGGATTTTCTTTGCGGTGAAATGCTTTGGAACCGGGCTCTTCGAACCCATTTTTGTATGGATGCCAGTTTGTCTTGGTGCATACGCGCTTGTGACTGGGTTCAAGGGTGTATGCCCGGTTTACCGGGCACTGAACACATACTCCTGACCAGTTGGCGTGGGTCACCGTTCCGACCCGGACTTCAAAAATCAGAACGGAGCAGACTCTCAGCCCTTAGGCCGGTTTAGAGCACGCTTTACAAAAAGTCAGAGGCAGCCAGCATATCCGTCAGCGGTGCCAATTGGCGTTCATACTTCCGCCATGCTTCGTTACTTTTGGTGTAAATGGCCTGACGTGCTTGCCGTGCGCTGGCCGTCCTGATTTCGCTTGTTCCCGTTTCCGGTGCTGCCCAGGCTGGTGTCCATGTCAGGTTCGTGGCATCGGCCATTGATTGGGTGACGGGCTCTGGAGTGTGGACAAGCTGTTCATACTGCACATCGATTATTTGATCTGAAAACCGCAAGCGCCAAAAGTTCATAAGGTCGCGGTGCAGAACCATAGATTTCACGATGTCTGTAAAATCATTGGAATAGCCGACGCCTGGCCCGGTGAATAAGTGCTTATACAAGGACCACGCCACGGATGTTGGATCACGGTTCATGTGGACGATATGGGCTTCCGGAATCGCGACGCAGAGGTAACCTATCCATCGGAAATTTGTGGGCATTTTATCGATGGGACGGTCGGTTCCGTCCGAGTAACGAGAGAAGCCGTCCACGATCTTGTTTCGCAATCCAACAATCTCATCCGGCAACAGGGACTTTTTTGTACGCCCGGCGATGTCAGATAAAAGTGGTCCAATAGCTCGCGGCACGATCGTTAATTCTCCGCATGGTTTCACACCCGGCGATTGAGACAAAATGCGCTCCGCCAAAGTTGTTCCGCTGCGCGGTAATCCGGTCACAAAGATTGGTCTGGTTTTCGATGTCTCAAGTTCGATTGGCGGTTCCACATGCCCATCGAATAGCAACTTGCTTAGCCCAAAGGGTATTCCTTCACTCTTGAACTCATACCCCGACGCGACTTTCGCCAGCTTGTTGCCAATCTTCAAATGGTCGAACGCTTTTTCGAGGTCGTTCAACTCGTCCAGCGCTTTGAACAAGGCAAAGTGCAGAGGTATCGCTTTGACCGATTGCGCACCGACTTGAGCAAGCGCCGCAGTCATCCTGTCCACATGGTCTGCGGAACTGTCGTAGCGCGTCACTTGTGACAGATTATTGTGAATGGTCGGATTGTACGGATCGACGGCAAGTGCACTCTCAAAAAGCTCGGCAGCTGCTTCGAAATCCCCCATCGCGTGGTGGGTGAGCCCCAAGTTATTCAGTGTCTCTGCGTCAGACTTATGCAAGCTCAACGCAGTTTGAAGATCAATCAAGGAACCTGCGCCATCTCCCATTTCACGCAGTGCGCGACCCTTCAGGTTAAGAGCTTCCACACTCTGGGCGTTGGCATTCAGCACAGGGTTGATGGTATCAAGAGCGTTCGGTGCGGAGCCCAGCTCCAACTGGGCTTGTGCTAATGACAACCTTATGTCCTCATCTGCCGCGCCAAGCACAATCGCCAGCGTCAGATCCGTTTCGACATCCAGCCAATTTTGTTCGTTCCAGGCGAGTTGGGCGTTGGCGAGAAGATCCGGCATCGCAGATTCTCTGAGCGCATTCCAGTTTTCGCGAGCCTTTTTGTTTCCTGGGAACTTGGCCAGGATCATCTGAAGGCTCTCAACAGCAGCGGACCAGTCCTTGTCCTTTGAGGCCTTCTTCGCCCGCGCTAATTGCGCATTTACCGATAAACCCGAGCGCATAGGCTCCCCACTGAAATCGGAGTGTCGGTCCGTCATGACACGTGGATTGCACCTCTGTCATCAATGAAATCGTCATCCGCCGTCGAACGAAAGCTTCGTTTGATTCGCGCTGGGCACTTGGCAGAGCTCGAAACAGTAGGCCCTCAGCAGTTGGACTGTTTTTTGTACAATATAGGCCAACAGGCTTTTCCACAGTTTTGCACACACAAAACATGGTTTGACCTTAAAAAAGGCCCAAAATTCTAACGTTTTTTAGAACTGCATTGATCTGATCAGCGTTTCGCAACACTCTCCTTGGGCAACCTTGGGGGATGTGTAGATCCGTGATTGAGAAGTCTCCGATATCTTCGATGCGATTGGGTATCGATGCCTACCGGAAAGCGCAGGGGAACCCGCACGCAGACCTGCGTGCGCCGTACGCGCTCCGGCGTACAGAGAAATCCGACATCTCCCACGAAGAAGAACAAGTGGTGGGGGCGTCTGCGCGTGCGCTTAAGTCCGAAGTTTTGCGGTCACTACATCCACAATCCAATTCCGGCATGGTTAGCATGCGAGATGTGGCAACCGCGCTGGATCACATCCTGAAACGGTAAAATGCCTGATCGGGCAAACGGTCCGCTAACCTCACTTTTACCAAAATTTAAACCCTACCAATTACCCTATGCGTATTCCGGCGTTTGCTTTGCCGTTTTTACGCACCGTCGGCTCAAGTGTAATGAGAGTAGTGGTAATGATTGGACAAGGCACAAAAATGCGCGATGCGCATGCGACAATCCCATATGCGCAGAACGCCAACGCATATGCGCGCACAATGAATAACCCTTACTTTGTACCCGCAGGGCGGGACTACGACACGCGGTCACTTTCGGGCGATAGCATCGTAAAAATCGCACTCCACGCTTTGGTGACGTGGACGAACCTTTACGCGCGTCGCATGGGGTACTGGCTCCGCCGCATGCGTACGAGATTGGGCTGATTTCCTTAGACTGGGGACTGCTCCCGGCGCAATGTAGTCAGATCGCCTTCGCAAAAGGTCATCAGGCCAGGTAAGTCAGGTGTGGCCAGTTCTATGCCTTTTTCTTTCGCCATTCCCATGGCGATCAAAAGCACCTCATCCGGTGAGGCGCAAGCAAACAACGTGGGGCTAACAGGCAACCCGAGTCGAAGTTTGGGCAGGATGTCCCCCGTCGCACGTCCGCGCGTCTCTTGGATCTGCAAAAGCTCCTTCAAACGGTGCGCGATGCGGTCCAAATTCACTTTGGCCTTTTCGCCAACCATGACGACGAACATGCCATTGCCGGCATACGACACCATCAGATTGTCAAAAGGAAATGACTCCGCGATCATTTCAGCTACGTCATTCAGCACCAACTTGAAGCCCAGCGGATCTTTGTTGTCGAAGATTTCCTGAACATTGGTGATCTGCACTGCCAGGATTGTGCGTCTGCAAAGCTCTTCTGATCCAATGCGAAAGGCATAGTTTTCGAGAGCCAAGTGATCAACACAGCAAGGCACATCGTCCGGCACCGTTGGATCCGACACTTTCATAGGCGCGTTCGTCATGACAGCGCGCATCATTGCCATTCTGGCGTCTTTTTCCCGCTGCTTTGCGAGTGCCATTTGCATGCGGCCCCTTAACTCGGCAGGAACCAGCGGTTTGTTGAGATAGTCAGTTGCTCCGGCGGCGAATGCGTGATCCATCATCTGAACCTCGCGCAGGCGCGTCACCATAATGATGGGCGTGCCTTCCGTGCAAGGTTGGCCACGAAGCATCTCACATAACTCGATCCCATCCACCTTGGGCATATCGATGTCGAGGAGAAAACAATCAAACGGGACTTCGGCGCTTAGGACGATGTCGATAGCCTCGATCGCAGCTTCTGCGCGTGTGACATCATAGGTTCCGATGTCTTTCAGCTCTTTTTCGAGAAAATCAAGAAAGATGGGATCATCGTCCACCAACAAGACTTTCATGTTCTTTGCTGTCATACCCAAATACCCCAAATACCCGAATTGTTACGGTGTAAGCGTGTGGGATAATGGTGGCATGAGGTGGGCATGATTGCGTGATTTCGAAGGATTTGTGGGGTCACCGGCCATGCGATCAGGTATCGAAGCTGAGTCCTTTAAGCCACAAAGTGTTAACCAAGATTAACAGACCATTAAATCCTTTCGAATTTTACAAAATTATTGGCCAATATCATTTAAACTTAAAGATGTAAGCTTGAGGTGCTGCTACCGGGAATTTAGGCTAAGGGCACAGAGCAGGAATTGCCGTTGCAATAAAAACGAGGCGGGGCGAGCGGAACAGTGGCAGACATAGATCTGATTTTTCACGTCGATGATGACGACGATATTCTGGATTTGGCGCGCATGTCGCTGGAAATGGCCGGTGGTCTGAACGTGGAACAATCCAACGATCCGATCAAAGCGCTTGAGAAGATTAAAGAGCTGCAGCCGACATTCCTGCTTTTTGATGTCATGATGCCTGGCTTAACAGGGCCACAGTTGTTCCAAGAGATCCGCAAACTACCCGGCTATGAGCATATGCGCGTCATCTTTATGACCGCCAAAGCGCAAGCCTTGCAAACGGACGAACTTGAGTTTGACGGAGTCATGGGTGTGTTGGCCAAGCCGTTTGACCCGATGGAACTTCCCAATCAAGTGCGCCAGGTTTGGTCCGAGAACCAATAAGCAAGGGTAGCTTAGTCCAACTGCTCTTCCATGAGGTCGAGCAAATCTTCTACGCGGTCACGTAGCTCCGACCAGGGTTTGTTTTCCAAAGTAATGGCACAGTCGATTTCTGTTGCGACCTCGCCGATATCTGGAAACCCTAAAGATGTAGAGACACCAGAAAGCTTGTGACATTCCCGCCGGATGAGGCCGATTGCCGTTTCGTCGCTTGATGTCTCGTCAAGCTGAACCGATGCATTTTCGATGACGATCAAACGATCCAGAAGCTTTTGAAGATAGGACGCCCTTAGAGCGGCCATCATGTCAGATGTGTCTGATTGTGCGTTCATCGGTTTGCTCTTTCGATGTTAAAACTTCCAGGACAACGCTTTGCCTGTGGATCCCGTCTTGCGCATGACACCTTCGGGCTGGTAGCTGATTTGGCGCTCCGATGCGCGCGCGCTGTCTATCGCTTGATCCAAAACTTCGTCGGGTGCAAAGAAGGACAGCAGTGTTCGGCTGATAGGTTCGCCGATTTTGATTGTTGGGGTTATGTCCCCAAAGCTGCTGTACCAGTCACCTAGCATGCCCAAGGATAGCGCCATGCTTGATGAAATCTCTTCTGAGTCCACGGTCGGTATGCGGCTCATGATCACAACAAAATCGCCTGACCCGGCATAGGACATGACCTTTGGGCGGCTGCCCAAAGCGTCCACAATCATTTCGGCGACATCCGTTAACGTGTCCCGAATCCCGTCTGAGTCGTTCGCCACGTAAATGTCTTGGAAGTTTTGGATATGAATGCCCAACGTGACGCGATTGAACATCTGCATTGAGCCCAATTTGAGGATAAAGTTCTGGATTGCGACATAGTCGATGCAACCAGCAGAAGGATCCAAGCGTATGGCCTCTTGGATATCGAACTTGGCGTCCCCGTAACCCGCTGCAATGTCTGCAGCTTTCTTGGCTCGTTCGATCGCCAGAGCTTCCGTACTCTTGAGCCGTCCGCGCAGCTCACGCTTGTTCAAAGGTTTGTTTAGATAGTCCGTTGCACCGACGGAAAACGCGCGGTCCACGCTCTCCATCTCCGCACGGGAAGTGACCATGATGATGGGTTTGTCTTGGGTGCGCGGCTCTTCGCGGAGTTTGGCGCACAGCTCGACGCCGGTCATGCCCGGCATGTCGATGTCGAGTAGACAGCAGTCAAAGTCCTCTTCCGATGTTCTCACAAGTTCCAAAGCCTCAGCCCCGGAAGAAACTTGATGGACATCTTTGTATCCAAGGTCATTCAGCTCGGACCGGATGACCTGCAAAAAGACTGGATCGTCGTCGACAGAAAGAATTCTCATTTTTTACTCAACCTTGCTCGTCACAAACGACCGGGTGACGTGGCATGTACCGCTCTTGCAAATTTGATTATTTCTGGAATGTGGCAAAATATAGGCAAGTGACCGACATTGTTGCGCGATTGGCGTCAGCTTCTCCGGTTTTGGGCCAGTTGTTTACCGGGCGTTAAACTATTGGGCCGTTGAAGCGTTCGATACGACAGTTCGACGTGTCGGTTCGGCACCACATTGAACACTTGGCTTAAAAACTACACCAAGGAAAAATATCGCTTCAACCATATGAAATTATTCAGAAAAACATCCTTTCCTTGCTTCATAGTAAGATTTTTCAATGAATTCGGTAATCTTGCAAGGATTTAAGTAAGATAGGCATTGAATTTAAACTTCTTTTAAACTCGGCTGCGTTAAGGTCAGGGTAATAAAAAAACAAGAGGCAGAAGGGTTCAGGCAAAATGAGCATCTCTAGCGCGTTTCAAACCGGCGTGTCCGGTCTTAATGCGAATGCCAAAGCGGTAGGTGGCATTTCCGAAAACATCGCAAACTCAAACACGGTCGGTTATCGGCGTGGTTTTGCACAGATGGTGACAACGACCGCGTCGTCAACGGGTCAATCAGGCGTCTTGTCGGTGATCGCAGAAGATCAGATCGACATGGACAAGGCGGGTGGCTTGATCTCGACCTTGGCCGAGTTGGATATGGCGATCAGTGGGGATGGGTTCTTCAATGTAACTAAAAACCCCAACGAAACACGCGAATCGAATTATTTGCTCACGCGGGCCGGGTCGTTTCTACCGGACGCAAATGGCGACTTGGTGAATGCGGCGGGATACTATCTAGCCGGATACCCCTTCAATCCAGATGGCACCTTTCCTGACGTAGATCGCAGCACGTTCACGCAGATGGAAACTGTCAACATCGGCAACATCAGCCTGTCGGCAAGCGCAACATCGACGATGTCGGTGTTTGGCAACCTGCCAGCGCAGGAATCCGGACTGGCAACGCCCGGGGCGCCGTTTGTGTCATCGACCGAGTTCTTTACGCCGCTGGGCGCGTCTCAACGGGTTCAGTTTGAATATCAAGCCACCGCTAACCCGAACGAGTGGAACATCACGATCCGTGACAACAATAGCAATGACCTTGGATCTGTGACCGTTAACTTTAACGACTCCGGCCCCGAGGCAGGTTCGCCTTCTGCGTATAGCGGTGTAACCTCCAGCGCCGTTGCGCCGTCAGCGTTTGCTTTCGATCCGGCGACTGGCATAGCGACACTGACTGTGGATAACGGCGGATCTGTTCAAACCTTTGACGTCGCACTGGGAACGCCGAACCAGTTTGACGGCATCAGTCAGTTTACCGGCGATTTTTCGCAGACATTTGACAAAGATGGATCAAGCACTGGTTCTCTCGCGCGGACAGAGATCGAGGAAGGTATCCTATATGGCGTCTTCACCAACGGTAACCGGCGACCGCTTTACGAAATTCCGCTTTCTATAGTGCAAAACCCATTTGGCTTGGTCGAAACGCGCGGTAACGCCTACTCCCTCTCCGGGGAAAGCGGTGAGTTTCAGGCGCTAAGGGCCGGTTCGGCAAACGCGGGTTCGGTTATCGCCGGCGCCCTTGAAGGATCGAACGTTGATGTCGCGCAAGAACTGACAGAGTTGATCAAAGTGCAGCGCGCGTACACCACAAACGCAAAGGTGGTCACAACAGTTGATGAGATGATGGAGGAAACCACCCGTCTGAAACGGTAATTCACCTGATCTTCTTTCGGAGGTGACGTTTTGAGTATTACAGGCGCGATCAACGCGGCGTCGATGGGTTTGCAGACAACGCAAACCCTTTCGCGCGTGACGGCAGAAAATGTCGCTAACTCTTCGACGGAGGGATATACCCGCCGTAGAGCGATGACGGTCAGCGGGTTTGGAGCGTCGTCCGGACCCATAATCGGAGAGATCCGGAGAGAGGTTGACGCATCGCTCACTCGAATGTCGCGCAATGAGATAGGAAAACAAGCGCGACACGAAGCGATTTACGAAGCGCTGAACAATTACACCGTCTATCTTGGACAGCCGGGTGATGGGTTGTCCCCGGCTGAGAAGTTCTCGGAGTTCAACACCAGCCTCACAACGCTGGTAAACATGCCGGCCTCGACCGAGGCACAGCTAGGGACCATCTTGGCTGGAGAAGATCTTGCTCGCTCTATCCGGGGCGCGAGTGAAACGCTGTCGGCTGTGCGCAGCGATGTCGATATGGAAATCCGGTACGAGGTCTCTGAGCTCAACCAGTCCCTTTATGAACTGGCCAAGCTGAATGGGCGTATGTTGGAAGCTGGCCGGGGCACTCCGGAAGCGGCCCAGTTCGGGGATCAGATTGACGGGCTCATCGACAAGATTTCAGGCATTATCGATGTTAGAGTCTACTACAATACGGATGGATCGCTCAATCTGTTCACCTCAGGTGGTGCTGCGCTTGTCGAGCGCACGCAGATGCAGGACATCACATTCGATCCATCGGATGGCACGCTGCGTGCAGGCAACCAGGACATCACGCCGAACAAGCCAACGGTACGCGGCATCAATGAAGGAAGCCTTGCAGGCCTATTAGAGCTTAAGCGAGATATCATCCCGCGTTTTCAACTTCAGCTCGACGAATATGCGAGGAGCTTGATCACAACGTTTGAAAACGCCGACAGCTCATTGTCTGCCGGTCAGGCTGGGTTTTTCACAGATGGCGGCTCCGCCTATGATCCTGCCAACCTCGAGTTTCTCGCCTCGCGCATCGATGTGAATGATGTCCTTAAACAGTCCACTGGTGCCGAGTTCTGGCGCGTTCGCGATGGCCTGGGTGCAGCAAGTGAA
Organism: uncultured Aestuariivita sp.; assembly: GCA_964402685.1. Taxonomy (GTDB): domain Bacteria; phylum Pseudomonadota; class Alphaproteobacteria; order Rhodobacterales; family Rhodobacteraceae; genus Aestuariivita. The sequence goes on along the minus strand of CAYODE010000025.1, from coordinate 2,204 downwards.
GGTGCGCCAAGCGATAACGTACAGATCCAAGCGTATATTGACGCGTTACAGCTGCCAGCCAACCCAGCTGCCGGCACTGGGATAAACAGTACTGTCACAGTCGCGGATTTTGCCGCGCAGATGGTCGCGTCGCAAGGTAACGAACGGGCGAGGAGCCAAGAGTTGGCCCTCGCGGCACGATCCACAGCGGAAATCGTCAATGCCTCGCGGGAATCCTTCGAAGGTGTGAACATCGACGAAGAAATGCAGGATCTCCAGATGATCCAGCAAAGCTACGCAGCGAATTCGCGGGTTTTGACGACCGTTCTTGGTCTAATTGATACTCTGTTGACGGCGTTCTGAGGGACATAACATGAGCATGACGGTTGGACGCATATCGACACTGCAATTCAATCAGATGAACAGAGATCTGATTTCAAGAACGACTGTGTCTTTGCAACAAGCTGCCAAGGAGGTTGTTACGGGCAGGCGGGCCGACGTCTATATCGATCTTGGACCGCAGGCTGCCGGTACGCTGACACTTCGAACCCGCGAAGAAGAAACTCAAGCCTACATGAAAAGCAACTCGCTTTTGCAAGGCAGGCTTCAGGTTCAGCTTGATTCCGTTGACGCAATCCGCGCGCAGGTCACAGATGTTCTGGAGCCGGTTCTCGCGAATGCGTCCTTGCCGCTTGCCGGGGCAGATACAATACAACTTCAAGCCAGAACGGCCCTGGAAATTACCATTTCGCAATTGAATGTCAGTTTTGGGGGTGAAGCGCTTTTTGGCGGCACGGAGAGCGGAGCGGCGCCTTTGATCCCGTATGCCGAGGTAAATCCAGACACAGGGCTGTCGCCAGAAGGGGTAGTGAACTCGATCATATCAGGACCGCCCGCAACGCTTGCAGACATTACACAAATTATGGCGGATCTTGATGCAGTTTTCTCCTCAACGTCGGCCAATCCGAATGAGAATTTTGAATCTACGTTCTATCGCGGTACGCCCGAATTGGATGGATCCGGTGTTCCCAATTCACGCATCAGTGCTCGGATTGAGCCGGGGCTAGAACTCGATTACGGTCTGCAAGCCAATGATGAACCATTCCGTGAGGTCATTAAGGGCCTCGCCATGTTGGCAGCCTTTGATGTGACCGAGATCGCGGATCGCGATGTTTATGTCGCTTGGATGGACGAAGTAACAAAAGTGTTGGGCGATGGGTCGTTGGAAGTCTTGAATATCTCTGCTGAGATCGGCTTCAGGCAACAAACTGTCGAGACGGCTCAACGGCGTCTGGAAGCGGTTTCAAATGTCAACGTGACCCAACTTGCTGCGTTGGAAGAGGTTGACCCATATGAGGCAGCCACGCGGATGACAGCGCTGGAAACGCAGTTGCGCGCGACGTATGAAGTCACGGCGCAGCTGAATTCACTGTCGTTGCTCAATTACCTGTAAGCGCGCTCGTTGACAGACTTGTTCAAGGTCTGCTGATAAGCAACCGCATCCGCTTCATGGATGTTCTGCATCTCTGGCGGAGTGCTCAACCGATAGCCGCGCCCATGTACGGTTTCAATATATTGAAATCCGCTTTGCGAGGCGGCCGCAAACTTTTTGCGCAGTTTGCAGATGTAGACATCGATCACCTTGTCGAATGGTTGATCAAGGCTGGCTCCATAAACCGCGTCGTAGATTGCATTCTTTGTCACCACTTTGTGCGAATTCAACGCAAGGTGCAGGAAAATAGCATGCTCACGCTTGGACAAACGAATGGTAGATCCAGCAACAGTTGGGTCGCGTCCGTCAAAATAGGCAACCAACTCACCAACAACGACCGACTCCGACGAATGGCCGTGCGCCCGTCGGATGATCGAATTGATGCGCGACAAAAGCTCATTGCCGCGGATCGGTTGAATGATCACGTCATCCGCGCCTTGGTCCAGAGCGGCGGATGTGTCCCGCGCATTGCGGAAGTCTTTGAGAACAATAAGAGGGCTATCGAGACCAGAACGACGTACGTTTCGGATCAAGGAATACGTCTTTTCATCTTCACCCAGAAGGATAGCGTCTGAACTTTCCACTTGTGAAGAAAGCCGATCCTTGCCTGATGTGAAGAAGTCTTCGTCAACAAAAGTGGGCGTTATTTCAACGCCTTCAAGCTCGGAAGCCAGGTATTCCTGCCGCATTTGTCGTGGTTCGTACACATAGGCGCGCATGAACACCTCCGCCT